>DASVPU010000364.1:0-1665 GCA_036389475.1 Solirubrobacteraceae bacterium
GCACCCTGCGCGAGCGAACGCCCCTCGCCGACGGACGCGTCGTCTACGAGGCGCGCGCCAACGTCATCAAAGGCCGGATTGTGTTGAAGAAGTCGGCTCTTCTAGCCGAGTCGCAACATTGGGTCGGGCGAGCGCGGCTCCCCTCAAGCGGGCGCCGGCTGCGGGATCGGGATCAGCTTGGCGAGCTTGCGGAGGTTTTGGGCGGTGGCGGCGAGGAGGAACTCGTCCTTGGCACCATTCGGGCCCCGCAGGCGCAGGCGGTCCAGCTTCAGGATACGCTTGAGGTGGGCGAACAGCATCTCGACCTTCTTCCGCTCGCGGCGTGACGTGAGATAGGCGTCGGTCAGCGCCAGATCGCGAGCGAGATCGCGTGCGCCCTCGTGGATCGAGCGCAGGATCTTGCGGGCCGGCATGTTGGGCGTGCAGCGTTGCTTGAGGCCGCAGGCGTCGCAGTCGAGCTTGCTCGCGCGGTAGCGCATCAGGCCGTTCTCATCGACGAACGGTCGTGGTTCGCGATACGCCTTCCGTCGTTGCCGCAAGCGCTTGCCGCCCGGGCAGATGTAGCTGTCGTCGGCATGATCGTAGACGAAGTCGGCTCGTTCGAACGTTCCGTCGCGTCGCGCCGACTTGTCGAACACGGGGATGTGCGGCTTGATGCCCTTCTCCTCGACGAGCCAAGCGAGGTTGGCCGCATCACCATAGCCAGCATCGGCTGCCAGGCGCTCGGGCCAGAGCCCGAAGCGCGCCTGGGTGCGCTCGATCATCCGCCTGGCGGCGGTCACCTCGGCCTGCCTCACCGACGTGGTCGCCTCCACGTCGACGATCACGGCGTGATCCAGGTCGATCAGATAGTTGTCCGAGTAGGCGAAGAAGGCGAGCCCGCCATTCGCGCCCGTCCAGCGTGAGGCCGGATCGGCCGTCGCGATGAACTTGGGCACCACCGGGGTCGCCCCGCCGAACGCCGCTTCGTCGAGCACGGCCAGATACTCGCGGACAGCCTGGCCAGGGTCGTCGGGTGGCTCCCACCGATCGCCGGGCGTCGAGTTCTGGCGGTTGGCGTCAGCCTTGATCATCGATGCGTCGACCGCGAAGCCCTCGCCGCCGACGAGCCCTTTCGCCATGCAGCGGGCGACCGTCGACTCGAACAGCTTGCGCAGCAGATCGCTCTCGCGAAAGCGACCGTGCCGGTTCTTAGAGAAGGTCGAGTGGTCCGGCACCGCGCCGTCCAGGCCCAGCCGGCAGAACCAGCGATAGGCGAGGTTGAGGTGAACCTCTTCGCACAGGCGCCGCTCTGAGCGGATGCCCATGCAGTAACCGACAATCAGCATCCTGATCATCAGCTCCGGATCGACCGACGGTCGGCCCGTATCGCTGTAGAACGGTCGCAGCTGCTCGCGGATGTCGCCGAGGTCCACGAACCGGTCGATCGACCGCAGCAGGTGATCGCCAGGCACGTGCCGCTCGAGGCTGAACTCGTAGAACAAAGCCGGCTGATCGCTCTGGCGCTCGCCCATCATGGCCTTGGCTCCCGCTGCCAGACCACAGTGAATCAGAGGCTCAGGCTCAGGCCCAGCGCAACAGCGAGTTTTTCAACACAATCGGCGCTAAGCGGACCTGGCCGCGTACTTGAAGCGGCGCGTCATGATTCCGCAGCTGCGCGCTCCA
>DASVPU010000365.1:0-2069 GCA_036389475.1 Solirubrobacteraceae bacterium
GCTGCGGTCGCCGAGCTGGGTGAAGAATGCCTGCAACGTGGCGGCGTTGCGGCCGGGTGAGCACCACACGATCGCGCCGCTGTCGTGATCGACGACGCTGGTGAGGTAGCGCTGGCCGCGGCGATAGGAGATCTCGTCGACGCCGATCGCGACGAGGCCGTTCAGGCGGGTCTCGTCGAGGTGATCGGCGACGACGCGCTCGACGATCCGCCCGACGGTGTCCCAGCCGATCCGCAGCAGCCCCGTGATCGGAGTCTTGGCCATCTGCTGCGCCAGCCACGCCACGACGTCTTCGAGGTCGCGCGTGTGGTGAGCTCCGGGCCTGGCCCACGGCACGGGCTCCAAGCGCACGCCGCAGGCCGGGCACCTCAGCCGGCGCAGCTCGCACTCGATCACGCAGCGGTTGGCGCCGAGATCGAGATGGCGCCAGCGCTTGACGCGTCGGTCGTGGATCTGCAGGTGCTGGCCGATCTGCCCGCAACCGGAGCAGACCCTGCGCCGGCGGCGCAGCCGCACGCACACGATCACCCCCTCGCCACCGAAACAAACATCGGTGACAGATGCTCCGGGCAGGCGAAGCATCCGGTTGAATGCGGTCTGGACGCGCACGTTGTCCTCCTCTGCAGGCCGTTGAGCTTCAGCACCCAGCAGCCTGCACCGAGGACCGCGGCGCGTCCCTCGCGTTCTGCGCAACCTCCGCAGGAATCCTCAGCCGACCAAAGCGCTGCTCACGCCGGCCGCTACGGCGCGCGCGTCACCCCCAAGTCGACCGGAGACCCCTTAGAACGGGGTCTATAGAGAGTTCGTGCCAAGAACCGGGTTAGTTCTGCTCGGCCGGTTCGGTCGGCTCCGGGCGGGTGAAAATGGTCGATGATTCGGTCGTCGCTGGGGGACGCCGCTCGACTATGGCGCGTGTTGAGCCCGTGGTTAGTTTGGCGCGGGGACCCTGCCCGGAACTCCGGACTGTTGCCATGAGCACGATCCTCAGACTCGGTGATCTTCGGGGTCCCTCCCGGCGGTGCTGTTGGTGGTGTCGACCGGCAAGGAGGGATGCAGGATGGACGTGATCGTGGAGCGCCCGTCGGCGCTTGACGTGCACAAGGCGACGGTGACCGCGTGCGTGCGAGTGCCCGATGAGCACGGGGTCCGCGTGCCGCATCTGGCGGAGTTTCAGACGACGGTGCGTGGCCTGCTGGCGCTGCGCGACTGGTTGGTCGCGCACCGGGTGTCGCAGGTCGTGATGGAGGCCACCGGGGTGTACTGGAAGCCGGTCTGGCACATCCTCGAAGACGACTTTGAGCTGCTGCTCGTCAACGCGCGCCATGTCAAGCAGGTCCCAGGCCGCAAGACCGACATGTCTGACGCACAATGGCTGTGCCAGCTCGCCGAGGCCGGGTTGTTGAAGGGCAGCTTCGTGCCGCCCAAGCCCGTCAGGGCGCTGCGCCAGCTGACGCGCTATCGCACGACGCAGGTCGCCGAGCGCCAGCGCGAGGCCAACCGGCTGCATAAGGCGCTGGAAGACACCAACATCAAGCTGGACTGCGTCGCGTCGGACATCCTCGGCGTCTCAGGTCGCCTGATGCTCGACGCGCTCGTCGCAGGCACAACCGATCCACGTGCTGGCTGACCTCGCCCGAGGCCGGCTGCGCCACAAGTTGCCAGCGCTCAAGGATGCGCTGGAGGGGCGCTTTGACCGTCTGCACGCGCTGTTGATCGGCGCGATCCTCGCGCACCTGGACTTCCTTGACGAGCAGATCGACTCACTCTCAGACGCCATCGAGGAGCAGCTTGTCCCTTTCGGCATGGGCGCCGTCGCGCTGCTTGTCACGATCCCCGGCGTCGCTGAACGCTCCGCGCAGAACATCCTCGCCGAGATCGGCACCGACATGTCGCTCTTCCCGACCGACAAGCACCTCGCGTCGTGGGCCGGGCAGTGCCCGGGCAACCATCAATCGGCCGGCAAGCAGCGGTCCGGGCGCACCCGTAACGGCTCGAAATGGCTCAACGAAGCGCTCAAGCAAGCCGCGCTGGCCGCGACCCGGACGAAGAACACCTACCTCCAAGCGCTC
>DASVPU010000366.1:0-10718 GCA_036389475.1 Solirubrobacteraceae bacterium
GCGACGTAAAGCACCACCCAAACCCGAGTTCGCGCAAGGAACCACTGCCAGCGCTGCGGCAGCGTCACTATCTTGCGCTCATCGACAACATCTCGGCCTTGGCTGCACGCCTCTCCGATGCCACCGTATAGCCATGAGCTCAGACCTGACCTGGGGCCGTCGCTACCTCATGTGTCCCCCTGCGTACTTCGACGTCTCCTACGCGATCAATCCGTGGATGGACCTGTCCGTCGCGGTCGATCGCAAGCGGGCGTGGTGTCAGTGGGAAGCACTGGTTACGACGCTGCGCGACGCCGGCGCCGAGGTCGAGCTGCTCGATCCTTGTTCGGGTCTTCCAGACCTCGTCTTCACCGCCAACCTCGGTCTCGTCGACGCGGGCACGTTCATCCCAGCGCGCATGCGCCACCCAGAGCGTCGTCCCGAGCCCGCCCACGCCGAGGCATGGTTTCGCGAGCATGGCTTCGAGGTCCGCCGACTGGGCGAAGACGTCGTCCAGGAGGGCGCCGGCGATGGCCTGCCCTTCGAGGGAACGCTCGTCGGCGGCTACCGCGCGCGCTCCTCGGCCTCCGCATACGTCCACCTTGCCCGGCTCGTCGACGCGAACATCCTGCCGGTCGAGCTCGTCGACGAGCGCTTCTACCACGTGGACATCGTCTTCTGCCCGCTGGACTCGCGCTGCGCGCTCCTAGCCCCGCAGGCGATGGATGCCGAGAGCGCGCGGCTCGTCGGCGAGCTCGTCCCCGACGCGATCGAGCTCACCGACGACGAGGCCGCGGCATTCTGCGCGAACGCGGTCGTCATCGGGCGCACCGTCGTGATGCCTGCGTGCTCGAAGCGGCTGGAGCTCGAGCTGCGCCAGCGCGGCTTCGAGCCCGTCGTCGTCGACGTGTCGGAGTTCCTGAAGGCCGGGGGCGGGCCGCGCTGCCTGACGCTCGCGCTCGATGTCGAGCTCGCACGCGAAGACACCGCCGCGGTCGCCGATCGCTTTACGGCCCGCAACTACAACCCGCTGGCGGTCACCGTAACCCGCGGGGAGGGAGCATGGGTCATCGACGACCGCGGGCGCCGCTACCTGGATGCGCTGTCCGCCTACTCGGCACTGAACTTCGGCCACCGCCACCCGAAGCTCGTCGCGGCGGCACGCCAGCAGCTCGACAGGCTCACGCTCACGAGCCGCGCGTTCTCAAACGACCAGCTCGGCCCGTTCGCCCGGGATCTGGCGACGCTTTGTTGCAAGGACCGCGTGCTGCCGATGAACACCGGCGCCGAGGCTGTCGAGACGGCGATCAAGGCCGCACGCAAATGGGGCTATGAGGTCAAGGGCGTACGGCCCGGCAAGGCCACGATCGTGGTCTGCGCGGGGAACTTCCACGGCCGCACGACGACCATCGTCTCCTTCTCCGACGACCCGCTCGCGCGCGAGAGCTTCGGTCCGTTCACCCCCGGCTTCCGGACGATCCCGTTCGGCGACGCAGGCGCGCTCGCGAAAACGCTTGCGGAGGACGAGGACGTCGTCGCATTCCTCGTCGAGCCGGTGCAGGGCGAGGCCGGGGTGATCGTGCCGCCGCGGGGCTACCTGCGCGAGGCGCTGCGCCTGTGCTCCGAGCACAACGTCCTCCTGATCGCCGACGAGATCCAGTCCGGCCTGGGCCGCACCGGCCGGACGTTCGCATGTGATCACGAGGACGTGGTGCCCGACCTCCACGTGCTCGGCAAGGCGCTCGGCGGCGGCATCGTGGCGCTGTCGGCCGTGGCCGGCGACGAGGACGTTCTCGGCGTCTTCACGCCGGGCTCGCACGGCTCGACGTTCGGCGGCAACCCGCTCGCGTGCGCGGTCGGCCGCGCGGTGCTCGCGCTGCTGCGCGACGGCGAGCCGCAGGCTAACGCGGCACGCCTGGGCGCGCTGATGCGTAGCGCGCTCGACGAGGCCGCGCCGGCGGCACTGGGCGAGGTACGTTCGCTGGGGCTGTGGTTCGGTCTGGACCTGGATCGGACGCGGGGCAGCGCCCGCGCGGCATGCGAGACGTTGCTTTCGAAGGGCGTCCTGGCGAAGGACACGCACGAGCACACGATCCGGCTCGCGCCACCCCTCACCCTGACGGAGCGTGAGGCGCATTGGCTGCTCGCGCGGCTGCTCGAGGTTCTGGATCAGATTGAGCCGACCCTGCGCCTCGCCCCGCCGCCGCGCACGGCATCCTTCGCTGCATAGACGGACTCGACCGCAAGATCGTCGCGGAGCTGCTCGAGGACGGGCGCCTGAGCCTGGCCGAGCTCGGCGAGCGCGTGAACCTGTCCTCGCCGGCGGTCAAGCGGCGCGTGGACAGGCTGCGTGCGATCGGTGTCATCACCGGCTTCACGGCACTCGTCGACCCAGCGGCACTGGGCCAGAACACCGAAGCCTTCGTCGAGATCCACTGCACCGAGAACACGCGCCCGAGCGCGCTGCGCGAGGTGCTGCTGGGCGAGCCCGAAGTCGTTGCCGCATATACGGTGACGGGGGAGGCCGACGCGCTCGTGCACCTGCTCGCGACGGACGTCGCGAACCTGGAGGCGACGCTCGAGCGGATCCGGACCAATCCGGGGATCGCGCGGACGAAGACGATCATCGTGCTGAGCCGGTTGATCACGCGGCAGGAGCCATAGCGGCATGCAGCGCTCGCCTCTGCGCCGCGCGCTGCCCGCCGTACCGGCGTCGGTGCCCGAGCTGCGCGCGCAGGTGGCCGAGTTCGTTTCCGCCGCCGGGGTGCGCGACCCGCAGCTCGCGGCCGTCAAGCTCGCGGTCACCGAAGCGGTGTCGAACGCCGTCGTGCACGCGTACTCAGGATCGGCGCCGGGCGAGGTCCGGGTGGTCACGTTCATCCGGGACGGCACGGTTTACGTGACCGTCAGCGACGACGGCGCGGGGATGCTGCCGCGGCTCGACAGCCCCGGTCTGGGCATCGGCCTGCCGTTCATCGTTAACAGCGCGGACACGCTCCAGATCGGTGTCTCCGAGCACGGCGGCACCGAGCTGCAGATGACGTTTCGGATGACGGCGTGACCGCCAGCACGCTGATCGTTCGTCCGCGCATGCTCGCTGACGAGCCGGTCGTCGCGGACTTCTTGCGCGAGCGCCACTCAGAGCGCGTCGCTCGCTTGCGACGGCTCGAGCGTCCTCTCGATCACCCGGGGCTGGTCGCAGAGCAGGGCGGAAGGCTTGCCGGCGTGCTCACCTACGTGATTGGCACAGATGCATGCGAGATCCTCACGTTGCACGCCACGGAGCAGTGGCGTGGCGCCGGCACCGCGCTGATAACGGCGGTCGAGCTGCGCGCACGCGAGCTCGGGCGACGGCGCCTGTGGGTGTTGACCACCAACGACAATCTCGGCGCGCTGCGCTTCTACCAGCGGCGCGGCTTTGCGCTGGTCGAGCTGTACCCCGGCGCCGTGCAGGACGCGCGCGCCCGGCTCAAGCCCGAGATACCGGTAGCGGCAACCACGGGATTCCGATTCGCGACGAGATCGTCCTCGACAAGCTGCTCTGAGACAGCGGCGGGAAACCTTGAACGAACCCGGGACCGTGCGGGTACTCTCGCCCCGTCGCCGTTAGCACGAACAACACACGACGCGCACGAGGGCTTCGTAGGCTCGGCGCCATGGGGAGCCTGCCAACGGCGGGTCGGTCGCGTGCTGCGTCGCGCGGTCTCCTGCCCGCGCTCGCGGTGTTCGCCTGTGCCTGCGCGTTCGTCATCCAGTCGCCGGGCTGGGCCCAGACGTCGTACATGGCGCTGAGCCGGGCGCTGTCGCACGGCACCGCGAAGATCGACAGCTGGCACTGGGAGACGCACGACGTCGCCTGGTCTGGAGGCCATTATTACTCGGTCAAGCCGCCGGGGCTCGTCTTTGCGACATACCCGCTGTTCGCCGCGCTGGAGGGCGCCGGGTTCGAGCGACTAGCGCGCGACGCGCGCATCCGGGCCGAGTCCAACGGCGGCGTGGCCTGGATGTCGCGCCAGCTGCCGGTCGAGTCCTACGGCTATGACCGCACTCGGGCGCAGTCCGCCCGCGAGGCGATCGCCGACGACGCGCCGCTGACCTGGGCGCTGGGGCTCCTAGGGGTGCTTCTCCCCGCGCTCGTGCTGCTCCTCGTGCTCGCACGTCTCGTGGACCGCTTGACGCCCGAGACGGGTGTTGCCGCAGCGCTCACGCTCGCGGCCGGAACGATGATCCTGCCGTTCTCGACGCTGTACTTCTCGCATCTTCTGAGCGCGGCACTCGCATTCTGTGCCTTCGCTCTGACGTGGCGCGAGCGCGATGGTCCGTCGCGGCCTCGGTGGCTCGCCGTGGCTGGATTGCTTGCCGGCCTGGCAATCGTGTGCGAGTACCCGCTGGCGATTGCGGCGCTCATCGTCGGCCTGTACGCGGTCTCCAGGCGTGGCGCACCCGTGCAGCTCACGCGCCGGGCGGCGGCATACGGCGCCGGCGTCCTGGCGGGCGCGTCGCCGCTGCTCGCCTACCAGTGGTTGGCGTTCGGCTCGCCGCTGCACATGAGCTACGCCAACGCGGTGGCCGATACCGGCTTCTCCGGCCACGACGTGCTCGGACTCAACGACGGCGGCTTCTTCGGGATCACGGCGCCGAGGATCGTCGACGGGCTGTCGCTGCTGGTCGGTGGGCGTGGGCTGCTGACGCTCGCGCCGGTGCTCGTCGTGGCGATCGCAGGTGTCGTCGTGCTGCACCGGGAGGGGCGCCACCGGGCGGAGACCCGGACGATCATCGCGATCGCGGTCGCCTACCTGCTCTACAACGCCGGCTACTGGCTGCCGTTCGGCGGCGGCTCGCCCGGCCCGCGCTTTCTCATCCCGATCCTCCCGTTCGTCGCCCTCGGCCTCGGGATCGCATGGCGGCGCTGGCCGGCCGTGACGCTCGCGCTCGCCGCGATCTCGACCACGACGATGGTCGCCGCGACGATGAGCTACCCGATGATCGGGGTCAACGACGCCGGCGAGTGGGTGCGACGGCTGCTCGAATACGGATCGTTCCAGCACAGCGTGCTGGACCTCTCCGGCATCGCCCACGGCGCCGTCGCGATTCTTCCGTTCGCTGGCCTGGTGGCCGCCGCGCTGATGCTCGGGGTCCGTACGCTGGGCCGCGAGCAGCTCGTGCTCGGAGCGCGTTTCGCGCCGCCCGCGGTGCTCGGCTGGGCGGTCTGCGCGACGCTGCTCCCGCGCCCGCTGCAGCTTCCGTCGCAGGCCGCGCTCGTGCTCATCGCGACCGCCGGGCTGATCGGTCTGCTCGCCGTCGGGATCGCGATGCTCAGCGGCCGCGGCGGGGCGCGCTCAGCGCAGGAGGAAGAGCACCGCACGGCCGCGAGGATGGCGCTCGAGGTGGAGACCGCGCAGCGAACCGGCTGACGCGCGCCGTGCCAGCGCGGTGCCGCGGGCGCGGGCGCGGTCGAGGTGGACGGTGACGCTGCGAACGCCGAGCTTGCGCAGAAACGCCGTCGAGCGCGCATCGGGGAAGCGCACCGTCGCCCGTTGCACGCTGCGGAACTCACGCGGGTAGAAGCCGGCGCGGCCATTGACGAGCTTCGGGAAGCCGTCGGTGGACCAGAGGACGTAGCGGCGGTTGCCGCGCGGGTCCATCGGCAGGTGCAGGGCCGGCTGCGGCGCGCCGCTGAAGCCCGCCGGCGCCGCGGGGGCGCGCGGATGGTCGGCGAAGCCCCATCCCTCGGCGAGGATCGCGATGACGAGCGCCGCCGCCACGGCCGCCGCCGCGCCTGCCCCCCAGCGTCCCCGGGCGCGCGCGTACAGCGCCTGGGCGCCCGCCGCGGCGAGCAGCGCGAGCAACAGCGTCGTGAACGTATGCAGCCGCGCCGGCACGCGGATGCCCTGCCAGCCGGGCAAGAGCTCATACAGCCAGCGGTAGGGAAACAGCCACGATCCGCCTCCGAGCTGAAAGCCCAGCGAGAGGATCGCGACGGCGAGCGTCGCGAGCGCCAGGCCGGTTCTCAGCCGGCGCTCGAACACCCCGAAGCGCCAGCCCGCGAACGCGAGCGCGAGGATCGCGAGCCCCGGAAAGAGGGTCTTCTCGGGCACGACGTTGAGCGAGTTGCGGACCGGCCTCGTTGCCGCACTCCAGACGCGGCTGTCACCGGACGCCGCCAGGAACGCGCGCGGTGGGGGAGAGTAGATCGCGACGGTGGCGGCCGAGCGCCGCGCCTCGGGATGGGCGTTGAGCACGCGCAGGTACGGTCGCGCGAGCAGCACGGCGACGAGCGCGAAGCACAGCATGCCCGTCGCGCTCGCCAGCAGCACGCGCCGCGGCGGGCGCGGGCGTCCTCGCCGCCACCACACGCCGAGCGCCGCGAGCGTCCCCGCGCCGAGCAGATAGACGAGCGGCAGCCCGAGCGAGAAGCCGAGCGAGAGCTGCCACGCCGCGACGAGCCAGCCGGCCAGGACCGCAGGCGCGCAGGCGCGCCGGTAGCCGCGCACGAGCAGGAACAGCGCGATCGCGATCGCGCCGCTGGAGATGATGTGCAGGTGGCCCTCCTGCTCCAGGCGCCACGGCGCGAACGCGAACCCGGCGCCCGCGACGGCGCTGCCGACCCGCCCGGCGCCAAGCTCGCGTGCCAGCAGCCATGCGCCGGCGAAGCACAGCGCGTAGGTGAGCAGGAACAGCACGTCGTAGCGCGCGACCGCGGCATGGGGCCCTGAGCCGATCAGCCCCGCGGGCGCGTAGCCGACGAGCGCATCGGAGAACGCGAGGCTGTCGGGCAGCGGCCAGAACTGGTTGGCCTGAAAGAGGCGCAGTGGCTGGTGTGCCAATGCATGCCCGTCCCACGCGACCTGCCAGGCCTGCACGAGCGGATCGCCAAGGTCCTGAGCGATGCGATCGCCGAGGTGCAGCGCCAGCGGCCAGTGCAGCGCGACCGCGAGCAGCACGCCAAGCGCGGCGCAGCCGAACAGCTCGCGACCGGTCACGCCCGGGGGCGGCGAGGGCTGCGTCATGCGCGAATCATTCACGCCGCAGCCTTGCGGTGGTCCGCCGGTGTGAGGGCGTCGCCGTCGGCGCGCCCAAACACTCTCAATTCTTCACTTCGCCGTCACGCCGTGGTCACCTGCGGTCGCGGCGGCTCGCCGATGGTGCGCACCTCGATCACCGAAACCGAACGATGGAGCGCGCATGACCACGCCCGACGAGCCGCAGCACCCCGCATCCGAGCCTGGCCTCTCGCGCCGGTCGCTGCTGCACCGTTCTGTCACGGCCCTCGGCATCACGCTCGGCGGCAGCCTTCCGGGCCTGTTCGGCTCCAACGCCGCCGCCGACGACGACATGGCGGCGCATCCTCCCGAGGAGATCGGCTACGGCCCGCTCGTCTCCGATCCCGCGGGGATCCTGTCGCTGCCCGCGGGGTTTACGTACACGATCGTCGCCAAGTCCGGCGCCACGACGCTTGACAGCGGCGAGCCCACGCCCGACGACCCCGACGGCACAGCGGCGTTCGTGCGTCGAGGCGCCAACGGCAGCGTGCTGGTCAACAACCACGAGATCGCCGGAACCGAGCCCTACCCGGTCCCGCAGATTCCCGGCTTCGTCTACGACTCCAGCGCGCATGGCGGAACGACGAACATCGAGGTCGACCGTCGCGGCAACCGCGTGCGCGAGTACGTCAGCCTCGCTGGGACGCACAACAACTGCGCGGGCGGGCGCACGCCCTGGGAGACGTGGATCACCTGCGAGGAGACCGAGGCGATCCTCGGCAAGCGCCACGGCTACTGCTTCGAGGTCGATCCCTACGACCAGGATGCCAACCGCGACCCCAAGCCGATCAAGTGCCTCGGGCGCTACGCCCACGAATCCATCGCCGTCGACCCGCGGCGGCACACGATCTACCTCACCGAGGACGCCGGCAAACCCAACGGGCTGCTGTACCGCTGGACCCCGCCCTCCGGCGCGCTGCCGCTCGGCAAGGGCTCGCTCAAGGCGCTCCAAGACGACGCCGGCACGCTGGAGGCGATGCAGGCGTTCACGGGCGCCGGCCAGCTGGTGCCCGACCTGTCGCTAGCAACCCAACCTGGGACGACGTACTGCGTCCGCTGGCTGCCGGTTCCAGAGCGCGATGCCACCAAGATGCCGGTGCGCCTGCAGTTCCCGCAGATCACGCGCAGCCGCAAGCTGGAGGGCATGTGGTGGGGCGAGGAGGGCGCGTACTTCGCAGCGTCGTTCGCGCGCACGTCCGATGGCAGCGCGGCGCAGCACGACGGCCAGGTCTGGTTCATCGATCCCGATCGCGGGACGATCGAGCTCAAGCTGTACTTCGCCTACACGCCTGCCGACCAGGACAACGACCCCGACGGGCCGGACAACATCAGCGTCTCGGCCTATGGTGGCTTGATCCTCGCCGAAGACGGCGAAGGCAAGAACCATCTCGTCGGCGCGACCGAACGCGGCGAGGTCTTCTTCTTCGCGCGCAACGAGCTGCCGGGGGACAACGAGTTCACCGGCCCGACGTTCTCGCGCGACAAGAAGATCCTGTTCGCGAACATCCAGACGCCGGGACACGTCTTCGCGATCCAGGGACCATTTCGCAAGCAGCGCTGAAGCGATACACGCCGTCAACGACGACGTAACGATCGAGATCGATGGACCTACCCGTCGCCGCGGTACTCCGCCTCGTCGTTGGGCTGCGAGCCGATGATGTGGTCATGCAGCGGCCGCGGCATCCTTGAGCCGCGGCCCTTCACCGACTTCCAGATCGACTCGTTGAGGGCAATCTCCGGCGTCGCGTCGGCGACCTTGACGTTCCACTTCGCGGCCTGCGCGGCCATCGGCGCCGTGGGCGGGTTGACCGGGTAGCCGGGATCGCCGTAGGGCACGACCGTCGGGGTCTTCGCGGCGTAGGGCGTCAGCTCGGGCCGGTTGTCGAAGTCGGCCCACATCCGGCTCGCGCGCTGGTCGACGATCGTCATCGGCGGCAGGTGCAGGAGATCCTCCATGGTGGCGACCATCGAGGCCGTGTCGTAGTGCGTCGAGTCGACGTATCCGCGCTTGGTCCACGGGCTGATCGCCAGCGCGATCGTCCTGTGCGCATCGACGTGGTCGGGTCCGTTCTGCGCGTCGTCCTCGGTGACGAAGATCGCCGTGCTGCGCCAGTACTTGGAGTGCGAGATGGCGTCGACGAGCCGCCCGAGCGCGACGTCGTTGTCGGCGACGTAGGACTGCGGCGTGGCCGAGCCGGGCCGGCTGCCGTTCGTGTGATCGTTTCCGAGGCGCACGAACTCCAGTTCCGGCAGGTTGCCGTCCCGTTCGTAGGCACGAAACTCGCGCTCCCACTCGGGCTCGCGCAGCAGGTGGTCCGGACAGGCGGTCGAGAAGCCGGGATACTTCGTGTCGACGAATCCGGGGAAGCGCTTGGTGTCCAGGTGCGTCGTGTTGGACGTATTGCCGTTGCCGGCGCTCGTGGGCGTGCAGTCGGTCTCGGTGTACTCGCCGTAGTCGCGGTAGGTGACGCCCTGCGCGAAGGCGTTGTCCCACAGGTAGCCGCCGGTCTGCGCGGCGGCGGAGCGCGGGATCGACGGGTCGCCGCGCAGCGGCTCGCTCGCGAAGAGCTGGCCAAGGCCGACGTTCTCGAAGTCGTACGCGCGCTGGAGGCTGCGTGGGCGGGGTGAGTAGTTGATCGGCCAGGTCTTGTCGACGTAGTCCGTCGCGCCGGCCTGGGTGATCCAGTTGTGGCCGTCGGCCGAGACCTCGGCGTCGGCATAGAAGTTGTCAAACAGGCCGAAGCGACGTGCGAGCGCGCGGGCGTTGGGCGCGGCGTCGTCCTTGAACAGCGTGAGCGACGGGTCGCCGTTGCCCGCGGGGATGTCGCCGAAGACCTGGTCGTAGGTGCGGTTCTCGCGGATGACGTAGATGACGTGGCGGATCGCGTCCATCGCCTGGCGCGGTCCGCGGCGTCCGCGGGCCGGACCCTGGTTGTTGCGCCGCACCTGCGAGGTGTAACGGCGCAGATCCCGGTCTGCGGGAACGTCGAGGACCTGGATGGAGCCCTTGATCATCGATCCGCTGTATTGGGTCGCGGGGTCGACCCCCGCGCACGCAGGCGCGTGCGACGGTGGCTGCAGGCTGCCGCATGGGTTGGGGCCCGCGCCGGACGCGTTCGTGTTGGTGATGACGAGCTGCGCGCCATCCGGCGTGACCGAGACGGCGGTGGGATACCACGCGGTCGGGATGAAGCCCGTGGTCTCACGCTCGCCGAGATCGACGACGGCCACGGCGTTCTCGCCGGCCTCGGCGACGTAGAGCGTTTGACCGTCGGGCGCGACCGCGAGCCCGTCTGGGATCGCGCCCTTGGCGGCGCCCGGCACGAGCGCGACGTCGATCGTCCCGGCGAGCGTGTCCGTGTCGCTGTCGATGACCGAGACCGTGTCGGAGTTCGCGTTGGCCGTGTAGATCTCGTGGCGCACCGGGTTGGCTGCGATCGCACTCGGGTGATCGGCCTGGTCGGGGTTGTCGGGCGGCGAGAGGGTGATGTCGGCGATCTCCTCTTGCGTCGCGGTATCGATGACCGACACCGAGCGGCCAAGCCAGTTGCTGACATAGGCCTTGTCAGCGTGGCTCGCGAAGGCGACCCCGAGCGGCTCGAGCGCCTGCCCGAGCTCGATCGTCTTCGTCACGGCGCTCGTCTCGGGTCGATGACCGAGACCGTGTGGCCTGGCGGGTTGCCCGCGATCTCGCCG
>DASVPU010000367.1:0-19284 GCA_036389475.1 Solirubrobacteraceae bacterium
CGGATGATCGCCCAGCGCGCGAAGGACGAGCTCGCCGCGGTCGCGTTCTGCGCGCTCGTCGGCGGCCAAGACGAGCTCGTCTTCGACGGCCACTCCGTCGTCGTCGATCACGAGGGCGACGTGCTCGCGCGCGCACCGCAGTTCGAGGAGGCGCTGCTGCTGGCCGACGTCGATCCGGTCATCGCCGGCTCGGCGCGGCTGCGCGACACGCGCCGGCGCAAGCCGGCGGCGGCGGGCGCCGCCGCAATCGAGCGGCTGGGGTCGTTCACGGTCGGCGCGGCCTCCGCCAAGCGCCCGCCGCTGCGCTCGGAGATCGCACCGCTTCGGGGCGCCGAGGAGGAGATCTACGGTGCGCTCGTCCTCGGCACGGCCGACTACGTCGCCAAGAACGGCTTCGAGCACGTCGTCCTCGGCCTCAGCGGCGGGATTGACTCGACGCTCGTCTCGCTGCTCGCCGTCGACGCGCTCGGACCCGAGCGCGTGACGTGTGTGACGATGCCGTCGCCGTACTCCTCGGAGGGAACCAAGGACGACGCCCGCGCGCTGGCGGCCAACCTCGGCGTGGAGCTGCTGGAGCTGCCGATCGAGCCGATGATGCGCGCGTTCGACAGCGCCCTCGGCGAGCTGTTCGAGGGACGCGAGCCCGATCTCACCGAGGAGAACCTGCAGGCCCGGATTCGCGGCAACCTGCTCATGGCGCTGTCCAACAAGTTCGGCTGGCTCGTGCTGACGACCGGCAACAAGTCCGAGATGTCGGTTGGCTACTCGACCCTCTACGGCGACAGCGCCGGTGGCTTCGCGGTCATCAAGGACGTGCCCAAGCAGCTCGTCTACCGCCTCGCGCGCTACCGCGACGAGCGCGCGGGCGGCGGGGTCGTTCCAGCCCAGCTGTTCACGCGCCCACCCTCGGCGGAGCTGCGCCCCGACCAGCGCGACGACGATTCGCTGCCGCCCTACGAGGTGCTCGACGCGATCCTTGAGGGGTTCGTCGAGCACGACCTCGGGCGCGAGCAGCTCGTCGCGCGCGGCCTGCCCGCCGAGGACGTCGACCGCGTCATCCGCCTCGTCGACCGCGCGGAGTACAAGCGCCGCCAGCAGCCTCCCGGCATCAAGATCACGACCCGCGCCTTCGGCCGCGACCGCCGGGTGCCGATCACGAACCGCTATCAGGGCTGAGCGACCGGGCCGGCGGCATCGCCCATCGGCCGCACGGCGATCGTCATCCGGCTCAGCGCGCAGATGCGACCCGCGTCATCGGAGATCTCGACGTCCCAGATCCACGTCGTGCGCCCGCGGTGGCGGCGGATCGCGCGAGCGTGAATCGTCCCGTCGAGGACCGGCCGCATGAACGAGGTGTGGTTGGAGAGCCCCATCGCCGCGTTGCCCTCGGGAACGACGACGACCGCCGTGCCCAGCGACGCGAGCGTCTCGGCGATCGACGCCAGCACCCCGCCGTGGACCAGGCCGAAGGGCTGGCGCAGCTCGTCGCGCACGGGGACCTCGGCGCGTACCAGATCGTCGGTCACCTCGACGACGTTCAGGCCGTAGAGCGCGTCGAAGCCGGACGTCTGCCGGAAGATCGGATCGTCTCGCATGCGACGGCGGACCCTACCGATCGGTTCCTCGGGCGGGTGCGCGTCAGCCTCGCTAGGGTTGGCGCGCAATGGCCTCCCTCGAGACCCTGAACGACGGTCAGCGCGCCGTCCTGCAGCTGCTGCTCAAGCAAGGCAAGTCCTACGAGGACCTTGCCGGTCTGCTGCGCACCGACGCCAACGGCGTGCGCACGCGGGCGCGCCAGGCGGTCGAGGCGCTCGCCCCCGCAGGCTCGGCCGTAGACCGCGATCGTCGCCACGAGATCATCGATTACCTGCTCGGGCAGCAGGGCGCCGCCCAGCGCGCGGCGACGCGCGAGTACCTCGAAAGCTCGTCCGACGGACGTGCGTGGGCGCGTGGCGCTGCCGGCGCGCTGGGCGCGGTCGCCGGCGAGCAGGCGCTGCCCGACATCCCGGCCGAGCGCGAGGAGGTCGCCGAGGCGTTCGACGCGCTCGAGAAGCGCGCGGCGCGCCGGGAGGAGGTGCAGCGCAGCTCGCAGCTCGGCGGCAAGATCATCGCCGGCGGCCTGGGCCTCGTCATCGCGATCGTCATCATCATCGTCCTCAATCCGTTCTCCAGCGACGACAGCGCCAAGACGACGGGCGCATCCGCCCCGTCGTCGGCGACAAGCACCGCCACGACCCCGAGCAGCGCTCCCTCAACGGGCGGCGCGACTCCGACCACGCCGTCTGGACAGCAGTTCCAGGTCATCGCGCAGGGTGAGCTCAAGCCGCGCAGCGGCAGCGGCGTGAAGGCCACCGGCCAGGTCGCGATCGTCCGCTTTCCCGACAACAACCAGTACCGGCTCGCGCTCCAGGCCAAGGCGCTGGAGCCGAGCGGCGCGCGCGGGTCCGCCTACGGCGTCTGGTTCTACACCTCGCCCCGCAAGGCGCGGTTCGTGGGCTTCCCGGACATCGTGGTCGGTCAGGACGGCAAGCTCGAGACGGTCGCCGACCTCAATCCGAAGACGCCGACATATCGCGAGGTGCTGCTGACGCGCGAGACCAGCCAGCGACCAAAGCAGCCCGGCACGATCGTCCTGCGCGGGCGCTTGCTGACCGCAGCGACGCCGGCGCAGAGTCAGAGCGGTCAGACCCAGACGACGCCGGCGCAGAGCCAGGGCGGCCAGACCCAGACGACGCCGTAGCGACGGTCGTCGCGCGCACGACGCGTCGGCGGTCGTCCACCGGACGTTTGGCTCGCGCTACTCCGCGTCGTAGCTGATCAGCGCGTGCACGTCGTGCGGTCGCAGCAGCGCGCGCCCGCCGAGGAACGCCAGCTCGATGAGAAACGCGCAGCCGACGACCTCGCCGCCGAGCTGCTCGACGAGCTGGCACAGCGCGCGCGCGGTTCCGCCGGTCGCGAGCAGGTCGTCGTGGACGAGCACGCGCGCGCCCGGTCCGAGCGCATCGGCATGCAGCTCCAGCGAGTCGCTGCCGTACTCCAGCGCGTACTCGACGCTGATCGTGTCGTACGGCAGGCTGCCGGGCTTGCGCGCCAGCGCGAAGCCGGCGCCCAGCTCGCGGGCGACCGCCGGCCCGAGCAGGAAGCCGCGCGCCTCCGGCCCGATGACGATGTCCGGCGCGAGGTCGCGCGCGAGATCCGCGAGCGCGCGCACCGAAGCGTCCAGCCCCTCGGGACTGGCGAGCAGCGGGGTGATGTCGCGAAACACGATCCCGGGCTTGGGGAAGTCCGGGATCGAGCGGATGTAGCTCTCGAGGATCGTTGCGCTCATCGCGCTATCCGGCGATCTTGCGCAGGTCGCGGATCAGCAGCAGGTGCTTGAGGTGCGATGCGACCGCCGCGAGGTTCTCCAGCGCCTCGAGCGCCTGCTTGCGGCGCTCGGGATTGCGCGAGCGCAGCGCCGGGGCGAGGATCTGCTGCAGCAACGCGGCCTCGCGGTCGGCGGACGAGCGAAACACGCGCAGGTTGCGCCCGCCGACGCCGTAGCGCGCGAGCTCTGTGGCAGCGCGGATGATCTCGCGCTCGGTCTCGTCGTAGTAGTGCGACCCGCCGCGCAGCTCGCCCTTGATGACCCCGTAGTCCGCGAGCTCCTTGACGAGCTCGGCGTTCGCGCGCGTCTCCTCGAGCACGTCCTCAAGCGCGTAGAGCGCACCGCCGCCCTGGACGGAGACGCTCGCGCGGCGCTTGCGCTTGTCGACGACCGAGACGCCGCCGCCCGTGGCGACGGCGCCGTCCGGATCGCCGGCGCGCCCGGACGCGAGCTCCTGGCGGATCACGCGCAGCGGTAGGAACTCGTCGCGCTGAAGGCGCAGGATCGTGCGCAGGCGCACGACATCGGATGCCGAGTACAGGCGGTAACCGCCGGGCGTCCGGCGCGGGTTGAGCAGCTTCTGATCCTCGAGGTAGCGGATCTTCGAGATCGAGATGTCGGGAAACTCCTGTGCCAGGCCCTTGCAGACGGCGCCGATCGTCATCGACTTCTGCGGGCGCTCGTCGTCGATCTCGGCGCTCTGCGGCGGGGACGTCTGGTCGGTGGCCATCAGCGCGAGAGGAACGTGAGCTTGTACTTGCCGACCTGCAGCTCGTCGCCGTCCTGCAGGCGGTGCGTCTCGATGCGGTGGCGGTTGACGTAGGTGCCGTTCAGCGAGCCGAGATCGTCCAAATGCCAATCGCCGCCGCGACGGACGATCAGCGCGTGGTCGCGCGAGACCGTGACGTCATCCAGGAAGACCGTGCTGTCCGGGCGCCGGCCAATCGGGATGCGCTCGCCCTCGAGCAGGAAGCTTTCGCCCACGCGGCCGCCGCCGGCGCGGATGACGAGCGCCGCCCCCTGCGCGACGACGGCCTCCAGCTCGACGGGAATGAGCTCACCGGTCTCGTCGATCAGGTACGTGGCCGTGACCGGGTCCTTCGGCGACTCCAGAGGCCCGACGAACGCACCGCACTTCTGACAGTAGTTGGCACCCTCGGCGTTGACGAAGCCGCATTCGGGGCAGTGGTGCGCCATTACTCCTGGGACGTTCGCCCCGCGAGGATGTCCGTCAGCCGTTGGACGTCCGCACCTGAGATCACGTCCTCGCCGGTCTCATGCTTCTTGCGCAGCCTGTTGACGAGCTCGGCGCGGAGGATGTCGATCTTGCCGTGCAGGATCCGTCGGCGGTATGAGACCTCGACCTCCTCGTCGGTCAGCTGCTGGATGAGGTCCTTCAGCTCCTGATCTGCAAGCGAGCCGAGGTCCGGGAACGTGTCCATCACGAGAGGTCTCCTCCATGAAAAGGGGCTGTCTGCGCGGGCCGTCCGAGGATACCAGCGCCGGTCTTGCCTTCAAGCTGAGCTTGAGGCTGTGCACGCATTTGACCGGCCGATCAGGTACCGTTAGGTGACCCTAAGTGGATGACTGTGCAGCCAACGCCGCCAAGGACCAGCCGGATGGTCCTCCCGACGCGGATCGACCCCGCCGCCTGCGACGACTGTACGCTGGCACCCGGGTCGCTGCAGCGCGTCCGCCAGATGGTCGCGCTGCGCGAGCAGGGTTGGAGCCTCGACGAGATCGCGCTGCGGTTCGGCGTGTCGCGCGAGCGCGTGCGTCAGATCCTTCGCGCCCACGGCGGCCCCGATCCCGAGAACGTCGCCGAAGCCCGCCGTCGCCGCGCCGAGCAGCAGGCTGAGGCGCACATCGACGAGCTGCTCGGGCTGTGGCGCTCGGGCGAGGAGCCGGGCAGCGCCGCCAGCGCGCTGGGCCTGCAGGCGGGGGCCTGTCGCAGCACGATCGCGCGCTTTGCGACCGAGGTCGACCGGGCCGCTCGCACGGCCAGTCTCGCCGGAGCGCGCACCGGTGCGAAGACCTACTCCGACCGCGACATCATCGTCGCGCTGATCTCCGTGGGCGGCCGCGTGGGCCATGTGCCCAGCGCGAAGGAGTATGGGGCGCTGGCGCGAGAGCTCGAGTATCCGAGCCTGGCGACGGTGCTCAACCGGATGGGGGGCTGGAGCAGCGCGCTCGCGACCGCCGGCCTCAGCTCCGGCTCGACGCCGCGCCGCACGCGCTCGCGCCAGTGGACGGTGGAGGCCTGCTGGGCTGCGCTGCGCGACGCCGTCGCCGAGCTCGAAGAGATCCCGACCGTCGTCGGCTACGCCCGCCACGCCGCGGATCGCAAGGACCTGCCCTCGTCGGCGACCGTGCGCAACCGCCTCGGCCGCTGGAGCGCGATCGCCACGCAGCTGGCGGCCGAGCGCGAGCTCGCGCGTCACGTGCTGAGCCCGAGGTACGTGTCGACGCTGGCACGCTCGGCGACCGCGGCCGATCAACCCGCGTCCGCCTGAGGCTCGCCCGTGCCCGTGCCCGTGCCCCGACGCTGCGCACGCAGCTGCGCGAGCCCGTCGCGCACGTAGAGGACGACGGCGAACCACGCGAGCACGAGACCGATGTAGAGCAGGATCGTCGCTGCCCCGGTCCAGCCGACCAACCCGCCGAAGATCGCCGACATCGTCGGCCACACCGCCAGGCGTCCGGGCCAGTTGATCTTCAGCTCGAGCCCGCGGCGCTGCGCGAGCAGCCCCATGACGAGCAGCAGCAGCTCGCGTCCGACGAGCACGGCGATCGCCCAGCGCGGCAGCAGCTCGAAGTGCCAGCAGACGACGAGCCCCGATACCACGAGCAGGCGGTCGACGAGCGGGTCCAGCAGCGCGCCCAGCCGGCTGTACTGGCCGGTGATGCGCGCGGCCATGCCGTCGAAGTAGTCGCTCCACGCGATGACCGCGAAGATCGTCGCCGGCAGCGCGTCGGTGCCGGACCTCGAGCCGAGCGCCAAGCCGAGGAAGACCGGGATCAGCGCGAAGCGGGCGGCGCAGATCGCGTTGGGAATCGTCCACGGGTTCCACGGCTCACCGCGCAGCGTCTGTGGCGGCGGGGGACCGGATCGATCCAGCCCCGCCAACCGCCTGAAGGTCAGGCGCGCCTCGCGGGCTACGGGAGACTCTTCCACAGCGCCACGATCTCCTCGGCGCCGCCCTCCAGCGGTACTCCGCCTTCGACGTCCGTCAAGCCGCGCCGGCGCCGGGCCTCAGCTCGGCCGGCCTCCAGCGACCGGCGCCCGACAGTCAGCCGCAGCGGCAGCCCCAGCAGCTCGGCGTCGGCGAACTTCGCCCCGGGTCCCATGTCGCGGTCGTCGAGCAGGACGTCCAGGTTCGCGTCGCGCAGCTCGTCGTACAGGCGCTGCGCCGCCGCCAGCTCGTCGCTGCCGGCCTTCCCCAGCGCCACGATCTCGACGTCCCACGGCGCCAGCGCCCGCGGCCATGAGATGCCCTTCTCGTCGGCGAACTGCTCGACGGCGGCGGCCGCGATCCGCGCCGGGCCGATCCCGTAGGACCCCATCCAGATCGGGTGCTCGGCGCCCTGCTCGTCGAGGTAGGTCGCGCCCAGCGGCAGCGTGTAGCGCGTGCCGAGCTTGAAGATGTTCGCGACCTCGATCGCGGGCTCGATCGTGATCGGATTGCCGTCGACCGTGTCGCCCTCCTCAACGGTGCGCACGTCGCCGCGCTCGAAGGCGAAGTCGCGTCCGGGTTGTACGCCGCGCAGGTGGTGGTCGGGTTCGTTGGCGCCGGTGATGTACCCGCCGTCGCCGATCGCGTCGTCGAGCAGCACGTGCACGTTGGCGTTGACAGGCCCGATGTAGCCGGGCGGCCCGATGCGCTCGCGCACCTCCTCGTCGGTCGCGGGCCGGAAGGTCGTTCCCAGGGCGTTGGCGAGCTTGATCTCGTTGACGCGATGATCGCCGCGCGCGAGGACGAGGACGAGGCCGCGGCCATCGGCGACGACGGGAAAGGCCTTCAGCAGCGCGGCGGCGGGCACGGCGAGCATCCGAGCGACCTCTTCGATCGAGGTCGCCCCCGGCGTGTGCACCGGCATCGGCAGCGGCAGCGGCTCGGGAAGGTCGGCGGGCTTGGGGTCGGCGGTCGCGACCTCGACGTTCGCGGCGTAGCCGGGCGCGAGCGCAACCTCGTTCTCGCCCGCCGCGCAAGGCGCCATGTACTCGTGCGCGCCGTGACCGCCCATCATGCCGACGTCGGCCTCGACGCTGTACCACTCAAGACCGGTGCGCTCGAAGATCCGGTCGTACGCCCCGATGTGCTTGTCGTAGCTGACCGCGAGCCCATCCGAATCGCGGTCGAAGCTGTACGCGTCCTTCATGATGAACTCGCGCGTGCGCAGCACCCCGGCGCGCGGGCGTGGCTCGTCGCGCTCCTTGACCTGGAAGTGATAGAGGATGAACGGCAGGTCGCGGTAGGAGCGCACGACCTGCGCGACATGGGTGGTCACGCACTCCTCGTGGGTCATCGCCAGCACCATGTCGGCACCGCGACGATCCTTGAGCTTCATGAGCTCGTCGATCTCGTAGCGGCCGGTGCGCCGCCACGCGTCGGACGGCTGGAGGACCGGCATCAGCATCTCCTGACCGCCGATCCGGTCCATCTCCTCGCGCACGATCTGGACGATCTTCTCGTGCACGCGCCAGCCCGCCGGCAGCCACGACCACAGCCCGGCTCCGACCTGCCGGACGAGCCCGGCACGGACCATGAGCTTGTGCGACAGTGCCTCTGCGTCAGCGGGCGGCTCGCGCTCGGTAGGCAGTAGAAGGTTCGAGAGCCGGGTCACAAGTGAACGCGAAGCCTACGCGGGTAGAGTCCGCGACGAGACTGCCGATCCCCAAGGAGACACCCCACATGGCCTTCGAGGTTCCGCCCCTCCCCTACGCCAACGACGCGCTCGAGCCCCACATCGACGCGCAGACGATGACGATCCACCATGACAAGCATCATCAGGCGTACGTGGACAAGCTCAACGCCGCGCTGGAAGGAACCGAGCACGCCGACACACCGATCGAGGAGATCATCGCCAACCTCGAGGCGATCCCCGAGGACAAGCGCACGGCGGTGCGCAACAACGGCGGCGGCCATTACAACCACTCGCTCTTCTGGCCGTCGATGAGCCCCGAGGGGGGTGGCGCTCCAGACGGCGGGCTCAGCGAAGCGATCGACGCCGCGTTCGGCTCCTTCGACGAGTTCAAGGAGAAGTTCGAGGCTGCGGGCGTCGGCCAGTTCGGCTCGGGCTGGGCCTGGCTCGTCGCCGACGGCGGCACGGTTTCGATCACGAGCACCCCCAACCAGGACAACCCGCTGAGCGCCGGCTCAACGCCGCTGCTGGGCAACGACGTCTGGGAGCACGCCTACTACCTCAAATACCAGAACCGCCGCCCCGACTACCTCAAGGAGTGGTGGAACACGGTCGACTGGTCCGTCGTCGCCGAGCGCTACAGCGCCGCCACGGGCTAGTGAGCACGGCCTTCCGGCTGGCTGACCGCCCCAGCCTCCTGGACGGCTGACCGACCCACGAGGCGGAACTCCGCACCATTCGCGGTGTTCTGACACGGCGGGGCGGCACGAGGCCGCCCTGTGATTACCCCACCTCAAACCCCCCGAGCCCGGCAGGAGCTTATGTCGACCACCTTTCGCACGTTCATCCTTGCCCTCATGCTGGGGGCCGTGGTTGCACCGGCCGCGCAGGCGAGTCCGGAGCAGCTGTCGATCATGATGGACGACAACCTGCTGGTCTACCGCGACGACAGCACCGCTGCGCGCGCGCTGACCCAGATGCAGTCCCTCGGCGTCGACGCGGTGCGCGTCACCGTGCTGTGGAAGAACGTGGCCGAGAACGCCCGCTTCAGCAAGGCCGAGCTGGCGAAGCTCCCCAAGGGCAAGATCAAGCGCGGCGCCCAGAAGCAGAGCAGTCGCTTCAAGGCAGCCAACCCGAGCACGTACCCGATCCGCAACTGGGACCGCTACGACAACCTCGTCAAGGCTGCCGGAGAGCGCGGCATCCGCATCTACTTCAACGTCACCGGACCAGGGCCAAGCTGGGCGCACACCAAGCCGCCCGCGAACCTGCGCGCCCTCGCGGGCCCCTACAAGCCCAAGCCGGGGGCCTTCAAGCAGTTCGTGCAGGCCGTCGGCACGCGCTTCTCAGGCGCCTACCGCGACGAGAACGGCAGCCGCGGGACGCTGCCCCGCGTGAGCTTCTGGTCGCTGTGGAACGAGCCCAACCAAGCCGGCTGGCTGTCTCCGCAGTGGGAGCAGCGCGGCAGCTCGGTCGTCCCTGCCTCCCCGGCGCTGTATCGCAAGCTGTACCAGTACGGCTACCGGGGGCTCGTCGCAAGCGGCCATCGGGTCGACAACGATGTCATCCTGCTGGGTGAGACCGCGCCCCTCGGCGTCGACAACCGCAACCCGAAGTCGCCGATTCGCCCGGGCCTCTTCCTGCGCGAGCTCGCCTGCATCGCGCCTAATGGGACCCCCTACTCCGGCAACGCCGCCAAGGCTCGCGACTGCGGCGACTTCGGCGCCCGCGGCGGGCTGCAGGCCAACGGCTACGCCCACCATCCCTACACGAAGAACGTGCCGCCGACGGTCCGTGACCCCAACCCCGACTCGATGACGATGGCCAACGCGTCAGAGCTGGGCACGCTGCTGGACACGATCGCCTCGCGGTCCAACGGCGCGATCCCGGCAAACCTGCCGCTGTTCATGACGGAGTTCGGCTTCGAGACCAACCCGCCCGATCCGTACTCCGGAGTTCCGCTGGCGTCACAGGCGCAGTTCAACATGATCGGCGAATGGCAGGCCTGGTCTGATCCGCGCATCTCCGCTCAGTCGCAGTTCCTGCTGCAGGACGTCGAGCCCGTGCGCACCCATCGCAGGGGCTCGAAGGCCTACTGGTTCACGTACCAGTCCGGGCTGTACTACAACTCCAGGACGAACCCCGGAGCCAAGCCGGCGGCGTTCGCCTATCAGCTGCCGTTCCTCGCGATGCCGACGGAGGCCGTCGACCTGGCGACCGGCAACCCGAAGTTCACGCTGTGGGGCCAGTTGCGCTTCCTCAAGAACGGCATGCCGGCCGTGGCGCACATCCAGTGGAAGCCGGCTGACAACTCGCTGGACTGGCAGACCGTCGGCGAGCCGGCCCCCGTCGACGCGCGCGGCTACTTCAACGTCGAGCGCTTCGTGCCGGCCAACGTCGCGGGCGAGTGGCGCGCGGCGTTCCTCGGGCCCGACGGCGCGCTCCAGGTGAGCAGCATTCCGCAGACAGGTCCGTAGGGGCGAAACCGTTCGCGCCCGCGCATCAGCCGGCCCGCGGGCAAGACGTTCGCCCACGGGAGGCTGGGCTATGCGCGGCTGAAGCGTCGCCCGGCTACCGGCGAGACGTCCTCGTCGAGCGTTGCGAGGACGTCGTCGCCGCCGTCATGAGCGGCGGACTCGGCGGCCTCCAGCGCGGCGAGGCGCTCCGGGGTCATCGCGGTTGCGTCTTCGTTTGCCTGTAGCCACGCCGCGCCCTCGGCGGCGGCGCGCTCGTCGACGACGATCTTCTTGGAGGTCGCGTACTTGTCGATCTCCTCGAACAGCACGTCGACGAGCTGCGCCGTCGGAACCTTGCGCAGCGGTTTGCCGCGGCTGAAGATCAGACCCTCGTCCTTGGCTCCGGTGATCCCGAAGTCGGCATGCGAGGCCTCGCCGATGCCGTTTACCGCACAGCCCAGGACGGCGACCTCGATCGGATCCTCGTAAGCCTCCAGCCGGCGCTCGATCTCGACCACGACTGTGTCCATGTCGAACTGCAGGCGACCGCAGGTCGGGCACGCGATGAGCACCGGCCCGCGCTCGCGCAGCTGCAGCGCCTTGAGGATCTCCCAGGCGACCTTGACCTCCTCCTCGGCGTGGAACGTCGACAGGCTGATGCGGATCGTGTCGCCGATGCCGTCGGCCAGCAGCGTGCCGAGGCCGACGGCAGACTTCAGGCTGCCCGACCACTTCGTGCCGGCCTCGGTGATCCCGAGGTGCAGCGGGTGGTCGATCTTCTCGGCCAGCAGGCGGTTGGACGCGATTGTGTTCGGCACGTTCGTGGACTTGATCGAGACCTTGAAGTCGTAGAACTCGAGCCGGTGCATGAGCGCGACGAACTCCGTCGCGGCGGTCGTCAGCGCTTCGACCGGATTCTCGCGCTCGAGCGCGTGCAGGTGCTTGGGCAGCGACCCCGAGTTCACCCCGATGCGCATCGGCGTGCCAGCCGCCTTCGCGCGCTGCACGACCTCGGCGACCTTCTCCGGTCCGCCGATGTTGCCCGGGTTCAGGCGGATGCAGTGCGCGCCCGCATCGATCGCCTTGAGCGCCAGCGTGTGGTTGAAGTGAATGTCGGCGATCACCGGGATCGGCGACCGCACGACGATCGTCCTCAGCGCCTCGATGTCCTGGTCGCGCGGAACGGCGACGCGGACGATGTCGGCGCCGGCGTCAGCGACCCTGCGGATCTGGTCCATCGTCGCCTGCAGGTTTGCGGTCTCGGTCTTCGTCATCGTCTGGACGGCGACCGGCGCTCCGCCACCGATCGGAACGCTTCCCACCATGATCTGTCGCTCTGACGGCATCTGCCTTGGATACTACGGCGGGACCGGCGAGCTGCGATCAATTCGTGTTCGGCTACGGCTCGCTGGCAGCCGAATGCCACGGCGGCGCGGTGGCGGTGCTGCGCGGCCACCGGCGGGTGTGGGGGGTGGCGATGCAGAACAGCCGCGATCTTCCGGGCTATAAGCACTACCTGCTGCGCAGCGACGGCAGCCGCCCGGATGTCTTCGTCGCGTTCGTTGATCTGCGCGCAGAATGTTGTTGTTCTGTGACCGGCCGCTGCGTGCCCGTCGACGACGCGGAGCTAGAGCTCTTGGATCGCCGTGAACGCAACTACGAGCGCGTGGACGTGACGGCGTATGTCGACGGTGCGCCGGCCGGCACCGCCTGGGCATACGTGGGTTCGGCGCGAGCACGGGCGCGCTTTGACACGGGGCTGTGCGCCGGCAGCGCCGTCGTCAGCCGCGACTACTTAGAGCATGTGCGCGCCGGGCTCGCCGCTCTGGGAGCGGCGGAGCTTGCGGAGTTCGAGCGCTCGTCGGGACTGGAGCTGCTGGACGTGTGGGATCTGGAGCGGGTCGAGAACCTCTAACGCACCCCGAACCCTTCCCCGCTCGTCAATCGTCCGATGTCGTTGGAGAGCCCGATGTAGAACAGGAAGAACACGAGCAGGAAGCCGACGAGCGACGCCCGCTCCATGACCCTGAAGGAGATCGCGCGGCCGCGGACCTTCTCGGCGAGTGCCCAGAAGATGTGACCGCCGTCGAGCGGTAGGAACGGGAAGAGGTTGATGATGCCGAGCGACAGCGAGATCAGCGCAAGGACGTAGATCGCCTGCTTGGTCTGGAACTCGAAGGACTGGCGCGTCGCCTCGTAGGAGCCCACGACGCCCGACACGCCCTCGCGCGCCTTCTTGTCGTAGAACAGCTTCACAAGCGATTGGACGGTCGTCGTCGTGACCTTCCACATCGTCTCGGCGCCGTAGCGGGCACCGTCCAGCAGACCGAAATCGACGACGCGGCGGCCGAACTGCAGGCCGACGAGCATCCGTGGCTTGGGCTTGACCGATCCCACCGCCTCGTTTTTGGGCGGTTGCACAAGGCGCGGGACGACGTCGAAGCGCAGCAGCCGGTCGCCGCGCAGCACCTCGAAGCGCACCGGCTTGGCCGCACGACAGCCGACGCGCGGCGTGCGGTCACAGGTGTGCGTGGAGATCGCGCGCATCAACACTTCGACGCGGCCGGGCCCGTCCTCGGGCCGAAGGTCCGGCGAGTACCCCGCCCGGCCGTCGACGGAGACGATGCGGTCGCCGGGCTTGAGCACCTGAGCGGCGGGACTGCGGGGCGTCACCTTCTCGACGACCGGCTGCGTGAAGACGAGCGTCGTGAGCGTGTACAGCGCCCACAGGATCACGAACGCCAAAACGATGTTCACGGCCGGCCCGGCCGCGATCACGACGATGCGCTTCCACACCTTCTGGCGGATGTACGCTCGCTCGGCGACCTCCGGAGGGATGTCCTCCGCCGGGCTCATACCGGTGATCTTCACGTAGCCGCCCAGCGGGATCGCCCCGATCGCGTACTCGGTCTCGGAGCCCTTCGGGCGCCAGCGCCAGATCAGCGGAGGGAAGAACAGCGAGAAGCGCTCGACGCGCATCCCGACGGCCTTCGCGGCGGCGAAGTGACCGAGCTCGTGCAGAATGACCAGCGCGGCAAAGCCCGCGAACGCCAGAAAGTAGCTCACCGGTTCAGTGTAGGAGCCGGTCCGACCAGGTCTGCACCAGCTCCGAGGCCACCGTGCGCGCGTCGTGGTCGGCCTCGTAGAGCGACTCGAACGCGCGCACGCGAGCGGCGGGCAGACGCTCCAGCGTGCCCTCGATGACGGCCGCGATGCCGAGGAAGCTCAACCCGCCGCCGAGAAAGGCGTGGACGGCGACCTCGTTGGCCGCGTTGAGCACGCAGGGGGCGGTGCCGCCGGCAATCGCGGCGGCGCGCGCGAGCCCGAGGCACGGAAAGGCGTCGTGGTCGACCGGCTCGAACGTCAGCGCGCCGACCTCGGCGAGGTCCAGCGCGCGCATCGGGACCTCGACGCGGTCGGGATAGTGCAGCGCGTAGGAGATCGGCACGCGCATGTCCGGATGGCCGAGGTGCGCGAGCGCCGCTCCGTCGCACAGCGTGATGAGGCTGTGGACGATCGACTGCGGGTGCACGACGACGTCGATGCGCTCGTAGGGCACGCCGAAAAGGTGGTGCGCCTCGATCACCTCCAGCCCCTTGTTCATGAGGGTCGCGGAGTCGATCGTGATCTTGCCGCCCATGTCCCAGGTCGGGTGAGCGAGCGCGTCCTCGACGCTGACGTCCTCCAGGTCGGCCTTGCAGCGGCCGCGAAACGGTCCGCCCGAGGCGGTCAGGACGAGCTTCTCGACCGACGCCACGCCACCCACCGAGAGCTCGCCCGCGAGCAGCTGGTGCAGCGCCGAGTGCTCGGAGTCGACCGGCAGGATCTGCGTGCCGGTCGCCTGCGCGAGCGCCGTGACGAGCTCGCCGCCGACGACGAGCGACTCCTTGTTGGCCAGCGCGAGGTCGATGCCCTCACCGAGCGTCGCGACCGTCGGCCCCAGCCCCGCCGACCCGACGAGCGCGTTGAGCACGAGGTCCGCGCCGGACTCGACGACGAGCCGCACGAGCCCCTCCGCCCCGATCAGCACCTCGCCGCCGGTCCACGCCTCCGCCGCGCGGGCGCCCGCGTCGGGGTCGGCGAGCGCGACGCGCCCGACGCCGAAGCGCTGGGCCTGCTCGATCAGCGCGTCGGCCGAGCGTTCGGCACTGAGCCCGACGAGCTCGAGCTCCGGGTCATCGGCGACGATGTCGAGCGCCTGGGTGCCGATCGAGCCGGTCGATCCGAGGATGAGCAGGCGGCGAGCCACGCGGGCCATTCTGGCAGGGCAGCAGGCTCAGCCCTGCAGCGTCAGCGACCGCGTCACGCTGCGCCGGTCCGTCGATCCCGCGCGACCGACCGCGGTCACGCGCAGCGCCAACGCCCGCGCCCCGCGCAGCCCACGGCGCGCCACGGCGCTGAAGCGGACGTTGAACAGGCGGCGGCCCTTGAAGGTCCGCCGAGCGCTGCCGCGCGCGACGACGACGCGCTTGGCGCTCACCGCCTTCGCCAACCCGTAGCGGCGCGCGGTCGCGTTGTTGACGCTCAGCGTCACGGATGCGGCGCAGGCGATCGAGCAGCGCGCGCGGGCGCGCAATCCTCGATCCAGCGCGCGCGGCAGCGAGCGGTGGTCGATCGCCAGTGAGAACCTCAGCGCGCACAGGTCGAGCGTCTTTCGCTCGCCGCGGGCGATGACGAGGCTCCCACGTGCGATCACGGCGCCCACGGGCCGCTCGCAGGTGAGCTCCCACGCTTCGGGCGCCGGCGCTCCCGGTCTGCTGGAGGGGTTCAAGTGCCAGGCAAAGCGCCCGCTGTCGCCGACGGTGATCGTCGAGTCCAGCACGTCGCGGAAGCTGCGCGGCGGCCCGCTCAACCCGCTTGAGCTCAGCAGCACGGGCGAGGTCCGCGACTCGAACTCCTTGTGCACGCGCAGCACCGTCCCCACTGCTGCTCGCCCCTCGACGACCGCGTGGCGCGCGCTGTCGGCCGTGCTCTGCAGAGCGATGAGATAGGCCTGGCGGTTGCTGGCGTACTGCGCGGCCACCTGCGCGTAGGGCGGATGAAACTCGTTTGGGCCGATCTCGAACGTGAAGCCGAGACCGCCGGTCGCGTAGTAGGACCAGTCCTCGGTCGTCCCCGTGGTGTCGTAGAGCTCGAACCCGTGCTGGTTGGCGTAGCCGTTGCGTGCCGCCATCGCCGCACCGAGCTCGCGGTACAACGCCTCGTCGGGGGGGTCGCCGGCGGCCGATACGCCCGGCGGACGCAAGATGAGGTTGCCGAACGTGTGGTTCGTGATGAGCGTCGTCACCTGGTTGGACGAGACGAGCTCGCGGACGTTCTGGACCTCGGGCTCGGAGAACGGCGCGGCGCCGCGATACGTGTCGTCCTCTGCCTCGAAGCCGGCGCCGGGACCGCCCCAGAAGCCGCCGTAGTTGCGGTTTGGATCGACGCCGAGGCGGCGGTTGAAGAGGTTCTCGCACTCGCCGGGCGCAGGATCGCGGCCGTCCTGCACGCGACAGTTGCGGCGCTTGTAGCTGAAGCCCGTGCCCGGCAGTCCGCTCACGCCCTGATCAGCAAGCAGCGCGGCGATGTACGCCGGGTCCTGGATCGGCAGCAGGCCGTTGACCTGCGGCGGCAGGTCGATGCCCGCGAGCACGGCGCCGAGATCGATCGGCCACTCGCGGCTGAGGTTGAAGCCGTCGGGGTTGACGACCGGCACGACGATCGTGCGCGTCGCGTCGACGAGGCGCGTGATCTCGGGATCGTTCCCGTAGCCGTTGACGACGTCATACGCCCACTCCATCGGGTGCTCGGCCGAGGGCCACTCGCGGGCGTGGTGCGTGCCCAGCTGGAGGAAGACCGGCTGGCCGTTGTCGACGTTGACGTCGCGGGCGATCTCGACACCGAGGATCTCGCGGCCGAGCAGGCTCCTGTGCGGCAGCGTGATGAGCTTGACGAGGCCTGGGTGCCCCGCGGCGAGCGCTTTGAGCTCGGCCTCGTAGTCGGCGAGGTGGCGGTAGGAGTCACGTCCGCTGGGCAGGCCGGAGGGGGCGGCGCGCAGCTTGTTGCGGCGGTCGGAGAGCACGTCCCTCGCGGTGAGCGCCCGCAGGTCGGCGACCTTGACGGTCCAGCTCAGGTCGGCGCCTGCGAGCCTCGCCCCGTCCTGCGCTCCATGCAGGACGACGTCGACGCTGTCGTGGGTGGCGTTCTCCGCGAGATCGAGCCCGAGCCCGGCGAGGCGGTCGCGCGCGGCACGGTCCGGTGTCGCGACCGAGACGAGCTGCTCGACCGACGCGGGGGCCGACTGGCGGCCCAGCGAGATCGTGGCGGCGTGCAGCCGTGCGGTGGGGGCGGCGCCGTCGCGGCGGCAGGCTTGAACGAGCAGCCGCTCGCCGGCGCCGACGAAGCCCTCCACCAGCTCGCGGTCACCGGGCGCCGCGCCGGCGGCGACGAGCCGCTGAGACACGGCGTCGAAGACCGCGAGGTCCCAGTCGCCGCGGCTGGCGAGCGTCGCGCGCAGGAGCCCCGGCTCAGGCGCGGTCACGCGCAGCGTCTGCACGCCGTCACGCGCCGGAAGGCGACCGGCATGGCAGGGGCGCTCGCCGGAGCCGGGGGCATGCAGCGTGCGCGTGGTCAGCGGCGATCCGGACGCGAACGCCGGCATGGCGAGCAACGTAGCGAGGGCGCTCAACGCGCCGGTCAGGAGAGTTCGCACGAAGACGGCCGCACCCTAGTACACCTGCCCCGGTGCACTCGGGGTGGGCGTCAGTTCGCCGGGCAGGCCACCGACGCCGCGCCGGCCGAGCGGGCGCAGCGGTCACGGCGCGAGGGCGGGCTGTTCTTGTTGATCCTGAAGCGGGTGTACTTGCCCGTGAAGCCCGGCTTCGTCACATAGATCGACAGCGTCGTGCCCGCGCGCAGGCGCTTCTCGAACGCCCGCGCCCGGACGAACCCCGTGATCGTGTACTGCGACGTCTTGCGGCGCTTGCACGAGCGGCCCTTGCAATAGATCGTCACCCTCGTGCCGTTGGGCGACTGCACGCGCAGCAGCGTGATGCGCACGCCGCCCCTGTCCGCCCTGCCGCGAAGCCGGATGACCGGAAAGGGCGAGACCAGCGGGTAGATCCTGGAGACGGAGCTCGGAGCGACCGGTTGACCGGTGTTGCTCGGGGTGCCGGATGACGGGGTCGTCCCCTTGGGCGGGTCGGTCTCCTCGCTGTCCAGCCGTGAGACGCATCCTGGGTCGCTGGGGTAGTCGATCTTGCCGTCGAGGTCGTTGTCGATCGTGTCCGAGCATGCCGGGGGAGCCGTGGGCGGCGCCACGGGGTCGGTCTCGTCGTCGTCCGCCGGCGACGTGCAGCCGGGGTCCGCGGTCTGCCCGGAGACGTTGGTGTCGGTGTCGAGCGTGCCGTCGCCGTCGTTGTCGCGGCCGTCGCTGCACTGGGGCGGATTGATCTCGCTGGTGTCGATCTGGTCCGGGCCAGATCGACTAGCGATCGGCGCCGCGCAGCCCCAGTCAAGCGGGAAGTCGATTTTCCCGTCGCCGTCGTCGTCGGCGCCATCCGAGCACGCGAGGTCCCCCTCGGTCGGGTCGCTCGCGGCGATGCAGCCGCGGTCATCCGGATAGTCGACCTTGCCATCGCCATCGCCGTCGGCGCCGTCGGCGCAGCCCGGCAGTCTCACCGGGTTGTCCTCGCTGTTGTCATTCGCCGAAGAGCATCCCGGATCGTTGGGATAGTCGACGAGCGTGTCGCCGTCGACGATGTCGTTGGTGCTGGTGCCGTTAAAGCACGCCCGCGGCACCGCGGTATCCGTTTCGCTGGCGTCGTTGCGCCCGTTGCATCCCGGATCGGCCGGGAAGTCGATCCTCGTGTCGCCGTCGTCGTCGATGTTGTTCGAGCACTGCGGCAGCCGAGGGATCGCGTGCGCGGAACCGGCGCTCGACAGCGCGAGCGCCGCCGCGAGCAGCGATCCGAGCAGCAGCCAGAGCACCCAGCGACCCAAGGACGGCCTAACCCGACTGTGGTGCATCACCAACGCGCTGATCTCCCCGTCGCCAACCTTCGGCCGATACTAACGGCGCGCCGCACAGGTGATCGCAGCGAACTGCAAGCCGGTACGTATCTCCGACCTGCAAGTTGGACCAGATCTCCTGCTCGACGGCAGGCGGCCCGGGGATTGCGTCAGCTCGACGCGCAGGACACGGGCGGGCCCCCCATCGAGCGTGCGCAGCGGTCGACGCGCGTGGGCGGCCGCCTGCGGCGGATGTTGAAGCGCGTGTACTTGCCCGTGAAGCCAGCCTTCGTTACGTAGATCGTCAGCGTCGTGCCAGCGCGCAGGCGGCGCTCGAACGGGTGCGAGCGCACGACACCGCGGGTGGTCGTAACGGACTTCCAGCGCAGCGGGCACGATCGGCCCTTGCAGAAGACGGTCACCTTCGAGCCCTTCGGCGCCTGGACGCGCAGCAGCGTGATGAATACGCCGGCCCTGTCGGCTCTGCCGCGCAGCCTGACGATCGGGAAGGGCGAGATCAGCGGACGCAGGGTCGCCGGCGCGTTCGGCGGACCTGTGACGACCGGCGTCGCCGCAACCTTGGGCCCGCTGCTGTCGAACGGCACC
>DASVPU010000368.1:0-25049 GCA_036389475.1 Solirubrobacteraceae bacterium
GCCTCGCGCGGCTCAGATGCGCGCGGCTTGACTGCACCGTGTCCAGATTGGCGCCGTCTAAGTTCGCGCCATCCAGGTGGGCGCCGCCGAGGCGCGCAAACGACGCGTCGGAGGCTCGCAGATCGGCGTCGAGCAGCTCGACTTTGGCCTCAGCAGGGCCAAGTAGTCGCGCCTCGGCCAAGAATCGGACCACTAAGCCCCGGCGCTCGCCATTGAGGCGCCTGACGGCAGTGAGCGTGGCGGTTCGGGCTACGGCGCGCACATCGGCGCCGGGCTTGGAGCGCAGAAGCTGGCGGTCGAGCACGAGGCTTGACATCTGTGTGAGATAGGCGCGCAGCGTGTTCTCGCGTGCAGCATCCCTCGCTACTGCGTACTGCCGCCCTGCCAGCTGATCTGCGTGTTGCTGCTCACGCCGAGCCTGCGCCTCGGTGCGCTCTAACTCGCGGTTGCTCTGGGCGTTGTTAGCAGAAAGGCGAGCCCTGCTAAGGCCAGCGGTATCACGATTAGCTGCAGCCAGTCCCACACCGTCTTCGCCGGCCGCACGACCTCGTCGGCGTTCGCCGGGCGGCGGATTTCCGTCAGACCGGTCCAGTGCCACTGCCGACGGTACGCGAGCACCACGAGGACCATGAGCGCCAGGACAACGAGCGTGAAGGAGGCTGAGAGCATCGGAGCGCCCACAGATCGTGTCAGCCAGGCCGGCGCGTGGAATGCGCCCGGCTCGGCGAGCATGTCAGCGACCTGCGTCGGCCGTAATTTCGTGGCAAAGCGGGCGGTCGCCGACACCTTCAACTGCAAAGCTGCGTATACCGCATTGCGGCCCGTGCCATTCCGAACGTCAACCTGCACCCTCGATGACCCGGAACGAGCCATGTCTGTATCTGCGCGCCCGGAGTTCCGCTCTTTGTAATTGAGTTGTCACTCGTCCCCGCCTACGGTCCGTCTGTGATCGACGTCGTTCTCCCCGTGCTCGACGAGGCAGCGGCGTTGCCCTGGGTGCTCCAGCGGATGCCCGACGGCTTCCGTGCGATCGTCGCCGACAACGGCTCCACCGACGACTCAGCAACGATCGCGGCCCAGTTCGGTGCGGTTGTCGTCTCCGAGCCGCGACGCGGGTTCGGCGCCGCCTGCCACGCCGGCCTGCTCGCTGCCACGGCCGACGTCGTGTGCTTCATGGACGCCGACGGCTCGCTGGATCCCCGCGATCTCAAGCTCGTCGCCGATCCCGTATGCACCCGGCTGGCGGATCTCGTCCTGGGCGCGCGCCGCCCGCAGCGCGGAGCATGGCCGCTGCACGCGCGACTCGCCAACCGCATCCTCGCGCTCGAGCTGCGCCGGCGGTGCGCCACGAACCTCACCGACCTCGGGCCGATGCGGGCCGCGCGACGCGCCGATCTGCTCGCGCTCGACCTCCAGGACCGCCGCTTCGGCTACCCGCTGGAGATGGTGCTGCGCGCCGCCCAAGGCGGCTGGCATATTGAGGAGCGTCCGGTCGGATACCGCGCACGGAGCGGCGGCCGGTCGAAGGTGACCGGAACGGTCCGCGGCACCGTGCGCGCCGTTCGCGACATGGCGGAAGTGCTCGCGTGAGCGCCATCCTGGCGGTCATCGCCAAGACCCCGCAGCCCGGGCGCAGCAAGACGCGCCTGTGCCCGCCGTGCACCCCGCGGCAGGCCGCGGCGCTTGCCGAGGCGGCGCTGCGCGACACGCTCGCCGCGGTGCGCGCGGCGCCGGTCGCCGCCCGGCGCGTACTGGTGCTCGAAGGCGAGCCCGGCGATTGGGCGGCCGGCTTCGAGGTTCTGGCGCAGCGCGGGGACGGACTCGACGAGCGCTTGGCGGCCGCCTTCGACGACCTCGACGGCCCGCTGTTCCTCGTCGGCATGGACACGCCGCAGCTCGCGCCGGAGCTCATCGCCGGCGGGCTGCGGGCGTTGGAAACCCGCGACTCATGCCTCGGACCTGCGCCCGACGGCGGCTACTGGGGGATCGGGCTGCGCGAGCCCACCGCGGAGGCGGTGCTCGGCGTGCCGATGAGCGTCAGCACGACGCACTCAGCGCAGGCCGCGCGCCTGCGCGCGCTGGGCCTCGACGCGCTGGTACTCCCGACCGTCCGCGACGTCGACACGATCGCCGACGCCTTCGCGGTGGCCGCCGAGGCCCCTGACACGCGCTTCGCCGCAACGGTGAAGGCACTCGACCTGGCTCACGCGGTGCGCCGTGGCGCGTAGCCGCGAGGAGCCGCACCCTCCGAGGCAGCCGCTTCGGACTCGGCGCCGCCCGCTCGCCCAGGAGCTGAAGGCCGGCCGCGCGCTCGGAGACGTGCTCGAAGAGCGTCTCGCGCCGCTCCAGCGTGGCCCGCTGCGCCCCGGGGCCTTCAGCTCGCGCCTGCATGACGAGCGTGTTGCGATGGTCCTCGGCATCGCGCTCGGCGTGACGTTCACGACCTGCTTTCTCACGGGGCTGATCAGCCATTTCGCCCAGCACCCGCTGGACCTCGGCTTCCTCTCGATGCCTGCGTCGCCGGCTTCTCTGTACAGGGTCACGCAGGGGGTGCACGTCGCCTCCGGCATCGCCTCCATCCCGCTGCTCGCGGCGAAGCTGTGGACGGTCTATCCGCGCCTGTTCGCCTTCCCGCCGATCGAGAATCTCGTCCACGCCTTCGAGCGCGCGCTGATCCCGTTCCTCACCGGCGGGGCGATCTTCATGCTCTTCACGGGCCTCCTCAACACCGCGCGCTGGTATCCGTGGGGGTTCAACTTCACTGTCGCTCATTACTGGACCGCATGGATCGTCATCGGGGCGCTCATCGTCCACATCGGTGCGAAGCTCGCGATCGTTGGACCCGCGCTGCGGCGAGCGCCGGTCAAGCGAGCGCCCGAAGGGCAAGGCGACGGGCTCAGCCGCCGCGGCCTGCTCGCGGCCGCCGGAACGGCCGTTGCGGCCGTCACGCTGACGACCGTCGGCCAGACGTTCCGTCCGCTCAAGGATGTCGCGCGGCTCGCGCCCCGGCGCCCGGACGTCGGCCCGCAGGGGATCCCCGTCAACAAGTCCGCAATCGGCGCCGGTGTGGTCGACGCTGCCCACGACGCCGGCTGGAAGCTGGAGGTCGGCGGGCGGGTCGCGCGGCCCCTGAGCCTCTCGCTCGCGCAGCTGGCGCACCTGCCCCAGCACGAGGCGCACCTGCCGATCGCCTGCGTCGAGGGCTGGAGCGCCGCTGCGCGCTGGCGCGGCGTCGCGGTCGGGACGCTGCTGGAGATCGCGGGTGCCGAGCCGGGCTCCGAGGTCGTCGTGCACTCGCTGCAGCAGGGCGGGTCCTACAGCTCCTCGCGGCTGAACGTCGCACATGCCCGCCACCCCGACACGCTGCTCGCCCTGCAGATCAACGGCGAGACGCTGCACATCGACCATGGCTATCCGGCGCGGCTGATCGCCCCCAACCGGCCGGGCGTGCAGCAGACGAAGTGGGTCGCGCGGCTGGAGGTCGTGTGAGCCCGCGCCGCTCGCCGGGCGGGCGCGCCTTCTGGATTCTCGCCGTCATCGGGACGGCCGTGATCGGCTTCGGCCTCGCCGGGCTGCTGCGAAACGCCGCGCAGACGGTTCCGAGTAGCTGGGCGACGTTCTTCGTCGGCGGGCTGGTCGTCAGCGACTTCGTCGTGCTGCCCGCCGTCGCGCTGGCCGGCGTGGTCATCGCCCGCCTCGTTCCCCGCGCGGCGCGCGCGACCGTCCAAGGCGCCCTGCTCGTAAGCGCGGCGCTGATCCTCGTCGCGATCCCAGTGCTGACGGGGCGCGGACGCAATCCGAACAACCCGTCGATCCTGCCCGACTCCGACTACGCCGGCGAGCTCGCGATCCTGCTCGCGATCGTCTGGGGCGTCACCGCGGCGCTGCTGCTGATCCGCGCTCGAGCTCGGCGAACCAGCGCCCCTCCATCTCCCACGTCTCGCTGACGGTCAGGCCGGTCGCCTCCGCGAGTTCGCCGACGGCGGCGACGGACACCGTCGACCAGCGAAACCACGAGCTGACCTGCGCCTTGCCCTCGAGGCGCAACAGCTGCGTGATCGTGTCCGCCTCGGGAGGCTCGAACTCGACGAGCAGGCGCCCCGCTGGGCGCAGCAGGGAGGCCACGCGCGCCAGCAGCGCGCCCGGATGTCCGCCGATGCCGATGTTGCCGTCGAGCAGCAGCGCGCTGCCCCACGAGCCCGCGCCCGGAACGTCAGCGAAGATCGATCCCTCGATCGCCTCGGCGCCGCGATCGCGGGCAACGCGAACGGCGGCCGGCGCGATGTCCACGCCGACGGCCCTGCGGCCGGCGCGCATGAGGGCGAGCACGTGACGGCCGGGTCCGCAGCCGACGTCCAGGACGGGCGCGATCGCGCGCGCGAGCACATCGTGGTCGGCCGCCGTCGGGGAGCCGAGCCAGCGCTGAAGCTGCAACGGCCGCGCACGGCCGTCCTCGTCGCGCGCGAGCAGCCGTGGCTCAGAGCCGGCGAGGCCGCGGGCGTAGAGCTCTGCTACGGCGGTCGCGGGCACATGAGCCACGCTAAGCGCTCGCGCTTACGACCCTGTGAACGCCGCCGTCACCGCCAACGGTAAGAACTCGACACGGCTGAAGTGGCGCCCCACGCACCACTCCAGCCGTCTCGGTCGCTGCATGTACGCGGGCCCGTTCTTCCCGCACCCTCCGTAATCGACAGGTGCTGCGCGAACTTGAGGACGATTTTGAGGGTCGCGCGAGCATACGTTCGAGCTATTCCAGCGTGTGCGCTACGCGCCGCACGATCGGCGTCACGTGCGGCTCAGCGAGCTCGACCACAGCGGCGATCGCAAGGCCGGCGAGCACGTCGGTGACGTAATGCTCGCCGAGGTAGACCACCGCGAACCCGGCGCCCGCGACATAGGCCCAGCCGAAGACGCCGTAGAGCACGCCGACCTCCCACAGCGCCATCGCCGTGATCGCGGCCGAGGCGATGTGATCCGACGGCATCGAGCCCCACGGGTTGCCGGGCGCCTGGCCAGGCGGTGGCGGCTTGCGGTCCAGAACGTCGCTGACGACGTGGCGCACGACGCGCTGAAGATCCCGATCGATCCGGCCTTCATGCTCTGCCGCCCACCACGGCGGCGCCGTCGGAATGAGCCAGTAGAACGGGACGGTGAGATGGTAGGTCGCCGACAGCCGCCCGGCGGCGCGCGGCAGGTACTCGTGGTGGCGCAGGACCACGTAGCCCAGCAGGACGTGCGGGAGAAACCACGACCCATAGATGACCGTGACGGCCTTGTCGAGGAGCGTCACCCGCCTGGAGTCGCGTAGCGCGCGCTGCAGGCGAACGCCGGGTGGAACGCCGCCGCCGATGAGGCTGTCGAGACGGATCGGATAGTCCAGGCGCAGCCGGCGCCGCTGCGCGCCCGTGTCGTCGGCCGGCATCTCCCAGCTCACGCCGAACAACCACATGTACGCGGCGCCCGCCGCGATGTAGCGCACGCGGCTACGCGATGGTGTCGCGACGATCGCGGCCATCGGCGCGAGCGAGGCGAGCGGCAGCGCGAGCGCGGGCTTCACGCCCAAGCGCTTGCGCATGGTCGTGACGCCGACGATCGCGGGAGCCGCAAGGGCGGCGAGCAGGCGGACGTGCTGCCACGGCCAGAGGAGCCGGCGCCGCGTGCGCCCGTGCGCCCGTCGCAGCGGGTCCGTCCAGCGGACATGCGCCGGGCGGCGGTCCGGGCCGCGGCGGCGGTAGTGCGCGGGCCGTCTGGCGTCCTCGCGTCTTATTGGCTTCATGAGCGGGCAGATGCTTTCAGGACCGTCACCGAAACGTTCGCCTACTCGACCGCCCGCGCGACCGCCCGTACGAACGGGGCCGCCAACGGTTCCAGCCGGCGGGCGAGCTCAGCGCAGGCCAGGCCGACGATGACGTCGACGACGTAGTGCTCGCCGAGGTAGACCACCGCGAAGCTTGCGGCCGCGACGTATGACCAGCCCAGCACGCCGTAGGCGACACTCACCTCCGAGAGTCCCATCGCCGTGATGGCCGCGGAGGCGATGTGGTCGGAGGGCATCGAACCCCAGGGATTGCCGGGAACGGCGCCATCGGCGGGCGGGGGGCGGCGCAGCACGTCGCAGACGACGACGCGCAGGATGCGCTCCAGCTCGCCGTCCATCCTGCCGCCCTTCTCCGATGCCCACCACGGCGGCGCCTCGGGCGTGACCCAATAGAACGGAGTCGTGAGGTGGTACGTGGCCGAGAGGCGGCCCCCCGCGCGCGGGAAGTACTCGTGATGGCGCCAGGCGAGGTAGCCGAGGAGGATGTGCGGCAGAAACCACGAGCCATAGACGAGCGCCATCGCCTTGTCGAACGCGTTCGCCTCCCCGCGCGTGTGCAGCGCGCGCTGCAGGCGCACGCCCGGAGGAACGCCGCCGCCGAGCAACGCGTCATAGCGGATCGGCTCGTCGACGAGCAGGCGCCGGCGCAGCTTCTCCGGGTCGTCGTAGGGCAGCTCCCAGCTCGTCTTGAACAGCCACATGTAGGCGGCGCCCACGGCGATGTAGCGCCTGCGCCCGCGGGGCAACGCGATCGCACATCCGAGCGGGATCGCGCAGCCGATGACGAGCGTGACGGCGGGGTGGATGCCAAGCCGCCGGCGCGCGGCGGTCAGGCCGACCGTGACCGGCACCGACGCGGCGGCGAGCCGCTTGACCTCCTTGCGCGAGCAGATGCTCCGCGCGGCCTGCTCGGCGCCGTCAAGCCAGCGCGCGAGGACCGGATGCCCGGCGGGGCCGCTGCGGCGGTAGCTGGGCGGTCGCGCCATTCGCGGGAGCCTTCCACATGTGAGAGCTGGGGCGCCTGTCCAGTCTGCACGGCACAGCCTCGGGCCTAGCGGAAAAGCGCCGAACGTCCGTGGTATGGCGCATCCGAACTCATACCCCACGGAGAGGACGCGACATGCAAGACGAGAAGACCGCAACCGGCGAAGACGCCCTGCAGGGCGCAGACACATCAAGAGCGGCGATGAGCCCGGCAAGCCCGTGCACAGCCCCACGATTCCCGAGGACGAGGGCGACGGCACCGGCGAGGGCGAGGCCGGTCCGGCGAGCGGCACGAGCGGCCTCAGCGGCCTGTGGATCGCCTGACCACCGCTTGTCGTTGGAGAGGGGGCGGCAAGGAGCCCTTCACCCCTCTGCCACGTAATGACGGGTGCCATCCACGGGATCGACCCAGACCCGCATCAGGCGGTTGCTCCCGGGATCGCGGAAGCGCTCGAGCGTCGGCGCCCAGCCGGGCTGCGGACGGTCGCGCTCACCATGTCGCCCGCGCCACCCTCGCCGTCGCGGTGCGCGATCGTCGAGCGGGTCGAGCCCCTGCAGAGCGGCGGCCGCTTCGGACAGGCTCGCGGCGCCCAGGACCTGCTCCAAACGTAGGTCGAGCTCTTGGAGATCGAGCCGGCCGGCCGCGTACTGCTGGCCCAGCGCGGCAGCCAGCCGGTCGCGATCAGCATCGCTGGCCGGCCGGCCGCCGGCCGGCGTAGGCGCGTCAGGAGGCACGCTCAAGCCGGACCGCCGTACCGTAGGCGACGATCTCGGTGAACTGCTGGCCGATCTCCGAGGAGTCAAAGCGCATCGACACGATCCCGTCGGCGCCCACCAGCCTGGCGTTCTCGATCATGCGATCGATCGCGTGACGGCGGCTGTCCTCGAGCAGCGAGGTGTACTCGGAGATCTCGCCACGCCGCAGCGCCTTGAAGGAGGCAGTCACCGAGCCGGTCAGGCCCAGGCTGCGCACGACCAGGCCGAAGACGACGCCGAGCCCCTCGCGCACCACCATCCCCGGAATCTCGAGGCCGGTCGAGAGCGGCATCTGCTGCGTGACCTGCGAAGCCTGCATGAGGCTTCGCAGAGTAGGGGGCGACGCGCCCCCGGTCCAGGTCAGCCCGCGTCCGCGAGCTGGCGCTGCCCCAAGGATGCGAACAGGCGCCGCGTCTCGACGATCTCCTCCCGCGGAGCACGGCGACGCGCGAGCGCTCGCGTTGCCGCCTCGGCAAACCGCTCCAAAGCCAGATGGCGCTCCAGCAGCGAGGCGCCGGTTCGCTCGGCGGCCCGCATCAGCGTGCTCGTCGCCTCGTTGAGCATCTCGTAGTTCGCAGTCGCCGCAGCCGAGGAGAGTGCGCCGATCCAGCGCTCGGCGGCGTCGATGCCCTCGGGATCGGCGAAGAAGCCCGAGCGCAGCTCGGCGTACAGACCGCGCCAGCTGACGCCGGCGAGCGCCGCCCCGCCGCTCTCGGCGAGCTCGGCGAGCGCGGGCAGCGGCCGCCGCGGCGGATCGATCGGCGCGATCGCCGGATGGCCGCGCTCGGCGAGCAGGCGGCGCACCTCAGAGATCGCGAAGCGGCGGTGCCCGCCGGAGGTGCGCGTGGTGCCAAGCCGGCCCTCGTCGGCCCAGCGTCGCGCGGTCGTCGTCGAGATCCCGAGTGCCTGGGCAACGTGGCCGAGGCTGAGCGTCACGACCGGCTGCCTCGGAGGACCCTCGACCGTCTCGGGTGCGGGCGCCGCGCTCTGAGCGTCGGCGAGCGCCGGCGGACTGGTCGCCTCCAGCAGCGCCGTCCACGAGCCTCCCGAGCGCACGAGCTCGAGCGCGCCGTCGGTTGACAGCGGCGGCGCGAACAGCTCGCCCTGGGCGCGGTCCAGGCCCAGCGAGCGCAACAGCCGCAGCTGCTCCTCGGTTTCCACCCTCGTGGCCGTCATCGGCAGGCCGAGCGAATGCGCCATCCCGATCATCGCCTCGATGAGTTGCGCGTCGCGCGTGCCGTCACCGAGCTCGATCAAGAACGACGAATCGAGCTTCAACGCGTCGAACGGCAGCCGGCGAATTGCCGCCAGCGAGGAGTAGCCGGTGCCGAAGCGGTCAAGCGCGATTCGCACTCCGATCCCGCGCAGGTCGTCGAGCTGCGCCAGCGCGACATGGCCGTCGCCGGTGAACACGGTTTCGGCGATCTCGAGCACGAGCCGGTCCGGCGGCAGGCTGCTGTGGCGCAGCGCGCGCGACACGGTTGCGGCCAGGTGCGGAGAGGCGAAGTGACGAGCCGACACGTTGACATGCACGGCGGGCGCGCTTCCAGCGGGCAGCAGGGCTCTCCAGCGCTCGATTTCGCGGCACGCGATCGAGAGGACCTCCGCGCCAAGCGAAACGGCGAGGCCGGCCGCGTCGGCGGCTGCGAGAAACTGCGCCGGCGCGAGCAGGCCATGCTCGGGATGCTGCCAGCGCACGAGCGCCTCGACGGCGACGATCGCTGCGCTGCGCAGGTCGACGATCGGCTGGTAGCGCAGGCACAGCTCTCCATCGGTCAGCGCGCGACGCAGGCCCTGCTCGATCTCGCCGGCGTGGACGAGCCGGCGGCGCATGCCGTGGGTGGCGACCTCGCCGCGCGCGCCCCCTCGCTCGCGAGCGAGGTTCGCCGCGGCCATCGCCGTGCGCACGAGCTCGACGACGCTGCCCGCGCCGCGGTCGGTCAGCACCACGCCGATGCTCGCCGTCACCGTCATCGCACGGCCGCCCGCGAACATCGGCTCGCTCACGGCACAGCCGACGGACTCGGCGATCGCGAGCGCTTCGGCCTCCGAAGCGACGTTCGGGACGAGCATCGCGAAGTCGTCGCCCGCCAGCCGCCCGGCGGTCGCCTCCACCGGCAGCACTCGGGCGATCCGGGCGGCGACGCCCACGAGCACCTCGTCGCCGATGCGATGGCCGAAGCCGTCGTTGAGCTTGCCGAAGCCGTCGAGATCGACGAACAGGATCGCGGCCTCGCCAAGCCCGCGGCGGGCGCGCTCGAGCGCCTGCTCCAGGCGCTTCTCGAACAGCGGGCGATTGGCCAAGCCGGTGAGCGGGTCGTGCAGACTCAGGCGCGTGATCTCCTCGTCGGCGCGCCAGCGCGCTGTCGCCGTTCCGAGGACGTTGGCGATCGCCTGCGCGAAGCCGATGTCCTCTGATCCGATCGCGCCGGCCTCGGCCCCCGCGATCGCCAGCAGGCCGGTCGCCGTACCGCGGTCGCCGTGCAGCGTGACCGCCAGGACGCAGCCCATGCCCTGGACGAGCTGGAGCCCGCTTGCAGCGAGCTCCAGCAGCTCGGTGCCCTTGAGCAGCAACGAGCCGCCGGCTTCGATGGTTTGCGTCAGCAGCCGCGACTGCGCCTCGCCTGCGGGCTCATCGTGCCCGGCGAGCGCGCCAAGCCCGATTGCGCCATCGCGTCGCATGCCGCCGCCGGGCTCGACCACGAGCACGACGCCGCGGTCGGCCGCGAGCCCGTCCACGAGCGTCGACAGCGCGGCCGCGGCGAGGTACGCGGGATCGAGGCCTGACAGCGCCGTCTGGCCGAGCGCCACGACGAGCGCCTGGCGCGCCACCCGCTCCGCGCGCTCTTGCTCGACGAGCTTGTGGTCGGTGAGGTCGCGGATGAAGCCGGTGTACGTCGCGGTCGTGCCGCCCATGCGGGTGATCGCGAGCTCGACGGGGAAGAGGGAGCCATCGGCGTGCTGAGCCTCGAACTCGATCCGCCGATCGAGGATCCGCCCCTCGCCGCCCTCGAGCATGCGCCGCAGGCCGCCGTGATGAGCGGCGCGCAGCTGCGGCGGGATGATGAGCTGCGCCATGTCGACGCCCAGAACCTCCGCGCGCGCGTAGCCGAACATCCGCTCGGCCGCCGGGTTGAACTCGAGCACGACGCCGTCGGCGTCGATCGAGACGATCGCGTCCAGCGACGAGCGCAGCACGACGTCATCGACACGCGCGGAAGGGCTGCATGTGTCAACCGTGGCCATTGTGGTCATTGATCGACGGGCGTGAGCGCTCGCTTGACTCATCAGGCCGTCGCTGAGCCAAAAACGTGCCACGATCGGCTTGTGACGCCGGAGCCGCCAACGCTGGCCGAGACAACCGATCCACTGGGCAAGCTCCAGCGCGGGCTCGGCTCGGGGTACCTCTGGGCGCTTGACGCCGCCCGTTCGGTGGCCCACGCGCTGCTGCTGCACTGCGTCTTCAACGACCCGCGCTGGGACCGCCAGCTCGACCACCGCGACGACTACTACGCGACGCTCGCGCTCGACGTCGAGCTCGACGCCTCGGCGCTGGAGTCGTGGCTGCAGGAATCCGACGAGGATCGCGAGACGACCCACGACGTCATCGGCATGCTCGGGCGGATGGCGGTTCGCGGGCACGCCGACGCGCGCCGTGTGCTGCGCGAGTACGTCGCCTACGGCGCAATGTGGGAACGCGCGATCGACCAGCTCATCGGCGACTACGACGCGATGCGCGTCGGGCCGCCGTGGCCCGAGGCGGTGACCCGCCTCGACGAGGTCCTCGTGCGGCGCTTCCCCGACGAGAGCGAGCTGGCCGCCGCACTCGCCGGCGTCGATCCGCGCGGACGGCCGTGGGCGCTGTGGTCGGTCGAGAACCCGGCGATCGCCCGCGCGCTCGCGCTGGACCACGGGCAGCCGGCGCCGCCGCGCAGCCGGGCCTGGCGGCCGCGCAGGATACAGGCCAAGCCGCACGAGATGAGCACCGTGTCGCTGCTCGCGATCGGCGAGAGCTCGCGCTGGACGCAGATCGCCGACGAGCTGGCCAACCGCACGAGCGGCGAGGACGTCCGCCGGCTCGTGGCGGCGGCGAACGATCCGGATCTGCCGATGCGCCGTGCGGCGATCCTCGCCCTCGGCCGCCAGGGCCATCGCGAGCTGCTGCGGATCGCCGAGGAGAACACAGCGCAGGCACAGCGCGGCACACTCCAGGGCGCGATCGCGCTGGCGCTGGAGGCGATGCCGCTTTCGCAGACGCGCGCACTCGCGCACGACTGGCTGACGTCACCCGACTGGGCGCGACGGCGCAAGGCCGCAGGCCTGCTCGCCACGTGGGCCGAAGAGGAGGACCTTCCCCACGCCCGCCGCGCGCTGGGGCGCGAGCTCGACGAGGGCCTGGAGGGCGACGTCTTCGTCGTCTGCTCGCTCGCCGCGGCGCTCGGGCGCATCCCCGAGCGCGGGCCGTTCGAGGAGCTCTCGCGCGCGTATGAGGAGATTCCCTACTCCTACGGGCGCCGGATCGTCGTCTCGGCGCTGGCGGCGGCCGACCCGACGTTCGCGGGCGACGTGGCGGTCGATTGCCTCTGGGACTGCGAAAGCGAGACGCGCGAGGTTGCCGCCGAGCACGTCGACCGCCGCGTGCGGCTGGCCGCGCAGCGCCTCGCCGAGCTTGCCGGCGACGAGGCGCAGTCGGCGTCGGCACGCCAAGCTGCGGTCGACAGGCTGTGAGCAGGAGCTGCCCGGCAGGCCGTCTAAGCTGGGAGCCGTGACCACCTTCGCGGACCTTGGTCTTTCCGACAGCACGCTCGACGCATTGCATGACGTCGGATATGAGCATCCGAGCCCGATCCAGGAGCAGGCGATTCCGCCGATGCTCGAGGGCCGCGACGTCATCGGCCAAGCGCAGACCGGCTCGGGCAAGACGGCCGCCTTCGGCCTGCCGATCATCGAGTACGTCGACCCGACCGAGCCTGAGGTGCAGGCGCTCGTCCTGACGCCGACGCGCGAGCTGTGCATCCAGGTGACGCAGGCGATCAGGGCCTATGCCCAGCGCAAGGGCGCCGACGTGGTCGCCGTCTTCGGAGGCGCGCCGATCCGCACGCAGCAGGCGCAGCTCAAGGCGGGCGGCCACATCGTCGTGGGGACCGTCGGCCGCGTCCTGGACCTCATCAACCGCCGCTCGCTCGTCCTGGACAGCTGCCGCTTCGTCGTTCTCGACGAGGCCGACGAGATGCTCGACCTCGGCTTCCTGGAAGACGTCGAGAAGATCCTGCGCCTGACGCCCAACAGCCGCCAGACCGCGCTGTTCAGCGCCACGATGCCACCGCCGATCCGCAAGCTCGCGGACAACTACCTCTACGACCCGGTGCTCGTGCAGGTCCAGTCCGCGACGCTGACGGTCGATTCGGTCGAGCAGTTCCAGGTCGACGTGAAGACGGCCGACAAGGCCGACAAGCTCGTCGAGGTGCTCGAGGCCGAGAAGCCCGCCCAGGCGATCGTCTTCGTCCGCACGAAGATCCGCACCGACCAGCTCTACAAGAAGATGCGCGACCGCGGCTTCAACGTCAAGGCGCTGCACGGCGACATGACGCAGGGCTCGCGCGATGGTGTGATGCTCGGCTTCAAGGGCGGTCGCGTGCCGATCCTCGTCGCGACCGATGTCGCCGCGCGCGGCCTGGACATCTCGACCGTCACGCACGTCATCAACTTCGACGTCCCGCGCTCGCCCGACGTCTACGTGCACCGCATCGGACGCACCGGCCGCGTGGGGCGCTCGGGTCGCGCGATCACGTTCGTCGAACCGCGCCAGGGGCGTGAGCTGCTGGCGATCGAGCGCCACGTCGGGACCGCGATCTCGCCCTGGCAACCCGGGGCGCACGTTGCTCCGGCGAAGGTCACCGAGCGTCCGCGGCGCCATGCCAAGCCGCACATCACGCGCAACGGCGACGAGCCCTTCGCGAAGCTCATCGTCTCGGGCGGCCGCGCGGCGGGAATCCAGGTCGCCGACCTCGTCAGCGCCGTCACGCATGCTGCCGGCATCGACGGCGAGGCCGTGCGCGACGTCAAGGTGCTCGAGCACTTCGCGTTCATGTCGGTGCCCGCCGACGACGCCGAGCGGATCGCGACGGCGGTCGACGGCGAGCGCGTGCGCGGGCGGCGCATCCGCGTCGAGCCGGCGAAGACGTAGCGCTTCAGGCCAGCCGTCGCTCCAGCGACGTGGTGAGGATGGGATCGGTGCCATCGCCGGGAGTGGTGCGCTCGATCCGCAAGAACGCCCGGCGTCCCTCCAGGCGCAGGGTGGCCAGCTGGTTGTCGAAGGTCGGGTCCTGGGCCAGCCGCCAGCCGGCCTCGGGATCGACGACGCCGACCGCATGCGACAGCCGGCGCAGCGCTCGGCGCAGCACGCTTGAGCGATGGCCGGCGCGCAGCATCGCGCGCTCGTGGCGGGAGAGCTGGTTGCGAAACGGTGAGCAGACCGCCTGGTAGACCGCGCTCCTGACCCCCGCCGCCGGCCGGAACGCGACCTCGTGCAGGAATCCCTGGTGTACGTCGCCGCCGAGGAACAGGATCGACGCGGGCGCCGGCCCGCGCCGTCCGGCGCCGACCTCGCGCGTCAGCGCCAGCAGCCGGTGAAAGGAGCTCTGAAAGGCAGCCCAGTGCTCGAGGTCGAGCGCTTGGCGCAGCCATTCGCCCAGGCGCGCCGCGATCGAGCCCCAGGCGCCCGCGCAGACGGCTTCGTCGAACGCCTCGAGATAGTGGAAGGTCGGTGCGAGCAGAACCGGCAGCGTGTTGGCGAGCACGAGGTGATCGAACTCCCCCGTCGCCTGCTGCTGCAGCCAACGCCACTCGTCCTCGTCGAGCATCTCGCGGCTGCCTTCCTCGAGGATCCGACCCTCCCGCCCGTCGAGGACGACGAGCCGGGTACCGGCCAGATCGCGGACGAAGCTCCACACGCCGCCGCCGCCGGCGGCCTGCTCGGCGAGGGCGAACTCGCGCAGCAGCGGCCAGGCGTCGCCAGCGGCTCGCACGCGGCGCAGCAGCGGGTCGCGCTCGAGGTCGGCGGGAGCGAGGTTGCCGAGGTGCTGGTAGATCCAGTACGTCGCCAGGGCGCCCTCGATCCGCTCTGGCCACCACGGCTCGGCGCCCATCTTCGCCACCCACGCCGCCGAGGTGTTCCAGTCGTCGTGGACGTCGTGGTCGTCGAAGATCATCGCCGTCGGCAGGGTGGACAGCAGCCAGCGCAGCGTCGGGTTGCCCCACGCCTCGCGGTAGAGGCGGGCGTACTCCTCGAAGCCGGCCACCTCGAGTCCCGGCGGCTGGCCCACGTCGCGGCGGGCGCGAATGTACTCCGCCGTCTCGGGCGAGACCTCGTCGGCGTAGACCTGGTCGCCGAGCAGCAGGAGCATGTGCGGCCAGCGGTCGACGTCCTGCGCGCGCATGCGCAGCGCGAGCGCGTAGAGCGCATCGACGCCGGTACCGAGCTTGTGCTCGTCGGGGCTGAGCGTGTACGGCGGGCGGTGCGGGCGCGTCACCCGGCAGGAGCCGAAGACCATCTCGATCGGACCGGCGCGTGGCAGCGTGCGGATGCGCGACGGCGGCCACTCGCCGTCCGCCGTCGGCCAGCGCCGCACACCGTCGAGCTGCACGTCGTACTCGACGCAGGAGCCGGGCGCGAGCCCGCCGATCGCGACGATCGCGTAGTGGCGTCCCTTGACCTGAAAGGTTTCCGTGCGATGACCGAGGATCTCGACCAGACACGCGCTGTCGGCTTCCAGCCAGAAGGTCGCCGCGCTGTCGCTGACGTACCGCAGCATCGGGCCGATCAGCAGCTCTGCCATCCGGGGGCAGCTTAGTCCGCGTGCGCGACTGGGACGCCACCATCCGCCACGCCGTGCAGCGCACGCTGCTCGTCGCGCGTCGCGCCGTGGTCGAGTTCGTCGACGATCGAGGTCATCGCTCGGCCGCACAGATCAGCTTCTTCGCGATCCTCTCATTCATCCCGCTCGTACTGCTGCTGGCGGCCGCCTTCGGGCTCGTCTTCGACGACGGCGCCGTTCGCGAGCGGATCATCCAGACCGTCTTCGACAACCTGCCGCTGGCGAGCAGCGCCGACCGGCCGAGGCTCGAGCGCGCGGTCGCAGATGCCTTGGACCGCGCCGGCAACCTCGGGATCGTCACGACGATCGTGCTCCTCTTCGCCGCCAGCGGCGTCATGGGCGCGCTGCGCCACTCGATCAACGAAGCTTGGGACATCGAGCAGCGCCCACCGCTGCTCAAGCGCAAGGCGCTCGATCTGGCGCTCGTCCTCGGCGGGACGTCGATCCTCGCGCTCAGCGTGTCGCTCACCGTCACGCACCGGCTCGCGAAGGTGCTCGACGACGAGGGCGCCGGCGGCTGGCTTGTCGCAGGCGCGCTGCAAATCGCCGGCAAGCTCTTGCCGATCGTCTTCCTCATGCTGGGACTGCTGTTCCTCTACCGCGTCCTGCCGCTGCACAAGGAGCCCTCGCGGGAGATCTGGCCGGGCGCGATCGTGGCCGCGATCGGCCTGTCAATCGTCAAGCTCGCGCTCGAGCTGTACTTCGAGCAGCTCGCCGACTTCGGCGCGATCTACGGCTCGCTCGGCGCCGTCGTGGCGCTGCTGATATTCGTCTATGCGGCCGCCAACGTCATCGTCTTCGGCGCCGAGTTCGCATCCGAATGGGCACGAGCCGACAAGTCCTGATCGCGCTGCGGGCACTGCGCGACCGCAACTCTGCCGCTCCAGGCTCGTTACCCTTTGGGCCGTGGCATTGCTCTTGCGAGATCGCGAGGCGACCCCTGAGGCCGCCGTCCCGCCACCGGGCGGGGATGATGTCGACGTCGCTGCTCCCCAGCAGTTCGCTTGCGAGGGCTGTGGCTCGGAGATGCAGCGCGGGCAGGATTGGTGCCTGGAGTGTGGACGTGCGGCCCCGGGCCGGCTCGGCGCCCGCCCGGGCTGGCGCGCCGCGTTCACCGTCGTCGGTCTCACGCTGCTGCTGGTCTGCTGCGCCGTGATCGCAAGCTACGCCGCACTGACGAGCAAGTCCGAGCGCTCGGCCGCCGTCCCGTCGCCCGCTTCGGGGCAGCCGATCGTCGCCGCCACGCCGCCTGCCACGCAGCCGGCTCCGTCAGCGCCGATCCAGCCTGGTGCGACTGGTCCCGGCACGACGCAACCGACGGTCGCCATCCCGCCGTTGGCCAACGGGGCGACGCCGATCATCCCCGTTCCGAAGACCATCACGCCGCCGGCGAACACGCCGGTTATCCCACCGGCCAAGCAAGCGCCGGCGACGGGCGCGCAGACGCCGGCGACCGGGACCACACGGCCCGCTGGGACCGCGCCGGCCACCGGGACGTCGCCGGGCACCGGGACGCAGGCGGCGACGGTTCCGGCCGCCCCGCAGATCGTCCCGTTCAAAGCCGGCGCCGCCTCGACCTACGATCCAGGCAAGCGCGCCGGAGCCGAGTTCGGCCCGTCCGAGAACGCGATCGACAAGAAGCTCGACACCGTCTGGGACGTCGTCGTGCCGGCCGACGGCAAGCCGCTCGCCGTCGGCCTGCTGATCAAGCTCGGCGCGCCGCTGGCGCTGCAGTCGCTGAAGCTCGACACGCCGACGCCGGGCTTCCGCGTCGAGCTCTATGGCGCTGTGGACGACAAAGAGCTGCCCGTGGACATCCTCGACAAGCGCTGGATCCACCTGACGGATCGCAAAGCGGTCGTCGACGGCGAGACGATCTCCCTGAAGGGCAAGGGCGACGGCGCCAAGGTCAAGGTGTTCATGCTCTATTTCACGCGGGCCGCCGATGTGAGCGATCCGCGTGTCGCGATCGGGAACGTCGAGCTGCGCGCCACGTTGTAGCCTGACCCGCATGTCAGCCGCTGCCATGCGCACCACCGAAGGCGTCATCGTCTTCGAGCTCTTCGACGAGGACGCGCCGAAGACCGTCGAGAACTTCCGCAAGCTCGCCGCCGACGGCTTCTACGACGGTCTCACCTTCCACCGCGTGATCAAGGACTTCATGATCCAGGGCGGGTGCCCGCAGGGTACCGGCACGGGTGGTCCGGGCTACCAGTTCGAGGACGAGATCAACGACCACACGATCGTGCGTGGCGCGCTGGCCATGGCCAACTCCGGACCGGACACGAACGGGTCACAGTTCTTCATCGTCACCAAGGACGAGGCGCCGTGGCTGGACGGCAAGCACACGGTCTTCGGCGAGGTCACGGGCGGAATGGACGTCGTCGATCGCATCGAGGACACCCCCACAGCGGGCGCTGACCGCCCGCTGTCGCCGATCCGCATCGCCTCGATCGAGTTCGGCGACTAACGCACCGTTGGACCTCTTCCAGGCCATCGTCCTGGGGATCGTGCAGGGGCTGACGGAGTTCCTCCCGATCTCCAGCAGTGGCCACCTGCGGATCGTTCCCGCCTTCTCCGGCTGGCAGGACCCGGGCGCCGCGTTCACGGCGGTCATCCAGCTCGGGACGATGGCGGCCGTCGTCCTGTACTTCCGGGCAGATCTGTGGCGAATCGCGCGGGCGTGGCTGGCCTCGTTACGAGACGCGTCGAGACGCAACGAGCTCGACGCACGGATGGGCTGGTACCTCATCCTCGGCACGATCCCGATCGTGATCTTCGGCGTCGCCTTCAAGCATCAGATCGAGAACGGCGCGCGCGACCTCTACCTGATCGGCACGACCCTGATCGTGTTCGGTCTGATCCTGCTGACCGCCGAAAGGCTCTCGCGACGCGACCGCGATGTCTCGACGCTCACGCGCCGAGACGCGATCGTCGTCGGCTTCGCCCAAGCGCTGGCGCTCGTCCCAGGGGTGTCGCGATCGGGCGCGACGATCACCGCCGGCCTCTTCCTCGGCTTCGACCGCGTCTCGGCCGCGCGCTTCTCGTTCCTGCTCTCGATCCCGGCGGTGGTGCTCAGCGGCCTGTACGAGCTCAAGGACGTCGTCAAGGGTACGGCCGAGGGCTCGGCGGGCGTGGCGCCGACGGCAGTCGCCACGGTGCTCGCCTTCGTCACCGGCTACCTGTCGATCGCGTTCCTGCTGCGCTACCTGACGACCCATTCGACGGCGATCTTCGTCGTCTACCGGGTCGTGCTAGGCGCGGCCGTGCTTGCGCTCGTCGGCACCGGCACGATCGCGTAGGGTTTAACCCATGGCCAGCGTTGACACCACGGCCGCACAAAGGGCCGACGGCCAAGGGGCCGCAGCCGAGATCGCAATCGAGAACCCCGCTACCGGCGAGGTCATCGCGCACGTTCCCGACCTCTCCGCCGAGCAAGTCGCTGAGCTCGCCGGCACCGGACGCGCCGCCCAGCCCGGCTGGCAGGCGCTCGGCTACGACGCTCGCGCGCAGGTGCTGCTGCGCATGCGCACGTGGATCATGGACAACGCCGATCGCGTCGTGGCCACGATCGTCTCGGAGACCGGCAAGACCTACGAGGACGCCTACATCGGCGAGATGCTCTACGCCGGCGGCGCGCTGGGCTACTGGGCCAAGCACGCCGAGGACTACCTCGCCGACGAGCGCGTGCACGCCTCGACGCTGGCGGTCAAGGGCAAGAAGCTCATCACGCGCTACGAGCCGCTGGGCCTGGTGGGCGTGATCGCCCCGTGGAACTACCCGCTGACGAACTCCTTCGGCGACTGCGTTCCGGCCCTGATGGCCGGCAACAGCGTGATTCTGAAGCCGTCGGAGGTGACGCCGCTGACCTCGCTGCTGCTCGCCCAGGGCCTCGCTAAGAGCGGTCTGCCGCCCGGGGTCTTCCAAGTGGCGACCGGCCGCGGCGCGACCGGATCGGCGCTGGTGGACGAGGTCGACATGATCATGTTCACCGGCTCGACTGCGACCGGCAAGAAGGTCATGGAGCGCGCGGCCAAGACGCTGACGCCCGTATCGCTGGAGCTCGGCGGCAAGGACCCGATGATCGTCCTTGCGGATGCCGACCTCGAGCGAGCGGCCAACACCGCCGTCTACTGGTCGATGTTCAACGGCGGCCAGTCGTGCATCTCGATCGAGCGCGTGTACGTGGAGGAGCCGGCCTACGACGAGTTCGTCTCCAAGGTCGTCGAGAAGGTTGGCAAGCTGCGACAGGGCGCGTCCAGCGGCCCGGCCACCGCCGAAGTCGGATCGATGACGTTCCCCAAGCAGCTGACGATCGTCGAGGAGCACGTGCGCGACGCGCTCGCCAAGGGCGCCCGCGCCCTGACGGGCGGCAAGCGGGGCACCGGCGCCGGGCTCTTCTACGAGCCGACGGTGCTCGTCGACGTCGACCATTCGATGAAGGCGATGACCGAAGAGACGTTCGGCCCGACGCTGCCGATCATGAAGGTCGCTGACGTCGAGCAGGCGCTGTCGCTCGCCAACGATTCGCCGTACGGTCTTGGGGCATCGGTCTTCTCGCGCGACGTCAAGCGCGGCCAGGCGATCGCGCAGCGACTGCAGGCGGGCGCGGTCTGCGTCAACGACGCGATGCTCAACTACGCGGCCGTCGAGTTGCCGATGGGCGGTTGGAAGGCGTCGGGCTTGGGGACGCGCCACGGCGCCCCCGGAATCCGCAAGTACACCAAGCAGCAGTCGCTGCTCATCAGCCGTGTGCACCTCAAGCGCGAGCCCTACATGTTCCCGTACAAGCGTCCGGTTTCGAAGCTCATCTTCCGAACTGTGCGGCTCGTCTACGGTGGCGGGCGCCGCAAGCGCCGCTGACAGCGTCGTCGTAAGCCCGTTCGATGGTCGCGATCGCGTTCGGGCTTGGATCCGCCGCGCTGTGGGGGCTGGCCGACTACCTCGGCGGCGTCAAGAGCCGCAGCTATCCCGTCCCGGTCGTGCTCGCGGCGATGTACCTGTCGTCGCTGACCGTCCTGGCCCTGTTCGTCGGGGCGCGTGGGGAGGGGCCGCCGGACATCACGGCAATCGTCGCTTCGCTGGGCGCGGGCGTCGTGGGCATCGCGGGTCTGACGGCCTTGTACCGCGCTTTTGCGATCGGGACGATGAGCATTGCCGCTCCAATCGCGTCGACGGGCGTGTGCATCCCCGTTCTGGTGGGCCTGCTGGCTGGGGACACCCCGGGCTTCGTGCGATCGGTCGGGCTCGCGCTGGCGATCGTGGGGATCGTGATGGCCTCGCGCGAGGACGACAAGGGCCCAGTCGATCTCAGCCGGCAGCGATCGAGCATCCTGCTGGCCATCGGCGCCGGCATCGGGTTCGGCTCGTACTTCGTGCTGGCGAAGATCGGCTCGAGCGGCGATGTCGGGTGGGCGCTCGTGCTGTCGCGCGTGTCGGCGCTGCCGCTGATCGCCGTGTTCGCGTACCTGTCGCTGCGCCGCGGAGGCCGTCGCCCGGGCGGGCGTGCTGTCATGACGCTTGGCGCCCTCGGCCTGATCGACCTGGGCGCCAACGTCTGTTACAACCACGCGACGACGATCGGCGAGCTCTCGAGCGTCGCGGTTGCGAGTTCGCTGTACCCAGTGATGACCGTAACGCTTGCTGCGCTGCTCTTGGGAGAGCGCGTGCAGGGTGTGCAGCGGGCGGGGATCGTGGTGGCTCTTTCTGGCGTGATGATGATTGCGGCGGGGGGTTGAGGTCCGCGGCTAGCCGCATCAGTCGGCGCGGGTGAGGTCCAGTGCCGTGCGCAGCTTGACGGCGAGGTCCTGTGGGGCGCCGGTGGCAAGCATGTGCGCGAAGTACAGCTGCGGATGCTCGCTTGTCTCTTGGTTGTACAGGCAGCCGATCTCGAAGCCGGCACGGCGCATCGTCTTGCAGACCGGATCGACCTCGTCGCTGGTCATCGAGAAGTCGGGAGCGACGGCAACGGACATACCGCGGTCGTCGAGGGGCAGAAACTCGACGTTGGTGGAGATGTTGGCCTCTGGGCTCACTTGGACGTCGTCGATGACGATGCGATCCTTGCGGTTGATCGTGATCGTGACGACGCCGTTGTCGCCGATCTCAGACGAGCCGTGCAGCGTCTTGGCGAGCGTCGCGTGCTTCAGCGGCGTCGTGGGGTTCGCCGGCATCGTCTGCGGGAGCGGCGTCGCGGTGGCGTCGAGGACCTTGCGCACGCGACGGGAAAGCGTGAGCGGCTCTGCCTCGCCGCGGAAGTGGATGAACCAGACCATCGGGTCCAGGTCGAAGTAGTGCTGATGCATCGCCTGGAAGACCATGCCGTTGCCCAGGATGGCATCGATCACAGGGTTCAGCTCGGACGCCTTCAGTGCTAGGTCGCCGTTGAAGAAGGCGCGCTGCGCTCCCAGCGGCTGGAAGGTCAGATCGCCGGCGATCTCAAACGACGGCGGAAAGTCAACGCCCTGCGGACCGCGCACGACCCCGATGTCCCGCCGCTCGATCCCGATGCCAAGCACACCAGAGGACACGCTGCCCTGCGCGCCGACGATCTGCTGGATGTGCGCCGCGGGAAGCTTGCCATGTTGCCTGCGGGCCGGCTGCTTGAAACCAGTCGCGGCGAACGCGAGATCCGAACCGGAAGCCAATAGGCCGCCGGCGGCAGCACCGCCGACCGCGAGCGCCCGTCGGCGGGTCAAGCCATTCACGTCAGGCATCGAAGACATCGGCCTCCGGGGGCAAGGGTTGCTTGTTCAGGCATGGGACGTCAGATACCCCTCGACGCTGCCTCGACACCCCCTTCGGCGTGTAGTTTGCGGCGCAAACTAGTTGACGACATCCGGTCAGGCCGCTAAGGTCTGCGTCACCAACTAGTTTGAAAGTGACGAGATCATGCAACAAACGGACCTTGAGACGGCGGCGGCGAAGTACTCCTACCTGCGGGGCTTGTTCTTCGTCCCGCTCGGCGTGCTGTTCATCCTTGCGGCACTGGCCAACTGGGAAGTCGGCCCGCTGCGTCATACGTGGGCATTCCCCGTCGCCGCGCTGGCGGTCGCGGCGGCATGCCTACCCATCGGCCGCTACTACAACGAACACTACGGGCGCCTCAGCCCATCGGTGAGGCAGCAGATCCGCGGCGGCGTCGCAGTGCTCATCGCCCTGGCGGTGATGATCGGAGCGTCGCTGCTGCTGCGCAGCCGAGCGGATTGGTCGCTGGATCTGCCGGTCAACGCCACCGCAGTCACCTTCGCGCTGGTGATGCTGATCTCCTACGGGATCGGAATCGGCCTGAAGGCACACCACGTGATCATCTGGGGCATCGTGCTTGTGGCGGGCGCCCTGCCGGTCTGGAACGGCGCGGACCCGAGCAACATCGGCCTCGTCATCGCGGGAATCGCCGTCATCGTCACCGGAGTCTTCGACCACCGCCTGTTCGTTCACACATTCGGGTCCGCGAAGATCCTGGGGCCGGAGGACGGCGATGTCAGAACCCAGCGCTGACCTGATCCTCGATCGGGTGATCCACGAGCCCGGCCGGCTGGCGATCTTGACGGTGCTGTCGTCCGTCAACAACGCCGACTTCGTCTTCCTGCAGCGGACCACGCGGCTGACCAAGGGAAACCTCTCCAGTCACCTGACGAAGCTCGAGGAAGCCGGCCTCGTAAAGATCCAAAAGCGATTCGTTCACAAGAAACCCAACACCAACGTCGCGCTAACGGCCCACGGCAAACAACGAATCGCGCAACACTGGGACCAGCTGGAACGCCTGAAGAACCTGTCGAAGACCACCGATCAGCAGTAGCACCAGACGTCAGACACCGACCTCAGGAGCACAGATGATCATGTCAAGCGCGCCGTATCGAAGGGATTGCCTTTGCTCAGCTCGCCGACGAGCCCGGTTCTCGCAGCGCTGATCGGAGTGCTCACGGGCGGATCGGCCTGGCGATCTACTTCAGGTCCATTCGCGACCTTTATGCCGAGTGCGGCGACATGCCGACCTCGTCGATGGTTCGCCGACCGCAACCCTGCCAGACACGACGCGTTGGAGATGACCTGAGCACTCACGTCTTGTGCGCCACCGCCGCCCGAGTCGCGGTGATGCTTGCCCTCGCGGCACTGACCGCCGTTGCCGGGCTGCTCCTGGACGGTCGCTCGTGCCTGGCTTTCGCGGCCAGCTAACCCAGATCGATGCGCGGCGTCATCGATGCTCGTTCAACAGCGCTGCAACTCGTCCGAAGCAGGGCCGAGGGAATCACCTGTCAATCCCTTCTCGCGTATTTCGCGGGAAGCAGATCGAGGACTGGCACCTTCTCCGGCGGCCCCGCGACGGACGGCAGGATGACCCAAGCATCGGGCCCGAAGTCGCTGATGAGTTCCCTACACATGCCGCAAGGGGGCACCACCCTGGCGTCGCACACGCTGTGGTTCGGGCCAGGATGGGAAACCGCGACGACGGCCACCACGTCGCGGGCTCCCGCCGACAACGCAACTCCTACGACGAGCTCGACCAGCCCAACACCCGCCTCGGTGGATGCTTGAGAACGCGTCGTTTCATCCCGGACGCAGCGCCCGCAGCCATCTGCGGATCCTCGCCATGTCCTGCCGGCGTGTCGACGAGGTCCTGTCGCTGGTGAGGCTCGTCGACGTCGCCGATCGACGCGTCGGGGGCGATTCGCTGGGGATGCGCCAGCGCGTGGCGATCGCAAAGGCGCTGCTCGGCGACCCCGAGGTCCTGATCCTCGACGAGCCGACCAACGGCCTGACCCGCCCGGGATCAGCTGACTGCGCGAGCAGGCAGCGCGCGGCCGCGCGGTGCTCGTCTCGAGCATCTTCTGGCCGAGGTCGCTCAGTCTGTCGACGATGTCGCGCGCAGCCCACGGTCAACGCCATCCGCCCGCGACGTCGCCGTCCAGAGCGCATACCTGCGAGCTTGCTGGATCGCTATCTGCTCGGCCGGCGCTCACCGTTGCTGGAAGGCCCATCGACGCGTTGGCCGCAGGTCAGCGTGCGCTACCGCCGGCGATGCTGCGCCTGATCGACGAGGCGAGGACGCTCGGCGTCTACGTCCTGGCAGGCCCGGACGCCGCGGGTCACGCGAGCGCCCGGGCCATGGTGAGCCGTACGCAGTTCCGTTTAGAGCGCTGGCGTTACAGGATCGTCGCGCAGACCGACGCAAGCGGAACGCTCTGGCTTGCTGCTTCGACCGCAACGTCCTTGGCGATGGCCTCGTGCGAGCCCGAAAGCACGTTACCGTTCATGTCCGTGCGGTCAAACTCGATGACGGTGTGCAGCGTTCCACCGATGCCGGGCGTCGCGACGGTCACGGCAACGTTGACGTTGGCCGTACAACCAGGAGCACTGCCCGTCCTCAACGACGGCGGGCTCGTCACACCGCCGCCCTGGAGCGTCGAGTAAATCCTGACGTTGGTAATCCCGTGGACCTGAAAACTACAATAACCGACGACACATACCTGGGCGCCGCCCAGCGGCCCCGGGAGTGTCTGGTCAATCAGCGTGGTATCGGCAAGCGCCGGCGCTTGCATCAACAACACACTCGCGGTCGTGGCAGCGGCGGTCTTCAACGACCGTCTTAGCATCTTTGGTTCCATGACTAT
>DASVPU010000369.1:0-9059 GCA_036389475.1 Solirubrobacteraceae bacterium
CGCCGCCCGGTGTCGTTGACGGTCGCGTTGGCGCGCATCCGGCGGCTGAGCTGATCGAGCACGCGGATCGCGTAGTGCAGCGTCTGCGGGCGCGCGTCACGCTCGCTGGCCAGCGCGCCGATCGCTGCCAGCGCCGCCAGCCCTTGGGCGGGCCAGCCACGCGGCGCACAGTCGGCGTGGCGTTCGTAGCGTGCGACGGCGCGACGCAGGCGCCGCGGATCATCAGCTTCGAGCGGTCCGGCGGGCGCGGCGCCGAGCTCGGCCGCGCAGCGTGAGCCGTAGCGCCAAACGACCCACGCCTCGCGCAGCCGGCCGACCGGCCAGCCACGATCAAGCCCCCACGACGCGGCGTCTGCGGCCCGGCGCTGGGCCTGGACGGCGATCATGTCCCAGACCGCTTGGCGGTCCGCCAGACGCGCCGCGACGCGCTGCAGCAGCGCCGATTGATCCCACAACACCGACACCGACCCGGCAGCGGGCCCGGACCCCCCCATCGTCAGCGATGCTGTTTGTGCCACAACGTTGACCGTGGAATGTGCGTTGGCGGTGTTGTGGGGCTCAGATCGCGACACCCAAAGGCCGATCGTCGCATTTTGTCGCGCGCGCACGTCTGTTCTAGGTCCGCAAACGTTGCGGAGCTCTCTGTGGTTGGTACTGGTAACGATGCTGTTCTCCGACGCAGTCGGAGTCGCGAAGCGGGGTCCCGAATTTGATGTAGAGCGCTCGCGACGGTTGCGTGCGCGGGCGCGGCTGCGGGTGATGGCGCGGCGCTGGCGCTCGCTGGCACTCAAGGGTCGGGCATGGCCGGCGGCGTTGCGGATCCCCGTCGTGGAGCCGGTGTTCAGCGCCGGGCCGTAGCGCTGTTGCCAGCGCTCGAGCCGGTCGGCGGCCGCGGCGAGCTCGTCGTCGGTGATGTCGGGGGCGGGGCGAAGCTCAAGCTCGGTGCGGGCGTCCTCGCCGTCGACGTCGACGCCGATGCGCCAGCGCAGCAGGCCCATCGCATTCAGATCCCGCAGGCGCCGGCGCACCGCTGTGTGGTGGCGGTCGCGATCGGCGAACTTGTCGTCCTCGATCTTCCATGCTGGGTGCAGCCGTGCGAGGCCTTTGACGAGCTGGGGCATCGACGTGACGATCGTGCCGCCCGTGCGCTTGCGCGTCAGCGTGCGCAGATAGCCGTACTCGGCGATCGCCGACTTGAACGCCCGCACGTCATACAACCGCGCCGCGCTGATCTCGCCGCCCGCGACGCGCGCGGCACGCACCCGCGTCTGCAGCGCCAGCAGATGCACGGCGTCGACCGCGTCGGGCATCGGCGTCCACGCGGCCGGCTCGCACGGCGCGCGTGTGGCGCGAGCGCGGCGAAGGCCGCGGGCGCGCGCGGGGTTCGCCGGCGCCGGACCGGTCGGTGTTTGCAGCGGCACCGCCAGCGCCCAGGCGGACACCGGCCAGTGACAGCGCGCGTGCGGTCAGGTGGACGCTCGCGGTGCGGCTGAGAGAGCGGCAACTACGGGGCGCTCGCACGCGCGCGTCAGCGCGCGACGCAGCACACCGAAGACGTCGAAGATCGTTCGACCTTGCGGTACAGTTGCCGTGAGATTTCTTGGGCGCAGCGGTACGCCGCTATGTGCTCGATCCTCACGGGAGACCGGGCGGCAACCCGGTCTTTCGCGTGTTCGGGCCCGCGCCGATCGGCGCTGCGCGTTCAACCGATCGGTCTCTCCCCCGGCCACTGCTCGCCGCGCAGTTCGCCAGCGCGGATGGGACCGTGTGGCTGTCGCAGCGCGATCGCGTCGCGACACCATGGATGCAGGTTCAAGGCGCAGGCGCACCGAGCAGGCACCCGGGCGGGCCGGCAAGCCCAGGCGCCGATCGGCCGGTCCGCCTTGCGGCCGTCGAGCGCTGCGCGGGCGATGGCGCTCCGCGTGTCGGCGATCGGCGCGCGCCGGCGGCGTGTCGGCCTCGGCCGCGAGCTGGCAGCCCTGAAGTGCCAGCAGCACGATGTGCGGCCGCTGAACTGCAAGATCACCACGGGCGGCACGTGCATCGAAGCGCCGCGCGTCGCCGCGAGCCCACGTGCGTGGCGTTGGAGGCACGCCTCGGGAGGCGTGGAGGCCATCAAGCGTTAATCTCCTCGGCGTCGTGGGCGCGCTGGCGAAGCTGCGCGAGCAGCTGAAGATCATCGGCTGCGTTGTAGGCGAGGTCGTCGACGTCGCGATCGCACCATGCCTGCAGCGCGGCGACCTCGTCGAGCTCGTCGTCGGCGGCAAGCCATGGACATGGCGCGAGACCGGTACCTGTCGTCATTGCCCGCGACCGTAGGCAAACGCAACTGTCTACAACAGGCGGGAGCTTGGTTCGCGCGGCGGACCTCTGGTCGCAGGGGGGACCTTTGCTCGCGCCCGCCTGGCGCGTTCACCGCCGCGCCCGGGACGGGGGACCTACGCTCGCGGGCAGGACCTTCGCTCGCGCCCGGCGACTGACAGCGACGCGCGAGCGCAGGGGCGGCCGGACGGACACGCTGAACCCCTATGTCGAGGGGGGACCTCGACTCGCAGGGGGGACCTTTCCGCGCGCCGCACGGCGTCAGCGCGACCGTTGCCGCCGACGAGACCGGACGGCGGGGCCAAGGGGGGACCTTGACTCGCAGGGGGGACCTTCGCTCGCGCCTGGCGACTGACGATGAGCGTGAGCCAGCCGCGGGAGGCCGGGCGTGCTGATCGCCTACTTGCAGGGGGGACGTTCGCTCGCAGGGGGGACCTTCGCTCGCACCTGCCGGCGCCCTGCGCCACCGTTGCGCGTCGCAGAACGAGTCGCGGTGTTCGCGGGGGGACCTTCGCTCGCGGGGGGGACCTTCGTTCGCGCCTCGCGGTCTGTGCTCTGCGAGCTCAGCCGGCGAACGTGACCGTTGGCGTCATGCGGGCCGGGACGTTGGTTCGCGGGGGGGACTTTGACTCGCGCTTCGTGGGGGCTGGCGTGCGACGGGGGACCTTCGCTCGCACGGGGGACCTTCGCTCGCGCTTGTCGTTGGCGCGTCGCCGCTCACGGCCGGGGCTCGCGGCGTCACAGCGGCGTTCTCGCAGTGCCGTCCTGGTCGGTGTCTAGTGTCCGCGTGGATGGTGAGTGACCGCATTGCAACCGTGGACGTGGGGCCGCGATGACTGGCGCCCGGTCGACGGCATTGGTTCCTCGTCGCGCGAGCATCGAGGGCAACCTCGCGGCGGTGTTCGGGCAGCTGCAGCTCGGTGAACAGATCGCCGACGCCGGCAGGCTGCGTGTCGACTCACGCGAGATCCTCGCGGCTACCACACGTCTGATCGGCGCACGCCTGGGCGAGCTTGAGGTCGACACGCACATCGTCGTGACGACGCGCTACATCGAGCGCGGCACACCGGATGACTTCATCGCCGATCTCACCAAGGGAGCCGTCGTGCGCGCCTTGTACGGCCCCTCACGCGCCAAGCACGGCGGCAAGAACCTCGAGAACGTGCACCGCGCGCTGGTCAATCTGTACCGCCTGGAGGTGCAGTTCGAGGGCTTCAACGCCATCACCGGCGAGCATGACCCCGATCTGGCGAGCATGTCTCGGCTCTACACCGACCTGGTCTTTGACCGCCAGATTCGCCTGCGCCGCAGCGGCGGCGCCTACGACCCCGCGATCATGGGTGGCACGCGCGACGGCACCGTCCAGGTCTCGCTGGGCAAGTGGCACGCCCGCCAGCTGCAGCGGGGCTACTGGGTCGAGCTTGACTGGGAGCAGCTGCGAAGCCTGAGCGGTCTTGCGAAGACGCTCTGGCTGCTGTTCAGCTCGCCGCGGGTGCCGTTCAAACCCGCGCTCGGCGCCCCCGGCCTGGAAGAGATCACCGTCCCCTTAGACCTCGAGGCCTACCGTGCCCTGGGGATCAACACGCGTCGCGAGCGCGACTGCAAACGCCGCCTCGAGGAAGCGGGCCGTCGATTGGTGGCCGTCGACGAGCTCTACGTGGACTTCGTCGTGATGCCCGACCCGGCTCGCCCTGGCGCCAAACTCCTCACCGTCGTGCGCAGACGAGACCAGCAGCAGCTGGTGCTTGGCGACGTCGCCGCGTAACTCGCGGGAGGTTGTGAGCGCGCCACCGCAGGGCGGCTTGAGGGAGGGCGTCGCCACGGCGACCGGAACGTGCCCCCGGTGGGCGCGCGAGTGGGCGTCGTAGGTTCAGCGCGCCGGCATCGTGATCGCCGGCGAGCGTTGCGCTCAGCCCGCTCGGCCTTGGGTTGGCGGCGCGGTTGTCAGCGTGAAGGCTGCGTGCGCAACGGGTGCTTGGGCCGAGCTCCGCGTCGGCCGTGCTGCGCTGGCGTTCGGTGCAGATGCTCGCGAGCTCGTCGGCGAGCGCCAGGGTCTCTGTGAGCATCAGGCGCAGCTCGCGTGTCGCGAGATCCAGGCGCGCCAGCTCGTGCTGCTGGGCGTATGTCAGGCGTTGGCTGCGCCAGCGCCGTAGCTGCTGTTCGTAGACGTCGCAGCGCGCGAGGCTGTCGGCGCTGACGCGCTGTAGGCGGGCGATCGTCGCGTTGTCGAGTGCGTGCGGGTCGAGCTGGGCGGCAAACAGCGTCGCGTAGTGCTCGCGCGCGTCGCGCAGGCCCTCGTCGATGAGGAACTCGCGGTGGGTCTGGTCGGCGTGGGCGATGAGCAGGGTGTGCATATTCCGGCTTCGTTCTCAGTTCGCGGCCGGGGTGCGTGGTGTTGGAATCACCCGCCCCCCGGAATGTGAGAGCGAGGACCACGCCGCGCGCAGCCCCGTCACCCCGCAGGTGCTTGAGGGCAGCCCGAACGGGCCGAGCCGAAGGCGAGCCGCGCTAGCGGTGCCCTTGACGGGGCGAGCACGGCGTCGACGATGCCTCGAACTTCCGAGGGGCCGTCGCGACGGCCACGGCCGGCGCCGTACCTCTGTCGTTGTCCGCTGCGCGACGGGAACGCTGGCATACGGTTGGGACGCCGCTGGCGCCTGATCGCGTCGGCAGCGAAAGCGCCAATAAGCATTGGCCGCGCGGGTCTCTCCCCCATGCTCGTTGGTGTCGCGGGCTCTACCGCGATCGAGCGGTCGCAGTGTCGACGCCTCATCGAGGGCTGAGTGCCGTGAACGTGCGGGGGTCGGCGACGAGCGGGTCGTCGGCGGTCAACGTCGACCGCTGGCGCATCCCTGGTGACCTCGCCGCCAGAGCCCGGGCTGCGCACCTGTGCGCCACGGCCTGGCGGTGCTGTAAGACCGTTCGCCTAACGAGCGGCGCAGGCGCCGACGGCTGTGAGCAATTACCGGATCGGCGACGTCACGATAGGTCAGCGGTCATCGCGTGGCGCGCCGCGGCGCGGATGGGAGGGCGGCGCGGTGACACGCGCGGATGGACGTCAGCGCGCATGCGAGGCTGCTCGGCGTCGCTACGTCGACGCCGCCTCGTCGAGGGCGTCGCCGGGCGCGCCGAGCTTCGCGGCCAGCGTCCTGGCCGCGGCCTGGTCGGTCAGCGTGATCGTGATCGCTCCGCTGGTCGTGACGCGGGCACGCACGTCAAGCCCTGTCGCGCGGCTGATGGCGTCGCTGTAGCGCTGCGCGAACGCCTCGCGGTCAGCCGACGGCGCGGTGCGCCGGGCACGGGGCGCTCCGGCCCTGCGGGCGGCGTCTTCGAGCTGGCGCGTGGACCAGCCCTCTGCCACGGCGCACCGGGCGAGGCTCAGACGCGTCGCGTGGTCGTCGCACAGCAGCAGCGCGCGGCCGTGTGCGAACGTCAGTTCGCCATGGTCGATGAGGTCCTGGGCGTCGTCGGGCAGGTCCAGCAGCCGCAGGTGGTTTGAGATCGAGACGCGGCTTTGGCCGAGCCGGCGGCCGAGCTCCTCGCGCGTGATGCCGAGATCCTCGATGATGGTGGCGTACGCGCGGGCTGCTTCGATCGCGGATAGATCCTCGCGCGCCACGTTCTCCATGAGGGCATCTTGCAGCGAGGCGGCGTCGTCGTGGTCTGAGACGAGGACTTCGATCTCGGTCAGGCCGGCGAGGCGCGCGGCGCGCCAGCGGCGCTCGCCAGCGACGAGTTCGTAGGTCTCCCCCACCTCACGCGCGATGGGCGGCTGCAGCACGCCGCGCTGCGCGACCGAATCGGCGAGGCCTCGCAGCGCGTCCTCGTCGAAGTGGCGGCGCGGCTGATGGGGGTTGGGCGCGATGGCGTCCAGGGCGACGGTGCGCAGGCGACCGCTTGACGCGAGCTCGCCGAACGCGCTGGCGCTCGGACCGGTCGAGCGGAAGCGGCCGGCGACGCGGGTGCGGCCGGGTAGCGGCGGCGTCTTTGACTTGCTCACAGCGAGTCTCCTTCGGTGGGTGTGCGCCACGCGCGCAGGCGGATGTCGAGTTCGTCGGGGCTCGCCTTCAGGCCTTCTGCGACGAGCAGCTCGACGAGCTCGCTCTGGGAGGTCCGTAGGCCGCGGGCCTGGAGCTGCGCGACGGTGTCGCGGACTCGGTCTTTGAGGGCGCTGGGTACGCGTAGCGACAGCCTCGCGGCGCGCGTTCCGCGCGGAACGCTCACGCTCATGCCGGCGCTCCGGCCGATGCGGCGATCCGCTGAACGAGTTCGGCCGCGAACTCGCGGTAGTCGGCGGCGACGTGGCTTGCGGGGGCGGCGAGCACGGTCGGCTGACCGAGGCGCGGGTGGTCGCGCACGCTGCTTTGCTGGCGCGTGTGGGCGTTGAAGACGTACAGGGGCTCGCTGCCGAAGGCCTCGGCGTCGCTGAAGTGCTCGCGGTACTCGCGCATGTGGCGCGAGCGGATGTCGGTTCGCACGAAGAGCACCCCGAGCGGCGTGATGGTCCAGCCCTCGTCGCGCTCAAGCTCCTCCAGGTCGGCGAGGCGCTTGGCGAGCGCGCGGTATTCGTAGAAGCCGGGCTCCATCGTGAACAGAACGCTGTCGGCGGCCCGGGCGGCGGTGTGCGATAGCGGCGTGAACGCGCCCTGGGTGTCGATCAACGCGAGATCGGCCTCGTCGTCGAAGGCCTCGAGGATGCGATCGAGGTCCTCGAAGTTGCGGCGCGCGACCACGGTCGTCGCAGCGTGCAGGTCAGATGAGCTTGCGAGCAGCCGCAGGCTGCCCTCTCCCGTCAGGTCGTCGAGGCCGATCGGCACGGCCGCTGTGCGCGGATCGATCGCGCCGCGCAGCAGCTGCTCGATGCGGATGATGTCGGTGACCGTGTCGTCGATGCCGAATGTCGTTTCGAGGTCGCCCTGCGGATCGAAGCCGACCATGAGGACGCGGTAGCCGAGGCGGGCGAGTTCGGGTCCGGCGTTGGCGACGGTGGTCGTCTTGCCGGTCCCGCCCTTGCTTGTCCAGACGAGTGTGCGGTGCATCGTGCGACGCTACAGGGGGCACCCGACGGAACCCGGCGGGTGCCATGAGAGTTCTGTGGCGGCGTCGCGTCATCGCGGAATGATGTAGGCGTTCCGCGCGGAACGGTCCGGCGGCGTCGCGTCAGTGCGGGTCGATCGTCCATGCCAGGCTGTGGCCGGCCTGCAGCGGCCCAGGCGAGAAGGCGCGCGAGGGCGCGGGTGGTCAATGGGATGGGGGGTCTCCGAGGTGATGGGTCAGCCCAGATGGAACTCACCGCACGCGGGCGGGCGCTTGAGGGAAGGGTGCGAGTGCGCGCGGCCCCGGCGCCGGGGGCGGTGCGGTAGGGAGAGCGCGGGCTGCCGCAAGCGTTCTGAGGCGATGAGCGGCAGCGCGGGCGTTGGCAGCGGGCGCGGCGATTCGCGCCTGTGCGGTACGGCGCTGCGTGCGGCCGGCGTGTGCGCACGAGGCGGTTCTCAGCGCCTGACGATGCGCCCATGCTTGCGTCGGCGGCCAGGGTGACGATCGTGCGGTGGAGTACCACGGATCCGGTGATCGTTGGTGTGGGCGCGGGCGACTGCGGTGGGGTTCTTGCCACTGCTTATGACAACGGCGGGCCGTGGTGAGGATCGCTGTTAGTAGGGCGAGACCGGCGCCGAAGCGCTTGGCGCCGGAGCCTGACGGGCGATCGCGGATCGGCTGTGCGGGCGCGGCGGCTAGCTGTGCTGCTTGACGGCCCGAATCAAGCGATGAGGGTGCTGCAGTGAGCGCGCGGTTGCGCCCGGATGGCCACTACTAAACGCTGACGGCTGGCGGTTGTCCGTGCCCGGAATCGCTTCGGCTGTGCGGCGTTGATCGCGTCGTCAAGCTCGGTGAATCGTGCTGCTTAAGGCGGCATGGGGGAGAGGGGGTCAGTGACAGTGGGGAGAGAGTACGTCCGCTGGATCGAGCACCATTCGCTGCCCTGTGGAGAACCCAACAAGGGGAGGTGTGCGTATGGTGATCGTGAGCAAGAACGATCTGGTGGCCGAGGTCGGGCAGCACAGCGGGTTGGGCAGCGGTGAGGCCAAGCGGGCTGTGGAGAAGGGCTTTGAGCTCATCGCTGGGTGCTTGGCGGCCCGTGATGAGGTCAACGTCAGCGGCTTTGGGAAGTTCTCGGTCACCGCGCGCGCGGCCCGTCAGGGCCGCAACCCGCAGACCGGCGAGACGATTGAGATCGCGCCGTCTAACGCTCTGAAGTTCTCTGCCGCCAGCGCGCTGAAGAACGCCGTCAACGCCTGATCATTACCGGCGTGCGCTGCGCGCTGGGGCGTGGGAACTGATCGCTCCGCGGACATGTCAGATCTTGCGGCCCGGAGGCGATCGGACTGTCGGCTTTGGGCTGGCGTAAGGGTGACGCTCAGCGCTTGCAACGGATCTTCGCTGTACTCACGACGATACGCCGTGATGACATCGTTGCTGAGGGCGGCTGATCGACGGTCCGGTCAGCCAGGCGGCGCCCGCGAGGTTCGGCAAGCCGCCGCGACTGAGGATAACTCGTGACCTCGTCGAGCGGGCGCTGACGGGCTGGCTGCAGTGGTCGCGCACGAGTACGCGCATCTGCTCGATCCCAACGATGCTCGCAACCGGCTGGGTGTCTTCACAGCGCTGGCATCGATCGCGCTGTGGCTGCTGGCGCTGCGGATCTCGGCAGCCATCGCGTCTACCTGGGCGTTTCTGGG
>DASVPU010000370.1:0-2659 GCA_036389475.1 Solirubrobacteraceae bacterium
AAGGCGCGCGTCGGGCGGCGGATGGTCCAGATCGCGAAGGCGTCGGCGACGGCGACGCGCGCGGGGAAGCTGCGCCTGACGTTCCGCCTGTCGGCGAGCGCGCAGCGGTCGCTGCGCCGGACGCTGTCGCGACGTCCCACGCGGCGTACCAGCGGCGTGGTGCGGGTGTCCTTCACGCCGACGGGCGGCGTCAAGCGCACGCGCGACCGGGCGCTGTCGATCGGTATGAGATGAGCATCCGCGGTACCTGCGTGCTTGGGAGGGACGACCCAATCGCGCGCCGGGCTGCCCCGCAGTCGAATATGGAGAGTTCACCTTGCGATCAATGATGGTTCGTGCGATGCGGGTCCTGTCGCTCGCGGCCCCGCTGGCGCTGAGCATCGTTGCGGCCGCCCAGGCCCAACCTTCCTCGAGCAGTGCGAGCGACAGGCCGTGGAGTACCGACGGTGCCCGAACGGCGCTTGCTCCATGGGCGGGATCGCGCTCGAGCTTCAGCGCGCCTGCCGGCGCACAGCAGCAGCACGGCGGTCTGGCGAACCATCTCCCGCCCGCGCACGAGAACATCGAAGTCGTCGGCAAGCTCAAGCTGACCCAGCCGTTCGGCAACGTCCTGCCCGGACAGATCGCCGATGTCTCTGTCTACAAGAACGCCGCATACCTGATGTCCTGGTCGCCCTTGGATAACCCAGCCGACGTTGCGTGCCGGCGCGGCGGGTTCTTCAGCGTCGACATCACCAACCCGGCCGAGCCGGTGCAGAAGGCGTTCGTTCCGGCGCTGCCGGAGACCTACCACGGTGAGGGCGCGCACACCATCTCGGTCAACACGCCGGCGTTCAAGGGCGACCTGCTGGCCGTCAACAACGAGCCGTGCGGGCCCAACGGCGTCGGAGGCTTCGATCTCTATGACGTCAGCGATCCGGCCAAGCCGGTGACCCTGATCCAGGGCGCGGGCGACAAGTCGCCGGATGGCTCCCTGGTCCAGAACCCCGCCACGGTCGCCAACTCCAGCCACAGCATCTTCATCTGGCAGGACGGACCGCGGGCGTATGCGGTCACGGTCGACAACACCGAGCTACACGACGTCGACATCTTCGACATCACCAATCCGCGCGACCCCGAGTTCATCGCCGACCTCGACCTCCGCGCACTGTTCCCCCAGATCATCAGGAACTCGGCCAACGGCAACTCGATCTTCCACCACGACGTGGTCGTCAAGCGGATCGACGGTCGCATGACGATGCTCAACAGCTACTGGGACGCGGGCTACGTGCAGCTCGACGTCACCGATCCCGCTCATCCGACCTACATCACCGACACGGATTTCCCGAACGTTGAGCCGCTCGTCAAGCTGGCCGCACCAGCGTCGATCGCGCCCGAGGGCAACGCCCACGAGGCGGAGTTCAGCTATGACAACCAGTTCATCCTCGCCGCGGACGAGGACTTCGGCACGGCTCGCGCCGTGTTCCAGATCACCGATGGCCCCCACGTCGGCTCCTCGCCCGCCGGCGAGTTCAGCTTCAGCCTGCCGATCAAGAACCTGCCCGACGGCCGGCTGAACGGGCCGACGGTCTACGGCGGCTACGGCTGCCCGGCGCTGGACGAGATCCGGCCAGCCGCCACGGCCTTCGCCGGTGTGACGCTGGCGCCGGGCGAGGAGAAGATCCTCGTCGTCCAGCGCGGACCGGTGCAGGACCCGAGCCACGCCTTCGACGCCTGCCGCTTCGACGAGAAGATGCAGAACGCGATCGCCAAGGGCTATGACGGCATCCTCATCGGCCAGCGCCACCTGGGAGACGCGGCGGCGGACGGGACGTTCTGCGGAAGCGGCGATCCGCGCGCGATCCGTGGCATGTGCATCAGCCATGAGGCGATGCACAACATCTTCAACGACCCGCCGGGCTTCGGCCTGCCCTACCCCGCCGGGCATGGACCGCCGCTGCCGGGCACCGTCGGCGCGCGGGTGTCTGCGACGACGCAGTTCGATGGCTGGGGCTACGCGCACCTGTATGACGCCAAGACAAGCGCGCTGATCGGCGACTTCGCGATTCCCGAGGGTGTCGACGAGCGCTACGCGTCGGGGTTCGGGGACCTGTCGATTCACGAGTTCGCGACCGATCCTGAGACGAACCTCGCGTATAGCTCCTACTACGCCGGTGGGCTGCGGGTGCTGCGTTTCAGTCGGGCGGCCGGCTTGGAGGAGGTTGGGCGGTTCATCGACGAGGGCGGCAGCAACTTCTGGGGGGTCGAGCAGTTCACCGACAAGGACGGCAACCGGTTGATCGCCGGCTCCGATCGCGACTACGGGCTGTACATCGTCAAGTACACGGGGCCGGGAGCGGTGCTCGCCAAGCCGCCGCCAGCACCACCACAACCGCCGCCTCCGCCGCCGCCGCCCACCATGAAGCCGGTGGCGTCGTCGTTCTTTGCGTTTTCGTCGCTTAAGCGCTTGACGATTCGCGGTCGGCGGGCGAGCGTGACGATCTCGGTGCCTGGTCCTGGCAAGGCGGTGGCAAGCCTTAAGGCGCGCGTCGGGCGGCGGATGGTCCAGATCGCGAAGGCGTCGGCGACGGCGACGCGCGCGGGGAAGCTGCGCCTGACGTTCCGCCTGTCGGCGAGCGCGCAGCGGTCGCTGCGCCGGACGCTGTCGCGACGTCCCACG
>DASVPU010000371.1:0-8449 GCA_036389475.1 Solirubrobacteraceae bacterium
CGAGCACGAGGCCGTGGCGCTCAAGCAGCACGAGCGCCTGGGTCACGAGGTCCGGGCGCCCCTGCCACGGCGCGGGACACAGCGCCGCGATCTGACCCGCGCCGATGGCCTGACCGTCGTGCTCGTGCTGAGCATCACGCAGGGCGCCCAGGACGACGCGTTGCTTGGCGGTCACGATCTGCCGAACCTAGCCGCCAGCGTCGACGCTCACAACCGCGGGCGACAGTGCCGATGCTGCGTGGGTCAGTCGCGCGGCTCGAGGACCGCGCCCACGGTGCTGTGCTCGGTGCACTCGCTGCGCGTGGCGTTCAGGCGGCTGAGCCGGGTCGCGCCGGCGAACACGGACCTGTCGGCCGGGTCCTCCCATTGGATCGGGCCGTAGATCCGCGCCGCGCCGCGCCCCGTTCGGTCAGGTGCAGGGGCAGCGCCGCGTCGGATCGGGGCGCACGGGCGGTGTGTGTGTCGCGTGCCAAGGGCGAGCGTACCCGCAGTCCAGCACAGCACGCCCCGTGTGGCGCGGGCGCGGCGGGCTGCGGACGGTGCTCGGCTTAGCCGGTGAAGCGGGGTGTGCCGGCGGTCTTGGCGCAGCGCTGGTAGATGAGGCGCAGCGTGCGCGCTTTCGCGTGGCTGTCGGCGCTGAAGTTGACCGTCGCGGTGATGCGATGCGTCCCGGGGCGCTGCTTGCGCGGGTTCACGCGCAGCGAGAACACGGTCCGCGCGGTGTTCGTCTTGACCGTTCGGCGGCGGTTGGCGTCGACGAAGAACGTGACCCGGTCGATCTGGCGGCCGCTGACGCGGGCCCAAAACGGCCGTGCCACGCAGCCTGACGGCCCGCGCAGCCGCGCCGAGGCGCGGGTGCTGTCGCCGGCGCCTGGGGTGCCGGTTGTGGCGCCGGGCCCTGGGGTGCCGGTTGTGGCGCCGGGCCCTGGGGTGCCGGTGGGCGGCGTTGAGGTCTGGGTCGCGCATGCTGTCTTGGTGATGGTGTTGGTGTCCAGGGTGACGGCGCCGTTGCGAGCTAGTGCTCTGCCGTTGAGCGTCGCGCCGGTCGTCAGCGAGATCGAGGTCAGCGCCAGGACGGTCCCGGCGAACGTGCTGCTTGAGCCGATGCTCGCCGAACTGCCGACCTGCCAAAACACGTTGCACGCCTGCGCTGCGCCGATCAGAATGACTTGGCTGGCCGAGCCGACGGTCAGCGTGGATCCGGCTTGAAAGACGAACACCGCGTTGGGATCGCCGCGGGCGTCGAGCGTCAGGGCGCCGCTGAGGCCAAGCGAGCTCGCCGACGTGTAGACGCCGGGCGTCAGCGTGCTGCCGGCCAGATCGGCGGAGATCGTGGCGGTCGAGCTGCGTCCCGCGGCGTCGTTGTATGCGGTTGTCAGGTCGCGCTGAGCCTGTCCGGCGACAGCGTCAGCACCGTGAATGGTGCCCGCGGTCACGATTCCCGGCGGAAAGCCCGTCACCGCGGTGCCGGGGCTGACACCAACGTCGCCGCTGATGACGCTCGGCCCGGTATTGGTGACGGTGCTGCCCGCCAGGACCGCGAAGCTGTCGGCGCTTCCCAGCGGCACCGACGCGGCCTGAGCGCTGGAGGCGAGCATAGCCATGATGAGCACTGCCGCCGCTAGCAAAGCCGTCGCTGTGAGCCGACGCTGTGGCCGCCGGCTGCCGGTCGGCTGGCTGTCAAACGATCGAGTGACGTGATACGTCATGACGCTCCCCATGCCGCTGCCGCGAGGGCCACTTGTAAGCGCCGGCTGCGACGATCGCTCTCGGGCGACGCCAACCCAGACACTCCCCGATCGGGAACGTAGCACGCTCAGGGACGCATTGACGGCCCTGTCAGGGGGACGGCGTACGCGCGTCGACGATAAGTAGGAGGCCCGGCACGACGACACCGTTCGACGTTGCCGGGCGGCTCGCAGCACCGTTGATGCAGACGTAAGTGCGTGGCAGGATCGCGAGGCATGTCGCCAATCGCCGCGGGCCATGGTGTCCAGGTCAGCCGCTTCATTCAGATCGACATAACCGCCGTTCTGGAGCGTCGCTTGCGGTGCGCAGCCGATGATCCCGTAGGTCGGCGTGACCGTCTATGGCCGGGGGTCGTGCGCTGGCCCGCGTCGGATGCGCTGCGACGACGCTGCGCCGTCCGATCTTAGTTCAGAGCGCACGCGTGGCAGCGTGCAGCAGCGTGCGCGAGCGCGGCTGCGGGGGGTGCTGGACCCATACGACCAGGGCCCGTCGGTGAGCCGTATCGAACGCCACGGCGTAGTCGCCCGCTTGTTCTGACGTGCTCACGGACTCGACCGGACCGAGCGTTCCGGCCCGCGAGACGAGTCGGGCCAGGAGACGCACGTGTTCTTGCTCTACGCCGTAGCGCTCTGACCAGACGACGAGCGCTCTGCCCGACTGCCGGCTCGTTAGAAGCGCGCCCGCTGTCGCCTGCTGATCACTGGCCGATAGTGCACGCACGCTGATGTTCTTGCCGCGGGCGTCGGCTGTCGCAAGGCGCACGCGCGAGACGCTGCGTGCGTCCGGCATCGACCAGCTGAGCAAGCCGGCGCCGCGCCTGCCGAGCGCGAGGTTGACGCCGGCGCCGAGGCCGTACCACACGTGGCTGACGTGATCGAGGCGGCGCGTGGTGCCAAAACGCCGGGCGCCCGCAGCGCGAACCGCGAGGAAGATCGACATCGACCCCGTGCCCGTGCCGTGGTCGACGGGATTGTCAAACCACGCCACCCATACCGCCCCGCGCGGCGACACCGCCACCTGCAGCGATCGCGTCTCCACCGCGCGTCCGACGCGCACCGCCGGCCCCAGCTGTCCGCCGGCCGGGCGCGTGCGGACGAAGATCGATCCCGCCTCCTCCCACCCGACGACGACCTCGCCGCGCGCGCCGAGCGCGACGGCGACCGCCAGCGACTCGCTGTAGCACCTGCACTCGGGAATGTCGCGGATCGGCTGTGCCCGCCGGAAGCGGGCGCGCGCGGACCGTTCGAGGAGGACGATCCGCGACGTTCGGTCGCGGCGCAGGATCCGGTGCACGACGGCGATGTCGCCGCGCGCGTTGGCGACCGGGCTGCTCACCGCGCGCACCCAGTCCGGCGGGCTCTCGTAGATCGTTCGCTCCGAGCCGAAGTCCCCGTCGGCGCTGCCGAGCACGACCCGCACGCGGCGCGCGGGGCCGTTTGGGCGCTCGAGCGCGACGGCGCGGTCGCGGTACATGAGCGGCGTGTCGATCGGCGTGCGCAGGTCGTGGCTGCGTCCGAGGCTTCCGTGTCCGCGCCATGATGCCGCGCGCTGCCCGGCGTGCCCGCTCGCAAGCTCATAGCGCCATATGACGAGCGCGCGGCCCGCGGCCGATGTCGCGATCGCAGGCAACGACAGATCGGTTCCCGGCTTCGACACGAAGATCGACGCAGGCGCTGTCCATGGGCCGCCGGAGGGCGCCCCGGCGGCCGTCGGCGAGGATCCGGCGGCCGTCGTGGCCGCCAGAGCAACGGCACAGGCCAGACGAGAGCGCATGCCACCTGAACGACTTGACGAGCAGGAGGTTGCGCAACTACGTACCGTGCGGCCCGTTTCCCCGGCATGAGGCTTTTGCTGATCGCGACGCTCGCCGCAGTCGCTCTACCGGCCGTGTCCGCGCCGGCGGCCGCGCCGCGCACCTTCGCGATCAAGGAATACGTCGACGGTGAGCCGGCGCTGGGCGTCGACGCGCGCGGCGGCGCGGTGACGACGTTCGGCGCGTTCGCTCAGCTTGCCGGCGGCAAGCCGAACGAGATGGTCGAGTCCGTGTTCGCGAGCGTGCGTCGTCCGCGTGGCGGCTTTGCCAAGCCGGTACGCATCGCGCGAGCCGATCGTGCGGTGCGGGAGCACGCGCTCGCGGTCGGTGCCGGTGGCGATGCCGCGGTCCTCTGGCGGTCCGACCGCCCCGGTGAGCCGCTGTACGTCAACACGATGCGACGTGATGCGCCATTCGGCGCGGCGGTCAGCATCCCGGGATCGCGCGGCGGCCAGCAGCCCGCGATCGCGATCGACGCGCGTGGCCGGCTGCTCGCCACATGGCTTGCGCCGGGGTCGCCGACGCGGTGCGGCATGGAGGTCCACGCGGTCATCGTCTCGCCCGGCGGCACATTCGCCCATCCCCGACGCCTGTCGACGTCGTGCGCGCATGCCGGCTACGTTCGTGCGGCGCTCGCGCGCGACGGCGACGGCGTGGTGGCCTGGCGCTCCGCCGGACCGCGCTCGGCGACCAGCAGGTCGAGCATCCAGGTCAGCACATACTCGAACCGCCGGTTCCACGCGGCGCGCACGGCGTCAACCGCGATCGGCGTCGCCGAAACGCTCGCGCTCGCGGCCGGTAGGCACCGCGCCGTCGTCGCCTGGCGCGACCACGGGCCACCCGGCCAGCCCCGCGCCAACCGCGTGCTCGAGGCGTCGATCGACGGCACACAGATCAGCCGGCCCGTCGTCCTCGAGACGACGCCGAACACGCTCGTGCAGGACGTCATCGCGTCGATGAGCAGCCGCGATGGGGCAATCGTCGCCTGGCAGCGCGCCGACGACGGCTCGTCGGTCTGGGATGCGTTCGCTCGCGGCGTCATCGCGATCCGCCCGTCAAGCGGTGCTCCGTTCGGCGTAAGCGACGCCGTCGGCGAGTCAGTCGAGGCGGCCAGCGATCCAGGCCTCACCGCAGTCGCGCTGGATCCGAGCGGGACCGCGCTCGCCGGCTACGGGAGCTTCGTCCGCCGCCACCCGGCAGCCGGGCCGTGGGGCAAAGCCGTACAGCTGCGCTACCGCCGCGAGGACCGCGACCCTGCAAACCCGGCCGGCACGGCGATCAAGCTCGGTGTGAGCGACCGCGGCGAGGCGATCGCCGCGTGGATCGTGCAATACGCCGACGGTGACGGCAGCTCGTTTCTCCGAGCCGCGGTCATCCCCGCCAGCAGGAGCTAGCGGACCCCGCTCTTCTGCTCAGTTGCTCGACAGAACCCAAGTCGACTCACCTGCTGGACTACCGCAACCAGCCAGCCCTTCCCACGGCACACGACCCAGCTCAACCGCGGCGAGCGCCGCGAAACGCTCGCCCACGGCGTCCTCTGCGGCCACCGCGGCGAACTGCGCCAGAGCGCTCCCCGGGAACTACACGACGCCGAGGTTGCCCAGCGTGCTCGCGACCCTGGGGATGCCCGGGCCCGTACACCGCCTCCTCGATCGCGAGCGCACGGCGGGTGAGGTCGCGCGCAGCCGCCGCGGTGCTCAAGCGCTTGGGCGCCGCCGCCAAGCGGCCGCGGAGCTGCGCCATCCGCACGCGCTCAGGCACACCTGCGCGACCGAGCTGCTGCGCACAGACGGCGTCACCGTCGGCGGGTGTTCGTGTGGCGCCGGGCGAGCTTGCGGAGCGGATTGCGGGCCCTGTCGGCCCGGTGCTTGGGTGCGTGGCCCAGCCCACAAACTACGAGGCGCAGCGCGGTCACGGTCCAGGCCGCGGCGGCGCTATCTCGCCTGTGCGCCGGGGCCAGCGCAAGCCATCGTTTTCACCGGGTGCTGGGAGTGCCCGTTCGCCTCGAGTACCGCCACAACATCGTTTGGTGGGCCGAACGCTGGCGTAGGCGATCATGTGATCGCGTCGGGCCGCCGACGCATGCCGCCGCGCGTGCGGAAGCGGCGATCCCTTGCGAGCGTGAGCCCAGGCGCTTCTGCGCGGCCACCCAGACGACGGCAGTTCTCGTTAGGAATACCGGGGCGCTCGTGCGGCTTGAGTCGTCCGGGGAGGCGCAGCAGCCTTGGCAGCAGGTGCGCGGTGGCGGTGCCCCAGTACACCCAGAGCCCTGTACCGGCTCTACGGGCTGGGCTGGGTCACAGCGGTGAGCATGCGCCGCAGCACAGCGAATCGCGCCCGGCACGCGGGTGATCAGCTTGTAATCCCGCCGCCGCGATTCGAGAGCGCCACGCGTGTTGAAGTGACCGTGCGCAGATTCGCCGTGTCGTTCGCGATCCTCGCCGCGCTGCTGTGGGGCGGGGCGTCGTCGGCGAGCGCGGCGGCTGCGTGCGCGCGTGGCGGCGAGCGCACGCTCGCGAGCAATTCTCGACTTCTCGTGCTCGAAGCCGCCGACCGCTACGAGGCGATCGTCTGCCGGCGGGCCACCGGCACGCGGCGCACGCTGGCGCGGATGGATGCCGCCTGCTCGCACTGCACCGCGCGCATCCAGCGCGTCGCCCTGCGCGGGCGCTTCGCGCACGCCGTCGTGTCGCGCCGGGCGTACAACGACGAGACGGCCGAGCTCGTGACGCTCGACACGCGCACGTGGCGCGCGCGCCGCGCGGCGCTCGACCTCGGCGACCAGAGCGATGACCTGCGCAGCGACGTGACGGACCTCGTCACGGCAGCGCACGGACGCGTAGTCCTGCGCGTGCGCAACGACTTCGCCACCGGGATCGTGCTCGTGGGACCCGCCGGAGCCGCGTATCTCGACGAGGGGCTAGCGACCGCGATTGGCCGGCCGCGCGTGCACGGCGCACGCGCCGCCTGGCGCCACGGAGCGGCGCTGCGGTCCTCCCCCACGCTGCTCGCCGACCGCTGTCCGCGAGCCCCGGCGCCGCCACCCGGCACGGCGTACCCGCCCGCTCAGATCCTCGCGACGGCCGACGCCGTGACCGTGGGCGGCTGGTACTGCCTCCGTGTCACCGGCACGGTCGGCCGGCTCGACGGCTCCGTCGTGCGCCTGCTCGGATCGCTCGCCGTGGTGCAGCGCCCCGGCGACCTCCGCGTCATCGACCTGCGCACGGCGGCGACGATCTCCGGCCCGGCAGCCAGCGACGCGAACGCCCGCAGCAGCCCCGGCGTCGGGCGCTCGGGCACGCTCGTCCTGCGCCGCCACGGGACGTGCGCGGGCCAGGCGGAGATCGTGGCGCTCGCGCCGGGCGCGCCCGAGCGCCGCCTCGCTTGCGGCGACCTGCGCGACGTGCGCTACGAGGACGGCGTCGTCCGCTACCGCGACGACGCGACCGGCGCGGTGATCAGGACCGCGCTTCCATGACGCCCGCGGCAAGCGCGGCGCCGAGCAACGCGCCGCTCTGCCGCTGGCGGACTCTGCGCCTTGCGTCGCCCCGCCGGTGCGCATTAGGCTGGCCGTCGGCGTCTTTCGGAGGTTCGTATGGCAGACCGTGACGCAGATGGCCTCGACCACGGGGCTGGCGATGTCACCTGGGACGTCGATGAGACGCACGTCAGCGTCGCGCCCGACGATCTGCCCGATGCCGGCGAGGACGACGTGGACGAGGCGTTTCGCCCGCGGCAGAGGTTGACGGCGACGGGCGCCGCCGCGCCTGCGGCCGGCTCCGCGCGGCTGCGACGGCTCATCGAGCGCGTGCCGGCAGCCGCCTCCGGCGCGCCGTCCCCGCTGCGGTCGGGCTCGGCGTTTCGCGTCGTCGACAGCCTCGGAGCGTCGATGGACGCGCTCGACGTCATCGCCAACCCGGTCGTGCCCGGGTCCTACGTCGGCGTCTACCACATCTCCATCGGCGGCGGACGCTTCGCGCTGCGCCTCGCGGCGTCGAGCGATCTGCGCAGCTGGCGGAAGATCGGCGACCTCGACGCTGGCGGCGGCGGCATGGGGACCGCGCGAGCGCTGCCTGGCGGCGGCTTCCTGCTCGCATACGAGGCGCAAGGACCGACGCGACCCAACGGGAAGATCGACTCGAACGTCCGGCTGCGGTACTACCGCGATGGGGCGGCCCTGCTGAGCGGCCGCTGGGCCGAGCAGCGCAACCTGCCGCGCAAGGCCGGCACGTCCAACCAGGGAACCCCGGACCTCCGCACCATCGAGTGGCATGGAAGCCTGGCGTCCTCGCGGGTCGCGCTGGGCTTTCACTGGCTCGACCACGGGCCGAAGCTCGCCGTCGACCGCCAGGCGCGCGCGACGCTCGACTCGGGCAGTTGGAAGGTCACGATCGAGACAGGCATCGATCTCGCGCTGTCGCGAAATGGATTTCACGGCAATCACGGCGGCCGGCGCCAGTTCGCGTTCCCGAAGAGCGGCAAGACGTGGCGCGTCCACGAGGCGCAGAAGGTCGTCAACAATCCCGGCTCGTGGCGCGTGTTCCTCTACGACGTCTCCGCGCGCCACTTCGAGCTGCTGGCAGTCGCGACGCCGCGCGCATCGCGATCGTTCGCGAACCCGACAGCCCGGATCCTCCCATCGCCGCATTCCGGTGGCGGCGACGCGCTCGTCGTGACGATGTTCATCTTCGGCGACGGGGCCGGCACCGGCGAGTCGGGCGAGCTCGTCTACTACGTCGATCTCTGAGCTTCGGGCACTACGGCGCCGGCCGTCACTCATCATCGCGGGCGGTTTTCCGATGTCGGCGTTGTCCGTGAAGACGCCGTCCACACCGAAGCGCGAAGAACTGCTTGAACTCGGCGATCGAGTTGCCGTAGTCGGGGTCT
>DASVPU010000372.1:0-7861 GCA_036389475.1 Solirubrobacteraceae bacterium
TTGGATAGTTCGCCTTGCGAGATCCCGGTGGCGAGAAGCTCGCGCGGTCAGGTGCACGTCTCTACATCGCCGCCGCGCCTGCGCGTCGGAAAGAGCGACGGATGCCTTCGCCGGTTGCAGCGACCGCCAACCGCGACGTCGACGAGCAGGGAACGTGCACCGATGGCGATCCCGAAGAGCCAGACGACGCCGAAGATCGCAAGGATTGCTGCGCCAGCGATCGCGCCGAGCCGCGTGCCCGGCTGGGCTGTGCCGTCTGCTGCATGGACCTCCCCCCTTGGAATGCTGTCGCCCGCCGCGGGCGTTTTCGCATGGCCCTCGACGGCTCGCGTTTGGCCCTGACCTCGGCGGAGACGTACCACAGCATGCGTTGGGTAGCCCTGAGCGGACGCACCCTTCGAGCCCGCCCACGTTTGGGGGCGGGCGGACTCGCTGAGCAGGGGCGTGCTGGCGGAGTGCTCGCTCAGCCGAGTGGCTTGACGCTGTTGAGCAGAGTCGCGTTCTGGTCGCGGAAGGCCGTCTCCTTCTCCTTGCGCACGACGTCCTCGACGGGCGTGACGTTCTTCTTCTCGCACTCCAGATCCTTGTTGGCGAGATCGACCTCGCGGTGCTGCAAGGCCGCAAGGGCCGCCTTGTCGTAGCTGCCCTCTGCGGCGACCTGGCCTGGCGCCACGGCACCGGGGACGATCTTCTCGAAGGCGGTCCTGATCTCGCTCTCGATCGCCTCCGAGTCCTCATAGCTGGAGCCGGTCGCGGTGCGCATGCAGGCCGTCCATGCCTCGTTGGCCTTCACCATCCGCTGATCGGCGAGGATCGAGTCGTCCAGCTCGTCGAGCTTGCGCTGCAGCGTCCCCAGCAGCTCCGTGCCGCCGAACGCCTCGTCGGTCGCCGTCTTCGTACAGCCGCCGAGTTGGCTGAAGTCGCCCGCGTCGACAGCATTGAAGAACGTCTGGTCGGGCTTTCCGCCGGTGAGCGCCTGCTCGTAGGCCGTCTTGTCGGGGCCGCTGAGCGATGCGCGGATCTTCTCGTTGGGGTCGCTCTGCGGGTTGCCGCGACCGTAGAGCGTGCTGATCCCGTACCCGAACTGCTGCTCGAACTCGAGGTCGCTCATGTTCGGCTTGCCCGTCAGTGCCGCCTGCTGCGCGACCGGATCAGCGGGTACGTACTCAAAGCCCTGCTCTTTCATGCATGCGGCGATCCGGTTCTCGACCTTGGCCTGGGCAGCCGTGATTCCCTTGCGCGTGAAGCCGAGCTGGTCCTCGATGCTGCCGCCAACCTCCGATGTCTTCTTCGGAGGCGGATCTGAACCGCAACCAGCCAGCAGGACGATGCCGATGAGCGCCGTCGCGACCAGTCCCGGCCGCGACGTTCTGCGTGCTCGGTTGTGGCTCTTCATGTTGCGCATTACCCCTTCCTTGTCGTGGGACTTCTCGACGCGTCCATCCGGGCGAGCTCAGGTGCCGGCGCGAAGGGCATCGACCGGCTCCATGCGCGACGCTCGGATGGCTGGATACGTGCCGGAAATCAGGCCGATGAACGCGCCCAGCAGCGGGGCCGCAAGCGGGATCCACGGATCGAGCACCGGCGTCCACGTACGCATGGCGGAGATGCCGACGACGACGAGCGTGCCGATGCTCGCTCCGACGATGCCTCCCAGCGCGCCCATCGCGCTGCTCTCTACGAGAAACTGCGCGGCGATGTGACGGCGCCCGGCCCCCAGCGCGCGGCGCAGCCCGATCTCCCCGACGCGCTCGAGGACCGAGACCAGCGTGACGTTTGCGATCCCGATCGCGCCGACGAGCAGCGACACCGCGCCGAGCAGGACGAAGAGGGCGTTGAGGTCGTTCTGGATCCCGCCCTTCAGCTCCTTGGGATTCGGCGGCGCCGCGAGCTTGAGATCAGCTGCGTGCGCCGGGCTCAGGGCCAGCGGTGCCTGCTTGGCGATGAGATCGGTAGCCCCGACGGCGGTCTCGATCTGCGCGAGCCCCGGCGCCTGCAGACCGAACTCCCGCTGAGCGGTGCCCTCGGGGATCGTCACCGCGCGCAGGAGCGACTGCTGTCGCTGGACGCTTTTGAGGATGCCGACGACGAGATAGAGCCGGTCGCCGATGTAGATTGCCGGGCGCTGATCGACGCGGCTGATGTTCAAGCGCTCTGCCGCAGTGGGGCCGAGCACGGCGATGCGCGCGCCCGTCGCGGAGTGCCCGGCGTCCGGGAAGCGTCCCGTTGCGAGCTTGGCGCGCACGGCCCGCCACAGGCCCGGCGATGCCGCCTTGACCGGAAGCTGAAAGCGCGTCAGGCCCTGCGGGTCGTTGACCGGAACCGAGCTGACGAGCTCGCCGTTGACGTTGACGTCGGAAAGACTGCCGGCCGCAACGACGCCGTGCAGGTATTGAAGGCTGTCCTCCGCGCGAAACGGCAGCACGCTGGCTGCCGTCCTGGCGCCGCGGCGCGCGGGCGAGACGACGATGTCGGTCGAGGCGATCGCGTCGAAGCGGCCGACGATCTGGTTCGAGGCGGTCTTGGAGAGTCCGAGCGTCGCGACGAGGGCGGCGACCCCGACCACCGTGCCGAGGACCGTGAGCATTACGCGCGCGGGCCGCGCCAGCAGACCTGCGCCGGCTTCGGCGAGCAGATCGCGCAACGGCAGGCGCGGACCTGCGCCCTGCACGGCGGCGCGTCGTTCGCGAAGCTTGCTGATGGGATCGTCCTCGGTCTTCGGGTCCTGGCCGCCTGCTTGCGGAGTCGGTGGTGGCGATTGCGGGCGGCTCATCAGTGCTCCGTCAGCTGGCCGTCGATGATGCTCGTCTTGCGCGGCATCCGCGCGGCGACGTGGTTGTCGTGCGTGATCATGAGCATCGTCATGCCGTCGGCGATGAGGCCGTCGAAGAGATCGAGAACCGTGTCGGTGTTCTTGGAGTCCAGGTTGCCCGTCGGCTCGTCGCAGAGCAGCAGGCTCGGCGACCCCATCAGGGCGCGGGCGATCGCGACGCGCTGCTGCTGCCCACCGGAGAGCTTCACGGGCAGGAAGTCGGCCCGATCCTCGATGCCGACGCGCGCCAGCGCCTCCCGCGCGCGCTCACGGCGCCCCTCGCGCGGCGCACCGATGTAGACCTCGGACAGCATCACGTTCTCGATGACGGTTCGGTGGGCCAGCAGGTTGAACGTCTGAAAGACGAACCCGATCAAGCGCCCGCGCAGGGCGGCAAGCTCGCCCTCTTCGAGCTGTCCGGTGTCGACGCCGTCGATGAGGTAGGTGCCAGCCGTCGGGCGGTCCAGGCAGCCGACGATGTTCAGCAGGGTCGACTTGCCCGAGCCGGAGGGGCCGACGATCGCGATCGCGTCACCGCGTTCGACCGTGAGGTCGACGTCGCGCAGCGCCAGGACTGGAGGGTCGCTGCCGTACGTGCGGCTGACGCCGCGAAACTCGACGACGGGCATCTCGGAGCTCATCGTCGGCTACGGCCCCGTGGTGGTCGTGGAGCCGCCGCCGGCGCCCGCGCTGCCCGTCGTGCCCGTGCCGGTGGCGCCCGTCGTGCCCGTGCCCGTGGCGCCCGACGTGCCAGTCCCGGTCGCGGGCGGGGGCGTCGTCGGCAGCGATGACCCTGTCGGGGCCTTCGGCGCCGCCGAGGATGAGCCAGAGCCGATGATCACCCGGTCGCCCTCCTTCAGCTCACCCGCGTGCACCGGCGCGACCTCGTAGAAGCCCTGCGCAGACAGCCCCGTGTTGACGGTGACGAACTTCGTGCGGCCGCCGCCGAGGGCGACCTGGACGCGCTCGCTGCCGTCAGCCACCGACGACACCGCGCTGAACGGAACCGTCAGTACGGCGCCCTTCGAGCTTTGGACCGCGATCTTCAGCGCGACCGAGCTGTTCTGAAGCGACGTCGGGGCCTTGTGCGGGGTGATCTCGACGTAGCGCTTGCCGGGATCGACGCCGTTCGTGCCGCTCTGCTTGGCGACGAACGTCACGGTGCCGGTGATGTTGATCTGCTGATCGGGCGCAGAGATCGTCACCGGCTTGCCGACCTTCACGAGGATCCCGTCCTCGACCGACAGCGCGGCATCGACGACGAGCTTCGTGTTCGTGATCGTCATGAGGTCACCGGCCGCCGGCGTTCCGCGCTTGGCGGTCACCTGGTCGACGAGCGCGGGGATGCTCGGGACGAACAGGATCTCGTCCGCGGGGACCTGCACGTCGATGCCCAATGCGAGGCGCGAGAGCTCCTTGCGTGCGCGCGCCTCTTCTCTGCGAGCGGCCGCGACCGCGTCTTGCTCGACCCCCGACGGGAGCGGCTCGCGCAGGATGCCGACCCGCTGGCGGGCAAGCCTGCGCTTGCGCTCAAGCGTCGCGAGCGTCCTCTGCGCCTCGCGAAGATCCGATGCGGCCACCTGCTGGTCGCGCCGCGCTTTGCGAGCGTCCTCGCGGCCCTTGTTGCCGGACGCGCGTACGGCGTTCTCGGCGGCCGTCTGCGCCTGCTGCGAGGCTGCCAGGTCGGCGCGCGCGTTGGGCACCTTGGCGGTCGCGACGCGCAGCGCCGAGCGCGCCGTCTCGACCTCCTGCGGCGTCGCGTCCGGCGGCAGCGCGTTGAGCGCGCGCTGCGCCTCGTCCTGCGCGGTGACGGCGTCCTTGAGCGCGTTTTCCTTGGCGGTCACGTCACTCACCGCGGTCGCGAGATCGCGCTTTGTGGTCGGATCGCCTTCGCGCGTCTGACGGTCGGCGGCCTCCGCAAGATCACGGGCGTCCTTGATCTTGGCGCGCGCGGCGGTGATCGCCGCCCGCGTCGTCGCGATCGTCTCGGAGACGGAGGCGGCGTCGAGCCGTGCCTGGTTGACGTCGGCCTTGCTCGTGCCCCGCTGGGCCGTTCTCAGGGCGAGGCGTGCCTGCAGGGTCTTGTCCTCCGCGGCGGCCAGCGTCTGAGCTGCGGTGTTGACCTTGTCGATCTGTGTCTCGGTCGCGCCGAACGGCGTCGAGTGCACGGAGCGGTACAGCTGTGAGACGGCGGCGGCAGTCGCGCCGTCGAACGTGCCGTCGACGGTGCCGGTCGGGAGGCCCTTGCGAGCCAGTGCGCGCTCGAGCTGCAGGACGTCCTCGCCCTTGTCGCCGGGCTTGAGGTCGCGGTGCATCGGGCTTTCGCCCTTCAGCACGATCATCGGCCTGCCGGAGACGGTCATTGCGACCGCGCCCTCCTTGAGCTTGTCGCCGGGCTTGGGGATCCGGCCCACGATCGCGGTACCGGTCTTCAGTTGCGACGTCGGCAGAGAGATCGGTGTTGGGAGTCCGAAGCGCACGGTCCCGCGCGTGATGATCTCGGACTTCAGCGTCTGGCGGGTCACTGTAGCCGTGATGAGCGACGCCTTCGGGGCCGCCGTGTCCGCGGCGATCTGCGCCGGCGACTTGATCTGCTTGGCGGCGGCCCAGCCGACCGCGGCGAGCAGCACGACGCCGACCAGTGCGATGGTCACGATCCGAACGTTCTTGCGGGACTTCATCGGGTCACTCCCTGTCGTGGCACGGCTTGGTTGCTCGGCTAGGTTGGCGACGCTCGATGAGTCGAAGATGAGAAGCCGCTGAGGATCACAGTAGTGCTCCCTGAGGGCCTTCAGACCCCCCAAAAGCCCAGAGGTGACCTCAGCCGGGCGCCTGCAGCGGCCGCGAAAGCCCGCCCGGCGCGGGCTCGGCAGGCGGCTGCGACGTCCAGCGTTGCAGCCGCGGTATCCCGCGCTCGGGCAGCGGGAGGTCGATCGTGTCAAAGTCGCGCGGCACCTCGGTGTCCGCGAAGACCTCGCGCGCCTCGTCGCGAATCTGGCTGGGAACGTAGCGGGCGGAGAGATGGGTGAGTGCGAGCAGGCGAACCTCGGCGTCGGCCGCCACCTGCGCCGCTTGGCGCGCCGTGCTGTGTCCGGTCTGCGCCGCACGCGCGGCGTCCTCGTCGGTGAACGTCGCCTCGTGCACGAGCACGTCGGCGCGGTGAGCGGCGACGACGACGGCGTCGGTGGGCGCCGTGTCACCGGCCACGACGACCTTGCGTCCGGCCCGCGCCTCGCCGACGACCTGCCCCGGATCGACGCCGGCGACGCGCTCGCCTCGCTGGAGGCGCCCGAAGTCCGGGCCGGGCGTGACGCCGAGGCGCTCAGCGAGCTCAGCATCGAACCGGCCCGGCCGCGCGTCCTCGATCAGCGCGTAGCCGAAGGCGATCGTCCGGTGGCGCACCGCGAACGGGACGATCTCGAAGTCGCCGCGCCGGACTGCCTCCTCGGGCTCGAGGTCGCGCAGCGTCAGCCCGTACCGCGGCCGGCCGAAGACCGGGCGCAGGCGCTCGAGGAACGCCGACGTGCCCGGCGGCCCGTGGACCGTCAGCGGCTTGTCGCGATCGCGCAGCTCGAAGGACTTGAGCATCCCCGGCAGCCCGAGCCAGTGGTCGGCGTGCAGGTGCGTGATGAAGATGTCCGTCAGATCGGTCAGCCCGACCGAGCGCAAAAGCTGACGCTGGGTTCCTTCGCCGCAGTCGATCAGGATGCGGTCAGCCCCGCGACGGATCAGCAGCGCGGGCAGCCCGCGGCGGGCCGACGGCACAGACCCGGCGGTACCGGCGAAGAACAGCGACAGATCCACTGCGGCGAGGGTATCGGCCCGCCCAGCCCGCGTTAGCGTGCGGGCACCGGACCGATACACCGAGTCATTCGTTACGAGGAGGCATCCGATGCTGAAGGAGTTCAGGGAGTTCATCCTGCGAGGCAATCTCGTCGATCTAGCCGTGGCGGTCGTCGTCGGGTCTGCATTTGGAGCCGTCGTCGCGGCGCTCGTCGCAGACATCTTCACGCCGCTCATCGCCGCTGTCGGCGGCAAGGCTGACTTCTCCAGGCTCACCTTCGAACTCAACGGCAGCACGTTCAAGTACGGCCATTTCCTGAACGCGCTGATCGCCTTCGCGACGATTGCCGCCGTCATCTTCTTCTTTGTCCTCAAGCCGGTGAACGCCCTCATGGCGCGGCGCAAGGTCGACACGCCGGCCGACGAGCAGACGCGCTCGTGTCCGGAGTGCATCTCGGACATCCCGATCCAGGCGAAGCGCTGCGCCTTCTGCACGGCGCAGGTTCCGCCGGCGAAGAGCCCCGCTGGACGTCAGGCGCGCTAACCGCAGGATTCTCTCCGGTGTCTTGTCGACCGACGCGCAGCAAGAATGGGAGAGGACATCGTCGTGAAGCCGACAAACCGCCTGATGTCAGCGCGAGATGGACATGGCCCGCTTCCGCATCATTGCCGGCGTGCTGCTTGTCGTCGACGGCCTCGCGCTTGCGCTGGTCTCCAACCGTGATTCGATCGCCGCGACCATTGGGCGATCGATCCGCTGACGCTCGCCGGCGCGATCGCGCTGCTCGCCGCCGCTTCGCTGAGCCAGGCCCTGACCCTGCGGATCGCTCTGCGCCGGCTCAGCGCCGCCGCTGCGGATGGACGAGCTGCTCAGCGCCGGCTACGCCTTTCAGATCGCGATGACGCAGCTCGCCCACGTCGCAGGCACGCGCTTAGAAGAGGTCCCCTTCGTCTTCTCGGAGCGTGTTGCCGGCAGCTCGAAGATGACGCTGCGCATCTCGTTGGAGGGGATCCGCGTGACGCTCGCCCTGCGCCGCCACCACCGGCCCACTCGCCGCCCGAGCGCCGTCGCCGCCTTGTAGCCTGCGTCTGCACGCGCCCGTAGCTCAGTGGATAGAGCGCTCGCCTCCGGAGCGAGAGGTCGCAGGTTCAAATCCTGCCGGGCGCGCTGCCGCAACGGGTGGTGCGCACGCGTCCTACGCTGATATGGCCCGACGTTTGCTGTCCCGCGGTCTGGCATATAGCGCGCCGCTCGCACGGGTTCTG
>DASVPU010000373.1:0-3962 GCA_036389475.1 Solirubrobacteraceae bacterium
CGCGCGTGTGTTCGCCTTTCAGGTCTGCTTCCCGCCGAGATCACCGGGCTGCCAATCGATTCCAAGGCACAATGCGAACAGGTGAGGGCGCTGTCCGTGCAACGTCTCGGCTCGGTCCTCGGCCAGCTGCCCGCCGCCGTCATGAGCGAGATCGAAGATGCGCTTCGCCTGCATCTGGGCCTGTAACCGCCTCAACCCGTCATCGCCCGCCAGACTCGATTGACTTTGCCGCCGACCGACCTCGCCCGCTGTCGCTTCGGTGCACGATCCGACGAGTCCTCGCCGTGCCGTAAGCGCACGCCGTCTGGGCGAGCGGAACCCAGGCTATCGACCGCGCTGACCCGAGGAGGCCACATCACGGCTCAGCAGATCCGCTTCAAGCCATACGAGCTGTCCGGCACTGAGCCCGCGCGTCGCATGATGCACGATCAGTCGTAGCGCATCGCCACAGCCGGCGGCAGGCGCGCCGCTCGCCGGGCCGGGTAGTAGCCGAAGAACACTCCGACGGCCAGCGAGCTCCCAAAGGCGATGATCAGCGACGGCGGCGAGATCAGCGTCTGCCATCCGGCCAGCTGGCCGACGAGCTGTGACGCGATCACGCCGATGCTCACGCCGACGAGGCCGCCGCCGATGCAGAGCGCGAGCGCCTCGATGAGGAACTGGGACTGGATGCGGTTCGGCTCCGCGCCGAGCGCCTTGCGGATGCCGATCTCGCGTGTCCGCTCGGTGACCGAGACGAGCATGATGTTCATGATCCCGATGCCGCCGACGATCAGCGAGATCGCGCCGAGGGCGAGGGTCAGGGTCTTGAAGGTCGATGTCGCGGCCTCGGCCGCAGTGATGATCTGCGTCTGGTCCTCCGTCGAAAAATCCTCACCGCGACCGGAGGTGATCTTGTGGCGCTCGGCCATGAGCGAGTCGATCTCGTCCATCGTCGGCACGACCTGAGCTTGGGTATGCACCTGCACGTCAGCCCCTTGAATGGACTCCCCGCCGAACAGCACCCGCTTGGCGACCGTGACCGGGACGAGCGCTTGGTTGTCGAGGTTGTCGGGACCGAGGTTCCCCTTTGGTGCGTAGACACCGATGACCGTGAACTCGCGCGAGAGAATCCGCACGGTCCGGCCAACTGCCGGCGCGCCTTTGAACAATCGCTTCGCGGGCTTCGAGCCCATGACGATGACCTCGCGGCCCTCGCGCGCATCGGCTGGGCTGAGCAGCCTGCCCTGCGCGGCGCGGTAGTTGTGCATCCGCTGGTAGTTCTGATCGATCCCAGTGAGGATCGTCGTCGTCTGGCGCCGTCCCGATGACACCGTCATCTCGAAGATCTGGCGCTGACCGACGGAGGCGACCGCGGGGAGCTTGGCGACCGCTGCCAGATCGGCGTTCGTGAGCGTGCGATCGGTGGCCGTCATCTGCCCGTTGGGCAGGGTGACGAACTCGCCGTCGAGCAGGATGATGTTCGGACCCAGGCGCGCCAGGTTTGACGCCACGCCCGCCTGCGCTCCGGCGCTGATTGCGGTGAGCGCGACGAGCGACGCCACGCCGATGATGATTCCCAGCGCGGTGAGCAGGCCGCGTAGCCAGTTCGCCCGTAGCGCCTGCAGCGCCAGGAGGACGTGCTCGAGCCCGTTCACCCTGTCACCTTAATCAGCGTCTCGTCGGCGTTGATCAGCCCGTCCAGCACGTGCACGATGCGCGTGCCGTGCTCGGCGACCTCTTGCGAATGTGTGACCATCACGATCGTCGCCCCCCGCGCGTGCACGTCGCCGAGGAGGTCGAGTACCTCGTCCTGGCTGTGAGAGTCCAGGTTGCCGGTCGGCTCGTCGGCGAGGACGACGTCCGGACGCGTGACGATCGCGCGAGCGACCGCGACGCGCTGCTGCTGGCCGCCCGAGAGCTGCCTGGGAAGGTGGTCGACGCGGTCGCCGAGCCCGACCGCGTCAAGCGCGGCAAGCGTTCGTTCGTGCCGCTCCTCACGGCCGACGCCCGCGTAGAACAGCGGCAGCTCGACGTTCTGCGCCGCCGTGGAGCGCAGCAGGAGGTTGAAGCTCTGAAAGACGAATCCGATCCGCTCACGCCGAACGCGGGCGGCCTTGCGCTCGTCGAAGCCGGCAACCTCCTCACCCGCGATGCGATAGCTGCCGGCCGTCGGCCGCTCGAGGCAGCCGAGGATCGACAACAGCGTCGACTTGCCCGATCCGGAGGGTCCCATGATCGAAACGAACTCTCCGGACCTGACGACGAAGTCGATCCCGCGCAGCGCCTCGACACCCACCTCGCCGGAGCTGTAGCGCATGCGCAGGCCACTGGTCTCGATGACCGCGTCGGGCATGACCGACCTACTCTCCGGCCACGCCGGGCATGACCACGCGCTCACCGGCGCGCAGACCTGAGTGGATCTCGACGAACTCGGCTCCGCTGAGCCCGAGCTTGACCGGCCGGCGCTCGAGCGCGCCGGATGCTGATCGGACGGTGACGCTCGGCCGGTCCTCCTTGTGGGCGACCGCCGCGAGCGGTACCCGGACGACGCCGCGGTGGCGCGAGATGATCACCCGGGCGCTGACGCTCATCCCGGGCCGCAACCGCCGGTGGGAGTTCAGCGAGATGATCACGGGGAAGTTCACGACGCCACCGCTGGCGACGCCTTCGGAGGCGATGTCGCGCACGTGCCCACCGAACTCGCGCCCGCCCAGCGCGTCCGCACTCACGCGAACCGGCGCGCCGACGCGGACGCGTCCGACGTCGAACTCGCTGAGGTCGAGTGCGACGACGAGATGGTCCAGATCCTCGATTCGGGCGACCGGGGTGGTCGGGTCGCCGGCCGCCCCGCGAGCGGTCAGGACGCTGGTCACGATGCCGGACGAGTTCGCCCGGACGGTAAGGCGTCGCACCTGGTCCTCGGCCAGCGCCAGGCGCTCGCTTCCCACGCCGACCTTCAACCGCGCGAGGGCGAGGTCTGTGGCGCTCGCGGGCGCGCCGCGCTGGCGCAGCACCGCGAGATCCGCCTGAGCCTTGCGCACGTCGCTGCGCGCGACGGAGACGACGTCGCTCGTCGGATGGCGCAAGCGGGCGAGCTTCTGCTTTGCCGCACGCACCGCGGCGCGCCCAGCGGCGATGCCCGCCTTCCCACGGGTGACGTCAAGTCCCGCGAGATCGGCCTGGGCCGTTGCGAGCTCACGCTGCGCCGCCGTCACGGTCGCGGCGGGGGGATGGACGACGGCATCGAGCTTGCGGTGCGCGGCGTCGACGGCGAGCTGGGCCGCCGATTGCGCGGCTGCCGTGGGCGGGGCCGGAGCCTTGATGAGCGCGTCGCGATCGCTTTGCGCCTTGGCGAGCTCCGCCCGGGCGGCCGCCACGTCAACGGGCTTGCCGTTGGCCTCCGCGTCGGCGACCTTCTGCTGCGCGGCGACGATCGCCTGGTCCGCGGCCTGCACGGCAGACGCGCTCGGGGGGTCGGCGGGGCGCTGGAGCGTCTCCTGTTCGAGCGTCGCCTTCGCGAGCTCGAGCTGCGCGGCCGTAACGTCAGCGGGATCCGGCGCGCCGGTGAGCGTGGCGAGCTTCTGGCGCGCGGTGTCCACGGCGAGCTGGCCGGCGGCAAGGGCCTGCGGCCCGCCCGAGCGGGACGCCGCGAGGTCCGCGACGGCTTTCGAGAGGTCCTGCCGCGCGGTCGCGACATCGGCGGCCAGCGGCGGCGCCAGCACCCGGTGCAGCTTGTTGCGGGCGGCGAGCACGCTCTCGCTCCCGGACGTGAGTTCGGGCGCTGTCGGTGGCACGCCCCGCGCCGGATCCTGCACTCGCTTTTGGGCGAGTTCCAACTGCGCCGTCGAAAGGTCGCTGCGCGCTTGCAGCACGTTGCCGGCGATTGCACCGTCATCGGCGATGACCGCGATCGGCTTTCCCGCGACGACTCGGTCGCCGGGCTTGACGAGCACCTTTGTGACGTGGCCGGGCACCTTCGG
>DASVPU010000374.1:0-3877 GCA_036389475.1 Solirubrobacteraceae bacterium
CCTCGCTCAGGAGCACGGCGGCCTGTCGGCCTTCTGCGGCGTCGGCGAGCGCTCACGCGAGGGCAACGACCTCTGGCTGGAGATGAAGGAGTCGGGCGTCATCGACAAGACGATGCTCGTCTTCGGGCAGATGAACGAGCCACCCGGCGCGCGTATGCGCGTGGCGCTCTCGGGCCTGACGATGGCGGAGTACTTCCGCGATCAGGGTGGCCAGGACGTGCTGCTGTTCATCGACAACATCTTCCGCTTCGTGCAGGCCGGCTCGGAGGTCTCCGCGCTGCTCGGCCGGATGCCGTCGCAGGTGGGCTACCAGCCGACGCTCGAGACCGAGATGGGCCAGCTGCAGGAGCGCATCACCTCTACGCGCGACGGCTCGGTGACCTCGGTGCAGGCGATCTACGTGCCGGCCGACGACCTCACCGACCCGGCGCCGGCGTCCGTGTTCGCCCACCTCAACGCGACGACGGTCCTGTCGCGCGCGATCTCCGAGAAGGGCATCTACCCGGCCGTCGACCCGCTGGACTCGACCTCGACGATCCTCAAGCCCGACATCCTCGGCGAGGAGCATTTCAGGGTCGCAAACCGCGTCAAGGAGATCCTCCAGCGCTACAAGGAGTTGCAGGACATCATCGCGATCCTCGGCATCGACGAGCTCTCCGACGAGGACAAGCTCATCGTCGGCCGCGCGCGCCGCGTCGAGCGCTTCCTGTCCCAGCCGTTCTTCGTCGCCGAACAGTTCACGGGCACGCCGGGCCAGTACGTGCCGATCGCCGAGTCGATCCGCGGCTTCAAGGAGATCATCGATGGTCAGCACGACGACGTGCCGGAGTCGGCGTTCTTCCTGAAGGGCACGATCGACGACGTCGTCAAGGCCGCCGGCGGCAAGAAGTCGGACTAGGCACCATGGCCCGAACGCCATTTCGCGTCGAGGTCCTCACGCCGGAGGGCTCGACCTTCGACGACGAGGTCGAGATGATCTCGACGCGTACGACGACGGGCTCGATCGGCATCCTCGCGCGCCACCAACCGCTGCTGGGCATGCTCGAGCCGACGGAGCTGCGGCTGTATCGCAGCGAGTCGGAGATCGTGACCTATGCGCAGGGCGAGGGCTACATCCAGGTCTCGCCCGACGGCGTGCTGGTGCTCGTCGAGGAGGCACATCCGCCCGACGAGCTCGATGTCGCGGAGCTGCGCGAGCGGCTGCGCAAAGCCGAGGACGCCTTGGCCGGCGCGGAGCCGAACACCGAGGAGAGCCGCCGCGCGACGCGCGACAAGCGCCGCTGGGAGGCGTTTCTGCGCGTTGCCGACGGCGACACGTGACCTGGCGCCGCTGAGGGCCCGCAAGCTGGGTCTCTTGATTGGTGCGCTGGGGAGCGCACTATCTGCGACCCTGGCGCCATGCTCGACCGGCTGCGAGGGAGCTTCGTCTACATCGTCGCGCTGCTGCTGCCGCTGGCCGGCTTCCTGCTCGCTGGTGCGCGCTTCGTCGAGAACGACCGCGACGAGGGCACGCGCTTGGCGGCGGTGTCGCTTCTGGGCGCATCGATCTACCTGCTCGTGTTCGTCGGCTGAGCGTCTTCTCGCTCGCTCAGCTGCGCGGCCGGCGGAGGGCGCCGGTGGCGCCGAGCGTTCGCGACTCGATCGGTCGCGCGCCGCGCGGGCTTCAGCGAGCGCCGGCTCAAGTGGCGCACGGCGCCAGATGACGTTCGAGGCGACCGTCGTATGAGACTTCCCGCGATGAGCAATCGACGCCTCGCGGGCGCAGGACGCGGGGTGCGGTCGCTTGTGCATCCCTCGCGATGAACAACCGACTTTGGTTCGCGCGCGGGCGCGATGAACGGTCACTTGTGCATCTCTGCGATGAACATTCGACACGTGGTTCGCGCGGGCGTGGTGAAGGGTCACTTGTGCATCTCTGCGATGAACTATTGACACGTGGGCGCGCGCGGACGGCGTCAGGCGCTTCTGCATGTGCAGCGCACGTCGACGCGCTGCTCAAGCGCAAGCGCTAACGCACCGGATGGCGTTCGTCGCCTTTCGATGCTGGCGTTCGGGGCGCCGCCCGAGCCGCCGCAGGATCAGGCTCGTCGTCACGGTAGTCTCGTAGTCTCGCCAGCGATGGAGCTTTACGTCGTCGCGATCGATTGGTCTGGGCGGGCGAAGCGGGCGTCCGAGGCGATCTGGATGGCGTGCGCGAGCGGCGGTCGCCTCGTCGAGCTCGAGAATGGGCGAAACCGAGACGAGGTGATCAATGAGGTAATCGCTCGAAAGGATCGGGAGTCGCGAGTGGCCGTCGGGCTCGACTTCGCCTTCTCGTTTCCGCGTTGGTACTGCGAGCGCGAGGGCTGGAGCTCGGCGCGCGACGTGTGGCGCGCGATGCACCAGCGCGGAGAAGAGATGCTTGCGGCTTGCGAGCCTCCACTGTGGGGTCGATCGGGACGCGGCGCGCAGACGCAGGGCGCTTCGCTACGTCAGACCGAGACCGGGTTCGGCGCCAAGAGCGTCTTTCAGATCGGCGGGGCGGGCGCCGTAGGCACGGGCTCGATTCGAGGCATGCCATACCTGCTGCGTCTCGCGCAGGCGGGCTTCTCAATCTGGCCCTTTGACGCGCCGACGCTGCCGATCGTGGTCGAGATCTACCCGCGGTTGCTGACCGGCAAGGTCGACAAGGGCCGGCAGCGGTGCCGACGGGCGTATCTCGAGGAGCACTTCGCTCAGCAGGATGGCGTGCTTCGGGAGCGCGCTGCAGGCTCAGAGGACGCCTTCGACGCCGCGGTCTCAGCGATCATGATGTCGCGGCACGCTCGTGAGCTCGAGCGGCTGCCCATGCTTGCGCGCGACTCGCCTGAAGCAACCGAGGGCGCCATCTGGGCACCCGACGAAGCTGCGCTGAGGGCTCTCGCACCCGTCGAAAAACCCCGGTGAGCACATTCGAGACCTGTAGGCGTTGGACGTCCCCGCAACGCCGACCGTTCGTACCGTGCTTTCGTTCCTCGCTCTCCCTCGGCAATCTCAACCGCCGCCACGGGTCGTGCGAAGGAGCGCTCTCAGCCCGTGCGCCCGATACCCGCGTCCCCCACTGCGCGCTCGAGCTCGTCGAGCCCGAATCCGTCGACGGGACCGAGCGCGCCGGTGCCGAGCAGTCCTCCCTCGGCGGCGCGGATCGCGCCCCAGGCAAGCAGCGCGGCGGTGAAGTCATAGGGGTTGATGCCCTGCAGGCGCACCGTCGCCAGCGGACTGCCCGCGGCGTCGGATGCGATAGCGGTGATGTACGAGCTCACCTTGCCACGCGCCGCGGCGTCCGGCCCGCCGGTCGATCCCTTCACGAGCATGCCGGCCGTGGCGCCGATCGCCGCGCGCACTCCCGGAAGCTTGGTCGCCAGCGCCGTGGTCGCCGAGATCGCCTGCAGCGGCCGCGACGCCGGGCCGAACCAGCCCAGCCACACGCCGACGTCCTGCAGCTGCGGGTGGATGCGCGGCAGGGTGAAGTGCTCGCTCGCCCCGATCGAGACCGTCGGCCGGCCGTCGATGTCGCGCACGCTGCGGGCCGGGCGCTCGGCGACGAGCCGGCCGCCGCGGAACCCGTAGCCCGGCTCGACGAGCAGCCCGGCCGCCGACGCCCGCGTCCCGCCGCTCGCCTGCCCGCCCGCGGCGGCGCTGACGAAGTAGCCGATGTCGACGCGCACCGCCCGCTCTCCCGCCTCACGCAGCGCGAGCGCGCCGGCCAGGTTGCCCGGGACGTAGTCGTAGCCGAACGCCGTCAGCAGCCCGCTGCCGGCGGTCGTCGCATCGCGGCCGTAACGCTCGAAGACCGTCCTGACGAACGGCGGCTCTCCGGTGCAGTCGATGTAGTGCGCGCCGGCCTCGATCGCGGCCT
>DASVPU010000375.1:0-19287 GCA_036389475.1 Solirubrobacteraceae bacterium
TCGAGCACGAGGAAATCAAGCCGCAGCCGCCGGAACGCGGCCGCTGCGTCCGCGACGCTCGACACGATCGGCTCCCCGGGGCCGTTGAAGGACGTGTTGATGAGCGCCCCGCCGGCGCGCTCGCCCCATTGCGCGAGCAGCGCCGCGAGCGCGTCGTCGGAGGCCGGGTCGACCTCCTGCGGGCGGGTTGTTCCGTCGACGTGGACGGCGGCGGGCAGCCGTTCGCCGCCGAGCTCGGACACCGGCGTGCCGGCGAGCATGTAGTCCGACAGGCGCGGTCGAGGCTGCCAGAGCTGCGCGGCGCGCGAGCTGAGCGCCGCCGCACCGAACGGCCGCCATGGCTCACGTCCCTTGACAGCGTTGAGGCGAGCGTGCATCGCGGCGTCGCTTGGATCGGCGACGATCGAACGGTGCCCCAGCGCGCGCGGCCCGATCTCGCCCGCCCCCTGCACGATTGCCCCGATGCGCCCGGCCTGCAGCGCGTCGCACACCTTCTCCAGCGAGAGCGCCTCGCGACGCAGGCCCTCGAGTTCACCGTTGACGCTCGCGCCGGGAGCCGGGCCGAGGAAGGCCGAGATCCGCTCGGCCGGGGCGGCGCTGCGCGGCGGCGTCACGTGCCACGCCGCGCCCAGCGCGGTGCCGGCATCGTGCGGCGCCGGTGGCGCGAACACCGGACCGTCAAGCAGGCCGTTGGCCTTGCAGTTCAGGGCGACGCCGCCGGCGAGGCAGAGATTCTCCGTGCCGGCCAGCTCGCGCGCGAGGGCGGCGAGGTGCAGCAGGGCGCGCTCGACGGCATCCTGCGCGCTCACGGCCACCTGCACCGCGAGCTGGTCGAGATGCAGCTCGTGGCGGGGCCGCCTCACGCGCGGTCCACCGGCGAGCCGGTCCAGCTGCGCGGTCCACGCGTGGATGTACTTGTTGAAGCCGTCGCCTTCGTCGATGCCGATTGGCGCCTGCGGCTCGCCGCCGCGCAGCATGTCCCACGGCTCGGCGTCCGCCGCCCGTCCCCACGCCGACAGGCCCATGAGCTTGCCCGCCTGCAGGTGGTTGAATCCGACGAAGCGACAGGCCGCGGCGTAGAGGTAGCCGAGCGAGTGCGACCGCGGCCAGACGCGCTTGCGCACCAGCCCGCGCTCGCGGTCGGCCCGGTAGATCGAGATGCTCTCGTCGTCTCCGTTGCCGTCGATCACGAGCACGGCCGCCTCGGTGAAGTCCGACGCGTGGAAGGCGATCGTCGCGTGCGCGAGGTGGTGGCCGACGAAGCGCACCTCTGGCATGTCCTGCATCGAGCACCGCCAACCGAGGTAGCGCTCCAGCCAGGCCGGCGTCTCGTCGAGGTGCCACTCAAAGCCGAAGAGCCGGCTGGCCAGCGGGACGTCCCAGCCGACCGCGACGAGGTCGACGTCGCCGAAGCTCGCCCCGGTCTGCGCCAGGCAATGCCTGACAGCGAGCAGCGGCCCGCTGCGCTCGGCGTGCTTGGCGCGGCTCAGGCGCTCCTCCTCACAGAATGCGAGCAGCGTGCCGTCGTGGTCGACCAGGCACGCGGCTGGATCGTGCCAGCCGGTGGGTGGGGCGTTGACGCCGAGGATCAACGGATCGAGGTCATGGTGTGGCAGGGCACGCGGACCTACGGCGCAGGAGCTCGCCGATCGGGCCCGTACTATCGCGCAATCGCGGGGTCCTGCGGCGAAGTGTTCGGTTGCGGCGGCGATCGGCATGAGCAGCGCGCTTTGCCTGCGGGCGTCGGGAGTTCGGGCGGCGCCGGAGAACCGCGCTGGCGATGCTCAGGACAGCTGGTCGTAGGCGACGGCGGTCGCGGTGGCGTACACGACGTGGTGCCAGACGTCGATCGCCACTTCCTTGATGCCCCAGGTCCAGAACGGCGGGGCCACGTCGAGCGCCGGGAGCATGGCGGCCTCGTTGCCCCAGATCGCAGCGAAGTGAGCGGCGGTCGCCTTCACAGGCGGCAGGCCGACCAGGCGCAGCAGCCCGTGAACGACACCCCAAGTTGAGCCATAGCCCCAGTGCACGAGGTTTGAGAAGCGGGCTTTGGCCGCCTCGTCGCGGAACTGCTCGATGCCGAGCACCTTTGCGGTGGCGTCCGCGGGCGCGGTGCTCCCCGCGCGATCGCGCAGCTTCATCTCGATCGTGCTCGACACCGTCATCGCGGCCGTGCCGGCGACTCCGGCGACAAGGCCCTTGCCGATCGTGTCGGCCAGGGCTGTCAGGGCGGTCGTCGGCATCATCTCGATGATTATTGCCTATGAACGTCGGTGGCGCCCTGGTCGAATTCCTTTGTCCAAGCGGGGCCCCGCGTTGCCCGCTGCGCTAAACCCGGATTAAGCTGATCTGCAGGGGTTTGAAGGTTAACCGTGCCATCTGCGGCACCGCATCGTCCGAGATGCGGCGCGCCCCCAGTCTTGCACGCCGCTATGGGAAGATCGTCGCGAACGTTGACGTTCACAGTCACCTCAAACGACGGTTGACTATGAATACCGCTTATTACAACGGCGTACCACGATGAACTGTTCCAACGCGATCGGCAAGCTGGATCGACCGGGACACGGAACCGACTTTGAAGCCCCAGAATGAGTCAGGCTGAGGCCGGCGCGCGTTGAACCGTACGAAGTCACGAGGGCACACGCCCGCATTAGCTGTTCGGTCACAATACGCTTGACCGATGATCAATGACATGCTCAAAAAGCGTTGATTAGGCGACGCATGCTTGGGGTACTGGCGCGCTGAGCACAACCAACAACGTTTTCTGTAGGGGAGCAACGTGGGACTTAAGTCACGCGAGATGCGTGTGTGCGATGTCAAGCTGGGAATGTCTTGTTAACCGCCGAGGCGGGGCGGGACGGGACGGCCCACGAGTTCGCGCGGTCGCTGTCACGGTGTGCAGCGCTCGTAGATCCTGCGCTGCGAGACGCGGTTCGTTGCCTTGACCCGCGACTGGAGGAGATGGCTGCCTTCACGCTGGGCTGGCGCGACGTAGACGGCACTCCCCGCCCAGGAAAAAGTGGGAAAGGCCTGCGCCCAGTGCTGGCGTTGATATGCGCCGAAGGAGTCGGAGCGCGCGCTGAGACTGTCGTACCGGGCGCCGTCGCCGTTGAACTCATCCACACGTTCTCCTTGGTGCACGACGACATCATGGATGGTGACGACCGCCGCCGTCACCGGCCGTCAACCTGGAAGGCGTATGGCGTCGGACCGGCCGTGATGGCCGGCGATGCGCTGCTGGCACTGGCGGTGGAGACCCTGGCGTGCGCGCCAAGCGCGAACGCTTCACAGGCAATCCGGCTGCTGTCGAGCACGCTCATCGAGCTTGTCGACGGGCAGGCGCAAGATCTGCATTTCGAGGCTCGCCCGTGGACGGGCTCGGACGCCGTGACGGTCGATGAGTACCAGGCGATGGCTGCGCGAAAGACCGGCGCGCTATTGGCATGCTCGGCGGCCATCGGTCCGGTTCTCGCGGGCGCGCGGATGTCGGTTGTGGAGGCAATTGCGCAGATGGGGCGCCACCTCGGACTGGCCTTTCAGGCGGTTGACGACCTGCTAGGCATTTGGGGCGATCCGGCGATCACGGGCAAGCCCGTGTACAGCGATCTGCGCCAGCGCAAGAAGACCATCCCGGTGGTGGCCGCGCTGGCAACCGGCACGGTGGCGGGTCGCAGACTTGCCGCGTTACTGGCGGCCGGATGGAGCGACGACGAGGATCTTCGGCGCGCCGCCGCTCTCGTGAGCGAGGCCGGCGGACGTGCCATGACTGAGGACTTGGCGCGACGCCACGTCACGGTCGCCCTACAGATCGTCCGCGACGCCTCGCTTGCGAAGTCCGCCGCGGAGGACCTCGCCGCACTGTCGAGCTTCGTTATCGAGCGGATCCATTGAGCACCTCAACCGGCTCGGATGCGCTTGCTGCTGTTGGCACCGGTTCCCGGGATGGGCGTCGCCGCGCCGCACGACGCGGCTGCTCCTCCATGAGGCCCTCGCGGCGGACGATGACCCCTCGGCGTTGCGGTTTCCCAAGGGATCGCCGGGGCGCAATCTGCCGGCGATCCGCAGCTTCGGCGGGGTCGACGTGGTTCACGATGCTCCGCACGGACGTGCTTCTCGTCGCGGTCTGTTCGACGCTGCTCGCCGCCGTGCAGGCGGCAATCGTGTGCACGCGCGGCGGAACCGGCGTCACCGTCTGCGACCCTCGATGGCCGATACCATCCAATCCCGCGCTGGTCGAGCTCGCCGCGGCACACGGCATCGTGATCTGCGCCGAGGACAACGTGGCGGTCGCAGGCGCCGGCCTTTGCCACGCCATCGCCAAGGCAGGTCTCCTACGGCCGTTTCGAGCACTGGGGCTTCCAAGGCACTTCCTGGCTCACGACACGCGCAGAGATATCTTGCGTGAGCACCGGTTGAACGCCGCGGGCATCGCTGGGGCAATCACCGACACGCTGGAGGGATCAGCGGCGTGAGCGCGAGCGTCAGCCAGCGCGCGGGGGTGCCACCCGCCGACTTCGAGCTCCCGCCGTTCTACTGTCCGATCGAGGCCGCGATCCACCCGCGGGTGGACGCCATCGCGGAGCATGCGATCGCGTGGATCGACCGCTGCGCGCTGTGCGAGAGCGACGCCGAGCGCGGCTGGATACTCGCCACCAGCAGCGCCGAGTTCTACGCGCGCTTTGCGCCAGCCGGCCGCGAGGAGAATGTCCTTTGCGCCGCATTGTGGGTGTACTGGGGATTCGCGTTCGATGACGCGCGTTGCGATGGCGGACCGCTCAGCACACGTCCCGCGCAGTTCGCCGCGCTTGCCGGACGGCTGCAGCACATTTTGCGGTTCCCCCAGCAGCCGCTCCATACGGGTGATCGATTCGACGTTGCGCTACGAGATATCGCGCTGACGTTGGGGCGTTGCGCCACGCCGTTGCAAGTCCGCCGCTTCAACGACGCCCATCGTCACTGGCTGTCCTGTGTCCATTGGCAGATCGCCAACCGCGCGCGATGCCACATGCCCGATCTGAGCGACTACACCGCCATGCGTCTCGGCTCCTGCGGGGGGCCGCCGACACTCGCGCTGCTGGAGATCGCCAACGCCATGGAGATCCCGCAGGCCGAGATGGGATCTCCCGCGGTGCGCGCTCTCACCGCGATGGCCTGGCTCGTGGCCGGCTGGGATAATGATCTGCACTCCTACCGCAAGGAGGCACACCAGCAGGAAGCCGAACAGAACATCGTCAACGTGCTCGTCCATCACGAGGACTGCTCGGTCGAGCAGGCACTGCTCAGCGCCGTCGCGATGCGCGACCGCGTGATGCACCTCTTCTTACAGGTGCGCGAGAAGACGCTGGCAGGCGCCAGCGAGCCGTTGCGCAGCTATCTGATGGGGTTGGGTCACGGTATCCGCGGCAACATCGACTGGGCGCTAAGCGTGCAGCGCTACACCAGCGTGGGTGACACCGGTGTGCCGCCAGGCCCAGGGCAAGCGCGGCAGCCTGGCTGGTCAGATGAGCCCTCCGATGCGAGTCCTGTTCCGTTGCCGATCCCGCCCATCCGCTGGTGGTGGGAGCAACTGGATGCATGATTCGGCGGGCACGGGTCCCGTGTCCTGCCGAGCCGAAAGCCGCAAACCACGCCGAAAGGAGCCATCTCGATGGGCCTCAGCATGAACACCATGAAGGATCTCGTTGCCAACGTCGCCGACGATGCGAAGGAGGCGTTGGATGACGTCCTTGACCGCAAGGACGAGGCGAAGATCGGCCCCGCGGCGCCCGACCTGGGCCTGACCGGCGCCGGCGCGAGCGCTGCCGGCGGCGGCGTGATGGCGGCAGGCGGGGTCGCCGATTCGGCAGGCGCGCTCATGGAACTGCCGGCGCAGCTCAATCGGCTTTCCGAGCAGATCGAGGCGCTCATGAAGATGTTGGAGACGCTCGCCAAGGCGCAGCCCGCTCGTCGGGCTTGATCGCCGTGCGAAAACCCGGTCGGCGTGACGACAGACCGGCCGGCGCGCCATCGCCTATCCGGGTCTTACATAGACGTAGCGACGGAACCTTGCGTGACCTCGATCAGCGGCCGGTGGACATCGCCCTGCTGCGCGACGAAGTCCGCGCAGGGCAGCGGTTTCGCGCCTATCACGAACAGACCGGCACCGAATGCACCTACCAGGTACTCCTCGAGCTCTTGAGAGGCGCGCTGCCCGGCCTCGCCGGCCTCTCGATCGACGGCAGCAAACTAGATGCGCGGTCGCGTGGACTGTGGGAGGAGCCTGAGCCGCACCCCGCCGTGCACAGTCACGCCAGGAACGAAGGGTCGCCCCGCTCGCGTCGGCCACCCGGTCGGCGGTAGCGGATACGTGCCGGGATCCCGCGCCCGATTCGTCGCCGGGGTGCTCGGCGAGCTGTTCGCCGACGAGGTGGGACGGTCGCTGACCCCCCGGTTACGATCCAGACGGGCGGTGCCGGACACGGAAACCGCGCGCCGCGCACGGGCACGGAACGTCCGGCTTGCACTCGAACGCCTCGGTCCGTTCTACGTAAAGGTGGGCCAGATCCTCTCGACGCGCCCGGACCTCGTGTCAGCGACTGTGATCAGCGAGCTCGAGAAGCTTCACGATCGGGTCTCCATCGCGCCGTTCGAGGATTTCGAGGCTGTGCTGAGCGATGAGCTGGGAGCCGATTGGGCGCGCCGCTTCCGCACGATCGACGTTCATTCTCCAGGGACCGCCTCGCTCGCCCAGGTGTACCGCGCGACCTTGCGCAACGGCGCGCCCGTCGTCGTCAAGATCCAGCGCCCCGGCATTCGCCCGATGGTGCTCGACGATATGGCGCTTCTGCGCAGGGCCTCCCGCCTCACAGCACGGGCGGCACCGCGGTTCAACGCCGTCATCGACATCGAATCCATGCTCGAGGTCGTCTTCGACGCCATGGAACCGGAGCTTGACTTCACCGCGGAGGCTCGCAACATGGAGGCGGTCCGCACGAACGTCGAGCGTTTCGACCACCTCTCCGTCCCGGACGTCCTGCTCGCCACTCCGCGCGTGCTGGTACAAAGCCTGGCGCCGGGCGTCTCGATACGGGACGCCAACCGAGATGCGTTCAGCGTCGAGGAACGCACGGCCATCGGCCGTGAGCTTCTCGCGCTGATGTACCGCGGCTACTTCGTCGACCGGGTCTTTCATGCCGACCCGCATCCGGGCAACATCTTCGTCGCGCCAGGAGCGCGAGCGTCGCTCATCGACTGGGGGATGGTGGGCCGTATCGACCGCCGAACCAGCATGCTGCTCGTGCTCGTCTTGCTATCGCTCGCGCGCAACGATGGGCTCGGCCTAGCCAAGGCATGGATCGAGATGGGACGGGCGACAGCGTGGGCCGACATATCGGCGTTCATCACCGACATGACGCTGCTCGTGCCGAAGATCGCGACAGCCTCTCTGGAGGAGCTCAACTTCGGCGTCACGCTCGCCGCCGTGCTCAAGCGCTCCACCAAGCGCGGCATCCAGACGGCACCGATGATCTCGATCCTCGGCAAGTCCTTCGGCAACATCGAGGGCTCGGTGCGCTACCTCGCGCCCGAGCTGTCGCTCGTCGAGATCTTCGAGGACGAGCTGCGCGGCGTGATGTTCGATCTGGTCACCGACTTTGTCTCAGAGCAGCAGGCAGCTCGCACGCTGCTGGAGATCATGATCGGCTCTACCACGATCACCGACCAGCTACGGGGCGTGATGCGCGACCTTTCGAACCGCGAGCTCACAATCCAGACCGGCCCAACCGATCAGCGCTACTCGCGGATGCGCACCGCCGCACGTTGGCTGGGCCAGCAGCGGTGGCAATGACGCCCAAACTGCTCGATCGTTGCCGTCGCGTTACGCGTCAGCCGACTTCCAGCCTCGAAAGGCCTCGACGAGCTCCTCGAGCACCGCGTCGGGCACGGTCTCCTCGCGCAGGCGCCCAAGCGCGCCAATCGTCGTCCGGACCTGCTTGACGTACGCGGTGCAGTCCGGGCAGGTCTGCAGGTGCGCCTCGACTCGATCGCGCTCGGCTTGCGGCAGGACGCCTTCGAGGTAGTCGGTCAGCAGCTCGACGACCTCGCGGCAGTTCAGGCGCGGTGCGCGCAGCTCGCTCACCGGCTGTCGATCTCCGCTTCGAGCGCCGCCCGCAGCCCTTCGCGTGCGGCTCGCAGCAGCGATCGCATCTGCGGCTCGGACAGGTCGAGCGCAACCGCGCACTCGGCCAGCGCCCAGCCGTGGACGTCGCGCAGCGTCAGCGCAGCGGCCCGCGCGACGCCGAGCTCGCGCGTGCGGCGCATGAGCAGCCTCGGCATGTCCGCTTGGTCCATGCGGCGAGCGGCCATCCGGCCCCACGGCCGCGGCGGGTCGGCCCACTCGTCGGCCCACAGCTCGTGGTCGTGGGCGAAGAACCGGTCGGGCTCGACGAGCGGCACGTCCGGCGCCTGCAGCGCCACGTTCGTCCGTCGGGTCGCCGCGCGGATGACCTCGCGGCCGGCCGCGGCGCGGACGCAGCGCGCGGGGAGCGCGGGGTCACGCGAGCCGCCGCCGCGGTCGGCGTGCCGCAGCAGCGCCATCCAGGCGCCGGCCACATCTCGTTGCGCCTCGTACGCGCCGCCGGGCCAGCAGCGCGCGAGCGCGACAAGCGCCGGGTGATGGCGGCGCACGAGCGCCACGAACGCGCCTTCGTCGCCGGCGCGGCAGGCGTCCAGCAGTACCTCGTCGGCAAGCGCATCGGTTGACATCCGGATCCGCGCGAGTGTAGGCATGTACCCATGCCAACGCCGGATGCCAGCGAGCTCGTCGGTGCGCTGCGGCGCACGTTCGGCGAGCACGCCGGCTGCCGCGCGGCGCACGCGAAGGGGCTCGTTGCCGCGGGCACGTTCACGGGCAGCGCCGGCGGCGCGCGGATCTGCCGCGCCGAGCACCTGCGCGAGGGACGAACGCTGTCGGTCATTGCGCGCTTCTCCAACGGCAGCGGCTATCCCGACTCGCCCGATTGGGTGCGCGACCGCCGCGGGCTGGCGGTGAAGTTCGGTCTGAGCGCCGACCTCGTGTCGATCAGCCATCCGATCTACTTCGCTCGCGAGCCGCAGGATCTCGTGGACTTCTCGCGCATGCGCCTGCGCGACTTCCTGGCAGCGCATCCCAACGCGGCGCGCGCGATCGAGATCGCCCAGAACTCGCCGCCGCCTTGCAGCTACGCGCGCGTCGGCTACCACGCCGTGCACGCATTCGGCCTGCTCGACGATGACGGCGCCCGGCGCTGGGCGCGCTTTCACTGGTGCCCCGAGGCCGGGAGCGGACCGCTTGCCACCGCCGAGGCGCGCCGGCGCCCGCCGGACTACCTGCGCGACGAGCTCATCAGCCGGCTGACGAGCGGCACGTCGGTCCGCTTCGAGCTGCAGATCGAGCTCGCGCAGCCGGGCGACCCGACCGCCGACGCGACCGCGCTGTGGGAGGGCGAGCGCGAGCACGTCGGCGCTGGCACTCTGCAGCTGGACCGCCTCGCCCCAGAGCTCGACGAGGCAGACGTGGCGCTCGTCTTCGATCCGACGAACGTCCCGGATGGGATCGAGCTCTCGGCCGACGCCGTGCTCCATGCCCGCGCCGGCGCCTATCGCCTGTCGGCGCGCGAGCGCTACGACGCCCGGAACCTGTCCCACGGCCAAGGCTGATCGCTTCCATAGCGCTCGATCGTCGGTCCGGCGGGCGCCGGCATCGTCCCCAGGAGGCCGGCGCCGACGAGCAGGCGCCGCGCCGGGAACACGCGCGCGAAGGGGTCGTCGTCGAGCCCGCCCGCCACATCGCGGATCGCCGTCAGCGCCCCCATGAAGCGCGAGCTGTCGCGCAGCAGCGTCGAGTTCACCGCGGCCGGCGTGGAGCGAGCGAGCACCGCGCGGCGCGCCTGCTGCACCGCGAGGTCGTCGAACGGCAGCGAGACCCCGGCGGGCGCGAGCACCAGCGACACGAGCGCGGCGTCGCCATTGGGGTCGATCGCGCGCGCGTCGATCCGCAGCGCCGTTGGCGTCGGGCGGGCACGGCCCTCCCAGGCGACGAGCCAGCCGGCTGCCGCGCCCGTACGAGCATCGCGTGCGACAGCAACGGCGAGCGCGCCGGGCAAGCGCGCGGGGACGAGGTCGATCCAGCGCCAGCTCATCATGGGCCGGCCGCCGGAGCCTCCCAGTCAGGCCGGATCGCGCGCGAGATCGCGCGCATGTCCCGGCGCAGCTCCTCGAGCGTCGGCCGGCCCCAGAACCAGTAGCCGTCGTAGGCGGCGTGGATCGTGAGGTCTGGGTGCAGCGTGAAGACCGCGGGCACGTACGGGTCGTTGAGCGTGTCGGTGCTCTCGCGCAGGCCGAGCTGCGCCTGCACGGCACGATCGGGATCGCTGAGGAACGTCCAGCGGGCGCCCAGTCCGGCGCGGAACGCCGCGTTCACGCGCGGTGCGTCGACGCTGATTGAGACGATCCGGCTGTAGGCGACCTCGGCCTCGTCCTGCAGCGCGACGAGCCGGCGAAAGAACGCCTGCTCCTTGGGGCACCAGAAGCCGCGGAAGAACTGCAGCACGATCGGGTCGCCTGCGACGAGCTGGGAGAGGCGGCGCGGGTTGCCAGCGTGGTCGAGCAGCTCGATGTCGGGGAACCGGCTGGCAGGCGCAAGCGTCGTGGATGGCTTGGGGACCATGGTGGACATATTGGGAGGTCTTCCCGCGGGGCGCCGCCGTTACGGCGGCCGGCCTTTTCCTGGCGATGTACCGCGTGCAGGCTGTAACGGATCGGCGGGTTCAGCAGACTGAGCGCTCGTGCAGCCAGTCGCGATCTCAGCGGGACGGCGTCCGGACAGCGACGATGACGTCGCGCTCGTCGCGGCGCTGCGCCGTGGCGAGGAGACGGCGTTCGTCGGGCTTCTGGACCGTTACGGCTCGTCGCTGCTGAACCTCGCTCGCACGTTCGTGCGCGACCGTGCCGTCGCGGAGGAGGTCGTCCAGGAGACGTGGCTCGCGGTGCTCAACGGGATCGACCGCTTCGAGGGCCGCTCGTCGCTGAAGACGTGGGTCTTCCAGATCCTCAGCAACCGCGCGCGGACGCGAGCGGTACGCGAGCGCCGCAGCGCGCCCTTCTCGTCGCTCGCGACAGATGACGACGAGGACAGCGGCATCGACGCCGAGCGCTTCCTGCCCGAGGGCCATCGCTGGGCCGGCCACTGGTCGGCGTCTCCGGCGAGCTGGAGCGCGCTGCCCGACGAGCGCCTGCTCGGCCGAGAGACGCTGGAGCTCGTGCGCGCGGCGATCGACGAACTGCCGCCACGTCAGGCGCGCGTTCTCGTCCTGCGCGACGTCGAGGGGTGGGAGCCCGAGGAGGTCTGCGACGCCCTCGGCCTGTCGGATGGAAACCAGCGCATCCTGCTGCACCGCGCGCGCGGCAAGCTGCGTGGCGCACTCGAGGCCTACCTTCATGAAGGAGCGACCGCATGAGCGCCCACGTCGAGCACGTGACGTGCCAGCAGCTCGTCGCCGCGCTCACGGACTACCTCGAGGGCGTCATGGACGCCCAGCAGCGCGCCGACATCGAGCGCCACATCGTCTTCTGCCGCGGGTGCGCGACGTACGTCGAGCAGATGCGCGACACGATCGCGCTCGTTGGCCGGCTCGCGGAGCCGGATCCTTCGACCGAGCAGTCCAAGGAGCTGCTGGGCCTGTTCCGGCGCTGGCAGGAGGAACGGAGCTCACCGAAGTGATCGCCTACAAGTTCCTGCGCAGAGGCCGGATCGGCCCGTTTTCCGGCGTCCGCTGGCCCGATCCTGCACAGGACCGGTCGTGGGTCGCGGCGAACGAGCTCGGGGCGGTTAGCGCCTGTCGCCTAGAGGATCTTCCCGAGTGGCCCGACGACGAGCTGTGGCGGGTCGAGCTGGCAGGCGGCATCCATGTCGAGGCCGGCAAGCTCGCCGCCGCACGTGGGCGGCTCGTCGAACGTGTCCACGCGTGGGACGCGGCGGTGGCGGCGGAGCTGGCGGCCGCGTGTGCTCTGCGCGCGCGAGATGCCGCCCTGACGATGCTCAATCCCGACGACGCCGCGACAGCCGCTCTGCGACGTTGCGACAGCCCACTGCAGATCGTCGAGGTCGTGGACTCGATCACCGGCCTCGGCGACTCCGGCACCGATGCAGTGCACCGCGCGGCCGACGCCGCTCGCGCCGCCATTATCGCGCGGGAGCAGCCGCCAAGCGCCTCGCCGGCCGCCGCCGAGGCCGCCTTCATCGCTTCGCACGTAGCAGCGCACGCCGCCGGAGATGTGGCCGCCGCGCCGCGCGAGCGGGCCTGGCAGGCTGCGTGGCTCGCCGAGCGCCTGGCGCTCGGGCCTACCTGATGCGGATGTCGACCCCGATCAGGACGAGCGGCCAGATGAGGATCGCGATGATCGCCTCGGCGGCGCCGGCGACGGAGCCGACGTGGGCGAAGTAGTGGTTGGCAGCGGCGACAAACGCGCCGATGATGGCGTAGACGATGGCGAACATGGCAGGCGTGTTCTTCGACTAGTGGTCCGTCCTGTAAATCCGTGCGGATGGTCGCTGGCGCCGCCTGGCAAGGACGCGGGGAGGAAAGTGTGCCCCTGGCACATCGACGACCGAGGACGCCGCCAAGCGGTGATCAGCGGCCGATCCAAACGGGTGCGGACTCGCAGGACGGACCACTAGACCTGCTCGCGCTCCTGCTCGGTCGCCTGCGCGCGCTCCTCGTGAAACTGAGCCTGACGCTCTTCGCGCGCGATTCTCGCCTCCAGCTCGTCGGCCAGCCGCGCATGGTGGGCGGCCACACGCCGGTGCGCCTCGGCCTGCGGGCGCAGCTCTTCGATCGAGACGGCGTGCGCCTCGACCATCTCGCGATGGCCGTCGGCGACCGCCTCGAGCTTCTCGTGGCGGATCGCGCGGTCCGCCTCGCGGGCGCGCTTGCGTGACACGGCCAGCACGCTCAGCACGGCGAACACCACCAGGACGATGATGCTGATTGCGACGAACTCCATCAGTGAAGTTCAGTACCCCGAGGCCGCCAGCTCCAAGCCAGCCCCGCCCCACCCGGGCCCCCGGCCTACCTCACCCTCAGGACCATCGATTGGTCGGCGGCGCCGTGGATCTGGCAGTAGATCTGGTACGTGCCGGCCTTGGTGAGCCTTCGCTTGAACGAGCCCGACGTCCGCGCCGGTGAGCTGAACCTCTGCGGGCCCTTCTTGACGGTCACCGTGTGCGCGGATCTCCCGACGAACCGCCAGACGACGACGTCGTTGCGCTTCACGTTGACGGTCGGCTTGACCCCGTCGCGCACGTAGTAGTTGTCGCCTACCTTGACCGACCTCGTCGCCGCCACCGCAGGGACGGCGACTGCCGCGGCGGCTGCCAGGCAGACGATGCAGGCAAGCGGCTCACGCATGGTCAGACCCTAGCGGCCGAGGCGTCGACGTACGCGCGAGAGGTTGGCGCAACGTCATGGCCTGGCCGCTCAGCGAGCTGTGCAGGCGGTCAGGCGCAAACGCAGGTGCGGCGCCGCTCGGCTCAACGCCGCGGGCAATCTGATTCGGGAGTCCGTGATCGCGCCGCGGAAGTTCGCTTCGCGGAGGTTCGCCCCGCGCAGGTCCTTCCCGCGCAGGTCTGCCTTGCGGACGTCCGCAGTGCGGAGGTCGGCCTCGTTGCACCCGTAGGAGTAGGAATAGTGCGCGGGCCGCTCGCCGCGTGGGCGATCGCTTACACCAGCGCAGCCGCCGGGGGAGAATCCAACGACGCGCTACGCTCGATGTAGTTGTCTGCGCAACCGTAAGGAAGGAACGCCGCCGTGCACATCGAGATCTGGTCGGACATCGCATGCCCCTGGTGCTACGTCGGCAAGCGCCGCTTCGAGGCAGCGCTCGCCGCGTTCGAGCACCGCGACGACGTTCAGGTGACGTGGCGCAGCTTCGAGCTCGATCCGCACGCGCCACCTGAGCGCGCGCAGGACGCGGCCGCGCACCTCGCCGAGAAGTACGGCACGAGCCGGGCGGAGGCGCTTGCGATGCAGCAGCGGATGACCGCCACCGCCGCCGACAACGGCCTGGACTTCCGCTTCGACATCGCCCGCGGCGGCAACACGTTCGACGCTCACCGGCTGCTGCACCTCGCCGCGCTGCACGGCGCACAGGACGCACTGAAGGAGCGCCTCATGCGCGCATACCTCAGCGAGGGAGAGCTCATCTCCGACGGCAGCGTGCTCGAGCGGTTGGGGACGGAGGTCGGCCTGCCCGCCGACGAGGTTCGCGACGTCCTGGCCAGCGACCGCTTCGCCGTCGAGGTCCGCGAGGACGAGCGCACCGCCTCGTCGCTGGGCATCCGCGCCGTACCGTTCTTCGTGATCGACCGCGCGATGGGCGCGTCGGGCGCTCACCCGCCCGAGGCGCTGACCGACATGCTGCGCCAGGGGTGGGCCGCGTCGCATCCCGTGATGCCGGTGATCGCCGCCGGCGACACCTGCGGCATCGACGGCTGCTGACGCGTTTCGGTGTCCGACGGGCGGTGCTGACCGACGAAGGTCGTTCCGCTACCGGTCCTCAGACCGCACGCAGCGTGCCCGCGGGGCGCCACGAGCTCGCTCAGGATGTCGGCGAGCTCTGGACCGTGGTCCGCTTATGTGCGGCCGCCTAATACAAGTGGACTGCGGTCCGATAGCTATCGTGCACTGTCGTGACTGAGCCCGTTTCTTCGCCTGCGCTTCCGATGCTCCAACCCGCGCGAGTCGAGAGGGCTGACGCCGCACGCAACCGCCTCGCGATCCTGACCGCGGCCGGGGAGCTCGTGGCCAAACGCGGCATCGAGTCGGTGACGATGGACGGCGTCGCCTACGCGGCGGGGGTCGGCAAGGGAACGCTGTTTCGTCGCTTCTCCGACCGGTCAGGACTGTTGCGCGCCCTGCTGGACGAACGCGAGCGCGCCTTCCAGGAAGACTTCATCCGCGGCCCGGCGCCGCTCGGGCCCGGGGCAGCGCCACGCGAACGCCTCGTCGCGTTCGGCGAGCGGCAGCTCGAGCTGATCGAGATCCAGGGCGACCTGCTCGCCGCCGCCGAGACCGGCACTCCCGGCCTGCGCCTGCGCCACAACGTCTACCTCGCTTACCGCACACACGTAATCATCCTGCTGCGCGAAGCAGCGCCGGCGCGGGACAACGACTACCTCGCCGACGTTGTCCTCGCGGTGCTCGCCGCCGACCTCGTACTGCACCAGCGCCGTGTGCTCGAGATGCCTCTACAGCGACTGAAGGACGGTTGGCGCGAGCTCGTCCATGCCCTCGTCCAGCCGGCCGTGACATGAGCCGCGTCCGCGTCGCGCCACGGTGTCCTGGCCCGATGAGCATCGTTCCCGCCTGCTACCGTGACGGATCTAGGGAGCATTGAGCCTGACGCAGCTCGTGGGCAACGATTGCTAGAGCGCGCAGCGCCATCCTGAATTCTCCAGGTCTTGACGCGACGTCAGTCGCAGCACGGAGGAATCATGGCCGATCGGTCATACACCCGGCCAGACGCGCCAGACGTACCGCCCTCGCACAAGCGAACGGACAACGCGGTGACGCCACAGCCACGCCAGAGAGAGACCGCTGAGGAACGTCGCGACAAGCGCACGGCGGTCGCGCGCGACAAGCAGGCCGAGCTCAAGCGCGAAGCGGCCGAGCGGCGCGACCGCAAGCGCGGCTCCTGACGCGTCGAGACGGCGTCAGCCTGTGTGAGCCGGGACGACCCCAGCTGCAGACGCGGCTGGCCCTGTGAGAATCTGAGCTCATAGCTCGGCCCGATACGCTGCCGACGCAAGCACGCGCCGCACCGAGGGAGGCCAATGGACCGCAAGTGGTGGACCCTGCTCGCCGTCTGCCTGGCGACGTTCATGCTGCTGCTCGACATCACGATCGTGAACGTCGCGCTGCCCGACATCGCCGACGAGCTGGATGCAAGCTTCAGCGATCTTCAGTGGGTCATCGACGCCTACGCGCTCGCGCTCGCGGCGTTGCTGCTGACGGCCGGGTCGCTCGCCGACCTGCTCGGTCGGCGACGCGTCTTCGCGTTTGGCCTGGCGAGCTTCACCATCGCATCGGTCCTCTGCGCGCTCGCGCCGAGCGCGCTCGTGCTCATCCTCGCTCGCGCGGCCCAGGGGATCGGTGGCGCCGCGATGTTCTCGACCTCGCTCGCGCTGCTGGCGCAGGAGTTCCATGGGCGCGAGCGCGGAACGGCGTTCGGCATCTGGGGCGCGACGACCGGCGCCGCCGTCGCGATCGGCCCGCTCGTCGGCGGCGCGTTGACGAGCGGCTTTGGCTGGCCGTCGATCTTCTACCTCAACGTCCCGATCGGCATCGCGACGATCGCGATCGCGCTGTGGCGGCTGCCGGAATCGCGTGACGAAGAGGCCGGCGGCGTCGACTGGGCCGGCCTTTTGACCTTCAGCGGCGCGCTGTTCCTACTCGTCCTGGCGCTGATTCGCGGCAACGAGGAAGGCTGGGCGAGCGGGCTCATCGTGACGCTGTTCGCAGGGTCAGCGCTCTTGCTGGCGCTCTTCATCGCCGTCGAGCGCCGCCAGCAGCGGCCGATGTTCGACCTCTCGCTGTTCGGCAACCGGACGTTCGCCGGCGGGTCGATCGCGGCATTCGCGCTGTCGGCGTCGATGTTCGCGATGTTCCTCTACCTCACGCTGTATCTGCAGACGATCCTCGACTACGGCCCCTTGGAGACCGGCCTGCGCTTTCTCCCGGTGACCGCGCTGTCGTTCGTCGCGGCGGCGGTCTCGGGCAAGCTCACGGCGCGGCTGCCCACCCGCGCGCTGCTCGGCGGCGGGCTCGCGCTCGTCGGAATCGGGCTGCTGCTCATGCGCGGGCTCGACGCCGGCTCAAACTGGACCGCGCTGCTGCCCGGCTTCATCGTCGCCGGCATCGGCATCGGCACGATCAACCCCGCGATCGCCAACGCGGCGATCGGAGTCGTCGCGCCGGCGCGCAGCGGAATGGCATCGGGGATCAGCTCGACCTTCCGGCAGGTCGGGATCGCGACCGGCATCGCCGGCCTCGGCGCGCTCTTCCAAAGCCAGGTGACCCAGCGCCTGACGAGCGCGCTCGCGGGCACCCCGGGCGCGGGGGCAGGTGATGGCCTTGCCCGTGCCGTCAGCGCCGGTGGCGCCCCGCGAGTGATTACGGCCGCTCCGGCCGGGGCGCGCCCGCGCCTGGAGCACGCGATTCATGCCGCCTTCACGGCTGCCCTCAACGACATCCTGCTCGTCGCCGCGGTCATGGCGCTCGTCGGTGGGCTGCTCGCACTCGCGCTCGTGCGTGACAGCGACTTCGTCGCCCACGGCGTGCCGGAGCCGGAGGCCGTTCCGGCGTGATTGCTCGCAAAGCGCTGAGCGGCACCGTTCGTCGTTTGCGTCAGCCGTGACGGCGGGCGGCGAGGAAGCCGCCGACCCCGATCGCGACGACGAGACCCTCGATCACGAGCGAAGCCAGACCGAGCGGCTCCAGCCAGTTGCCGATGTCGCCGGTTGCGCTGGGCAGGCCGACGGTCCGGTCCAGCACAAAGGCCGCGATCACGCTCGCGGCGAGCCCGGCCGCGGCGAGCAGCGCGACGCGCGAGCCATGAAACAGAACGGCTGCGCCGGCGACGACGCAGCCCGCGATCAGCGCCATGTACAGCCAGAACATGTACGGCGTCTCCGTCCACTTGCCGACGCTGTCGACGGCGTGGATGACGGCGATCGAGCCGAGTCCGACGGCGGTGGTTGCGCGTACGCCGGCATCACGGGTGGCGCGCGCCATTGCCGCGGAGTCGATCGCAACGGGCTGCCGTGCCTTACCGCCAGGGTCGGCGAGCGTGGCACGGTCGTCGGCTGATTGGGATTGCAGTTGGAGAGCCATGGTGTCTTCCTGGGGCGTTGGGCGGTGAAGCCAGTGTCGCCACCGCGTCTGAACGGCGTCTGGGAGAACGCTGGGAGTTACCTGTGCGCACGATCGCTCCGCTGGCGTGCGGATCGCGGGTCCGGCGGGCGAGCTCGTGTATCTAGAGGCGGCTCAGCACGCTCTTTAAAGTAGGGCTTCCCTTGAGCGGCCTCTTGAGAACAAGGTGCGGCTCGGCGTGTCGCCGGTGCACACGACCGAGATCGAGGCTCGTAACCGATGAAGATCGCGTCCTACAACGTAGAGAACCTCTTCGAGCGTGCCATCGCGCTGGCCGACGCGGACGCGGCCGGCTCAGCGGCGATCATTGCTCAAGGTGAGATCAATGTGCTGCTGCGCAAGGCCAAGTACGAGGCACCGGATCGTGCGCGGATCCTGGAGCTGTTGACACAGCTCGGGTTGCGCGACGACGACGAGGGCGGCGACCTGGCGATGCTGCGCCAGAATCGCGGACAGCTGGTGCGCCGGTCCAGGAACGGGTCTGTCGAGGTCGTCGCCCATGGTCGCGCCGACTGGCTCGGCTGGGTCGAGCTCAAGAGCCAGCCCGTCAACGAGTTGACCACGCGCAACACCGCGCGCGTGATCCACGAGGTGGATGCCGACATCGTCGGAGTCGTCGAAGCGGAGAACCGCCACTCGCTGCGCGACTTCTCGCGAGTGATGCTGCGCCAGGTCGGTGGCGAGCCCTACGCGAACTCGATGCTGATCGAAGGCAACGACGACCGCGGGATCAACGTCGGACTGATGACGAAGACCGGATTCGTCATCGACACGGTCCACACCCACATCCTGGACCTCGGAGCCAACAACCAGCCGATCTTCAGCCGCGATTGCGCGGAGTACCTCGTGCGCTCGAAGGCCGGCACGGAGGTCCTGGTTCTCGTCAACCACTTCAAGAGCAAGCGCGGCGGCGGCGACGCGCGGCGACTGAAGCAAGCCACCCGCGTCAAGGAGATCGTCAACGAACGCCTCTCCGAGCAGCCCAACATCGTCGTCCTCGGGGACCTGAACGACACACCCGGGTCCTCGAACCTCGCGCCGCTGATAACCGGCACGCCGCTGAAGGACATCAGCACAAGTCCCGCGTTCGACAACGACGGCTTCCCCGGCACGTTCGGCACCCAGGGCGCCGCAAACAAGATCGACTACATCCTGCTGTCGCCCAGCCTCATGGACAAGGTCAGCCGAGGCGGCATCTTTCGCAAGGGCGTCTTCAGCGCCAGCGACCGCTGGCCGATGTTCGACACCATCACCGAGAAGATCGAGCAGGCCTCAGATCACGCTGCGATCTGGGCCGAGATCGACCTTCCCTAGCGACACGGGCCCCACGCGCGGGGCGCAG
>DASVPU010000376.1:0-6076 GCA_036389475.1 Solirubrobacteraceae bacterium
GCTCGCTCAACCCGTAGCCCACAAACCGCCGGATCGACATGTCCGCCCGCGCGACCCGCAACGTCTGACGCATCGACGGCAGCCCCCGCCACGCCAGCACGAGCGCGAGCTTGACCAGCACCGCCGGATCCAGGCCCATCCGGCCCACGCCGCCTGGCTTGTAAAACGGCGCGGCCGTCCGCCGCACCTGCTGCCAATCGATCAACGCCTCGATCCGGCGCAACTCGTCATCGGCCGGCACGAGATCGTCCAGGCAAACCACCTGCATCTGCATAGTTTCATCGCCCGACCGGACCACAAATGCCGAAAGTGCCATCCCGGCAGTCTCACGACCCGACCGACGAAAAATCAACAAGCTCCTAGCTAATGGTCCGTCCTGTAAGTCCGTGCCCGTTCCAAGCGGGTGCGGACGGCAGGACAACCATCTAGTCCGTCGTGAAGATCTCGCTGACGGGGAGTGCGAACCCCGGCAGCAGCGGCGACGTCAGGGTCGCCTGCGTGTCGAGTTCCTCGCTGACGTCGAAGTCGGGGGCCTCGGGCGTCGATCGGCGAAAGACGAGCACGACGCTCGCCGCGGTATCGACGAGCCACAGCTCCGCAAGGCCGTGGCGTTCGTAGCTCGCCTTCTTCACGCCGATGTCATAGCGCCACGTCGTGGGCGAGCGGATCTCGGCGGCGAGGTCGGGGATCGGGTACGGGGCCAGGTCGGTCAGTCGCGGGACGCGGCCGTCGCGATACCAGACGAGATCTGGCGCGAACACGTTGCGCTCGTCAAGCGCGACGTCCAGCGGAGTTCCAGCAGCCCCCCGAGCCGGTCCGCCGCGAATCCAAGATTCGAGCGCGAAGCCGATCCCATGCTGCCTGCGGTTGTGCATCCATGGCGGCTCGTTCACGACGACCTCACCGTCGATCAGCTCGCGCCACCGCCTGTCCGGCGCCAGGGCCAGGAACTCGTCCGCGGTCATCCGCTGGGCCGTACTCACGGCGTCCATCGTAACTCTCCCCTCGCTCGCTGCTCATGCCCTGATGAGGCGCCGAAACGAAGAAGTTCGCCCCCCGCGGCGTGCAGCGGCGGGCGCTTGTACGCGCCAAGTTCGGTTGTTGCGGGGGCGAGCTCCGCCGGGCTCGTGCCTACAGTGAACGAGATGCCGACCGCAACCGAGCTGACGCCCCGCGCCACCGAGCTCCTGCACGGGCTCGCGGGGACCGAGGCCGCGTTTCGCGAGCACCAGCTCGAGGCGATCGCAGATCTCGTCGACGATCGCGCGCGCGTGCTCTGCGTCCAGCGAACCGGCTGGGGCAAGTCGGCGGTCTACTTCATCGCCACGGCGCTGCTGCGCGAGCGCGGTGCGGGCCCGACGCTGATCGTCTCGCCGCTGCTCGCGCTGATGCGCAACCAGATTGCGGCTGCCCAGCGGCTGGGCATCCGCGCGCACACCGTCAACTCGACCAACCGCAATGCCTGGGAGGAAGTCTCAGCGCTGCTGGCCGACGACGCCGTCGACCTCCTGCTGATCAGCCCGGAGCGCCTGAACAACCCCCAGTTTCGCGCGCAGATGCTGCCGGCCTTCGCCGACCGCGTCGGGCTCGTCGTCATCGACGAAGCGCATTGCATCAGCGACTGGGGGCACGACTTCCGTCCCGACTACCGGCGCATCGCCGACATGCTCGTGCGGCTGCCGCAGAACGTCGGCGTGCTCGGGACCACGGCGACGGCGAACGACAGGGTGGTGGCCGACGTAGAGGAGCAGTTGCGCTCAGGTCACGAACAGGCGCCGCTCGTCGTCTACCGCGGCCCGCTCGGGCGCAGCAGCCTGCGCTTCGAGGTCGTCGACCTACCCGGTCAGGCCGACCGTCTCGCTTGGCTGGCGACGAACGTCCAGCAGCTCCCGGGCTCCGGGATCGTGTACACGCTCACCAAGCGCGATGCTGAGCAGGTCGCCGCCTGGCTCAACGATCACGGGATCGCGGCGGAGGCCTACACGGGCGAGATCCAGACGGAGCGGCGGATCGCGGTCGAGGATCGGCTGCTCGCCAACGAGCTGAAGGCCGTGGTCGCGACGAGCGCGCTAGGAATGGGCTACGACAAGCCCGATCTTGGCTTCGTCGTGCACTACCAGGCGCCGGGCTCGGTGATCGCCTACTACCAGCAGGTCGGTCGCGCCGGCCGCGCGATCGACCACGCCGACGTCGTTCTGCTGCGCGGCGCCGAGGACCGCCGGATCCAGGACTTCTTCATCGAACAGGCGTTCCCGCGCCGCGAGATCGTCGACCGCGTCCTGGAGCACCTCGAAGAGGCCGGGACCGACGGCGCGTCGATGGCGCAGCTGACCGCGCAGGTCAACCTCGGCAAGGGCCGGATCGACGCGATGCTGAAGGTGCTGGACGTCGAGGGCGCGGTGACGCGCGACGGCTCCCGTTGGCTACGAGACAGCGCCGGCGACTGGACCTACGACGCGCAGCGCTACGCCGCGGTCACCGAGCTGCGCCGCCGCGAGCAGGCGACGATGGCGGCCTTCGGTGCCGACGGGCGCTGCCTCATGCGCGCACTGCAGGAGGAGCTCGACGACCCTGCTCCGCGCGACTGCGGCCGCTGCGCGGTCTGCGCGGGCGCGCGCCACGACGGACCGCTTGACCCGGCGCTGGTCCGTGATGCGATCGCCCATCTGCGATCCAGGCCGCTCACGCTGGAGAGCAAGAAGATGGCGCCCGACGCCGCGGGGCAGATGCGCAAGATCCCGGCCGAGTACGTCGTCGAGGAGGGGCGCGCGCTGGCGCGGATGGGCGACGGCGGCTGGGACCCGCTCGTGCGCGAGGGGACGCGCAGCGGTCGCTTCGACGACGAGCTCGTGCGCGCCGCCGATTCGCTCGTGCGCGCATGGCGCCCGCCGGTGCGCTACGTGACCGCGGTGCCCTCGCATCGCTCAGGCGACCTGATCGCCGACTTCGCCCGCCGCCTTGCGGCATCGCTCGGGCTGGCGTTCGTCGAGCTGCTCGAGCGCACGGGGCAGCGGCCGTCGCAGCGCGAGATGAGCAACTCCGTGCAGCAGGCGGCGAACGTCCGCGGCGCGTTCGCGCTGATTGGCGCGCCTGCGCCCGAGGCTGTGCTGCTCGTCGACGACCGGCGCTTCAGCGGCTGGACGCTTGCGATGGTCGGCGGGCAGCTGCGCCGGCGCGGCGCGGGACCCGTGTTCCCGCTCGCGCTGACGACGGCCTTCTGAGCGGCGTCACTCGGCCGGAGTCCTCAGGCGTCAGACGAGGCGCTTGCGCATCGTCCACGAGCTGCCGTTGTCCGCCACGAGCTCAAATCCCCGCCGCTCGTACATGCCGCGCGCCGGGTTGTCGGTCTCGACGCTCAGGCCGATGGACCCGAACCCGGCCGCGCGGGCATGGTCGAGGGCGCGATCGAGCAGCTTGCCGCCGAGCCCCTGAGCGCGGTGGATCGGAAGCACCGCGATCGTCAGCTCGGGGACGCCCTCGGCGACGAAGCCGTGCCCGCGCGCCGCCGCCGGCAGCAGCCGATACCAGCACGCCCCGGCCGGCTCTCCCTCCCGCGCCGCGATGACGCCGCCATCGCCCGGGCGCCCGAAATCGCCGAACACATAGCCCGCCACCGGGACCGACGGCGGCGAGCCGTCCGCGGCCGGCACCTCGCGCCAGCCCATCGCCCAGCGCAGCATCTGCGCCAGCACCGGTGCATCGGCGGCCGAAGCATCTCGGAGCTCGTATTCGTCCACGGCGTGACCGTAGCGGGCAGTCGCGGTGACCTCCGTCAGCGCCAAGTCCAACGGGCAGCGGGCGTGCGGTCCGGGCGCCGAGAGGGGACGCAGCGCCGGCGGACGCTAAGGTCGAGGGATGCCCTCCGACACGATCTCCTTCGCCCGCGGCGCCCCGTCCCTGGACATCGTCGACGTCGACGGCCTCCGCGATGCCGCGGTTTCAGCCTTCGCGAACGATCCCGGCGGCGCGACGGCCTACGGCACGAGCATCGGCTACGTGCCGCTGCGCCGCTGGATCGCAGAGCAGCACGGCGTCGACGCGGCCAACGTGCTCGTCACGAACGGCTCGATGCAGGCCGACGCGTTCCTGTTCGCCGCCGTCGTGCAGGCCGGCGATCCGGTCGTCGTCGAGAAGCCGACCTACGACCGCACGCTGCTGAACCTCCGCGGCCTTGGCGCCGACGTGCGGATGGTCTCGCTGCAGACCGACGGCATCGATACAGAGGAGCTGCGAGCGCTCCTCGACTCGGGCGTCGTGCCGACGCTCGCGCACATCATTCCGAACTTCCAGAACCCTGCCGGCTACACGCTGTCTCTGAGCAAGCGCAAGCGGCTGCTGGAGCTCGCCGCCGAGCACGGCTTCCTGATCTTCGAAGACGACCCCTACCGCCACATCCGCTTCAGCGGCGACGCACTGCCGACGATGCTCGAGCAGGACGACAGCGACAGCGTCGTTTACGCGTCCTCGTTCTCGAAGACCGTCTGCCCGGGGATCCGCGTCGGCTACCTCGTCGGCCCCAAGCCGCTGATCGCCGACATCCAGAAGCTCGCGACGAACACGTACATCTCGCCGAACATGGTCGCCCAGTCGATCGTCTACGAGTTCTGCAAGTCGGGAGCGCTGAACGGCTCGATCGCCACGGTCAAGGCTGCGCTTGCCGAGCGCGTCGCGACGCTCGACCAAGCGCTTCGGACGTACTTGCCCGAGGCCCGCTACACGCCCCCCGAGGGCGGTTACTTCATGTGGGTCGAGCTCCCCGAGGGAACCGACGTCGGCGCGCTCTTCGATGCGGCCACCGAGCGCGGCGTGCAGTTCGTCAAGGGCACGGACTTCCTGCTCGAGGGCGGAGAGAACACGCTGCGCCTGGCCTACTCGGGCGTGACGAACGACAGGATCGAAGAGGGGGTCATGCGCCTCGCCGACGCCTATCGCGCGGTCAGCGGCACGGCGGCCGCCGCGTAAGCGCGGCGGCGGCGGCTCGCTCAGGCTCCGCGCTTTGCGGGGCGATCGGGCGAGATCACCGTCACGCCGACCATCGCCTCGTCCTTGTGCAGGACGGTCCGCTGCGGTCGCGGCGGCCGGCGCGTGAAGCGCTTCTGCCAGAGGCTCACGAGACCGACCTTCCAGGCGTAGTAGCCGGTCTTGCCGGGCGTGATCGAGAAGTCCATGACGCGGAAGTGGCTCAAGACCCGCTTGGTCAAGTACAGCGTGCGCAGCACCAAGCCCAACCGCGGGTAGAGCTTCTGCGGCTCGTTGCTGGCGCGGACGCGTCCCATCAGCCGGTTCCACAGCCACGGCGGAGGGCGCCACAGCGCGATCAGATACAGCATGATGTTCGCCCACCGCGGAGGAATCGCCAGATAGGAATCGTCGATCTCGTCGAGGTCGACGCCGCGCTCCTCCATCGCCGCCGCCAGCCCTGTGTTGGGGATGACCTTCAGCGAGTAGATGAACAGCGTGTACGGCCGGTCCATCATGTACAGCAGCTGGAGCGTGGACTTGACGTCGTCCCGAGTTTCGATCGGGTTGTCCATGATGATGTCGTAGGCCGCCGGGATGTGGTACTTCGGCGCGAACGACGCGATGACCTCACCGGCGCGCAAGATCTTCTCGGGCGGCGTCGGGCGCTTGTAGAAGTCGAGCATGTTCTTAGAGCCCGACTGGATCCCCATCCGGATGCGGTTCATCCCGGCCCATGACAGAAGCTCGAACTTGTCCTGGCGCACGTAGTTGGGGATCACGCCGTAGACCGCGAACGGGAGCTTCAGCTCGTCGTGCCACAGCTCGGCGAACTCCTCGAGCTGGCCGTACGGGATCGCCATGAACGAGTCGTCGTGGAAGGAGACCTGGCTCAGGTGCGGGAAGCGAGCGCGGGCGTCCTTGACCTGGTCGACCATGTAGCGCGCGCTGGGGTGGCGGATGCGCTTGTACTTTGCGTCGTTGGCGATGAACTTCGTGTTGCCGCAGTACGAGCAGTGAAACGGGCAGCCGATCGACCACAGCGTCGTGTAGCCGAGGCCGTCGTTGATGAGGTAGTCCTCGACGCCCATTTGCACGAAGCCCTGGCCGGGCAGGT
>DASVPU010000377.1:0-16086 GCA_036389475.1 Solirubrobacteraceae bacterium
GTGCGCCGCTTCAGCCGCTTGTGGGAGCACTCCAGGACGCGCGAGCTCGTGGCGGTCGAACAGGTCGGGCGCTGGCTCGCCGCCAGGATGCCGCGACCTGCCCCGGCGACGATCGTGCACGGCGACTACCGGCTGGGCAACACGATGATGGCCGCCGCCGCGCCGGCCCGGCTCGTCGCGATCTTCGACTGGGAGATGGCGACGATCGGCGATCCGCTGGCCGACCTCGGCTATCTCTGCGCGCTGTGGATCGACCGCGACGACCCGCCGATGGGAATGTTCGAGCTGTCCGGCGTGACCCGGTTGGACGGCTTCCTGCTGCGCGACGAGCTGATCGCGCGCTACGAGGAGCGCAGCGGGCGCTGCATGACCGACATCCGCTGGTACCGCGCCCTGGCACTGTGGAAGGCGGCGGTGTTCATGGAGGGCAACTACCGGCGGGCACTCGCGGGGAGCACCGACGACCCCTATCTGAAGGGCTTCGGGGACGGAGTGGTCGAACTCGCCGAGCGCGCGCGAGAGCTCACGCTCGGCGAATGATTTTGACGCGTCGTCAGGCGGCCTTGGGGCCGCCGCCGCGGTTGCGCCGCTCGTTGAGCTTGCGCTTGGCGTTCTCGATCTGCTCGCGCGTCTTGGGATCGTTGGCGAGCTTCTGAACCTTGTCGGTGAGCTTCTTGCCCTGAGGCGAGCTTGCCAGTTCGTTGAGCTTCTTCTTGAGCATGGAGGCCATCCTTGGACCTTACCCGGTCGGCCCCTTCTCGATCCGGCGTCTTAGCTCTCGCCCGCGTCCGGCTGTCACCGCCCGCGCCGCGCGCCGCTCGTCGAGCACGACGCCGCCCGCGGCGGCGAGGTCAAGCAGCTCCTGACGCTCCTCCCCCTCGCGCGCGCTGCGCATGAACAGCCAGCAGAACAGGCAGATCGTGAGGATCGACCCCTCGACCATCATGATCGAGCCGGCGACGACCTGATCTGTGTGCGGTGAGATGGCGTGCGTCAGCTCACCCGGACGGTAGACGCGAAAGAACGCGTCGTTGCTCCACACAAAGACGTTGGCGAGCACCGTCGAGGTGAGCCGCACGACGACGATGTAGCCGAGCTTGGCGAAGCTGCCGAACCACGCGGGCTTGGGGAGCGGGCCCAGCAGCGCCATCCACATGTTGATCCCCAGGCCGACGAACAGCATGTGCTGCAGCGCGTGGACGGCGTCGTTTCGCACCGCCGCCTGGTGCGGCCCGACGAAGTGCCAGAAGATCAAATCGATTGCCCACAGCGCGAAGGCGGGCACGGGATGCGCGAGATGGCGCAGCCAGCGCAGGCCAGGTGCTCTGAGCAGCGGAGCGAGCAACTGCCCGCTGAGACCGAGCACGATCAGCAGCGCGCCAAGGTCGGCGATCAGCAGGTGCTCGGCCATGTGCGCGAGAAAGAGCTCGCCCGACAGCGTGCCGAGCGGCGACACCAGCGTGATCGCGATCAGCGCGAGCCCGCACAGAAAGCACGCCTGACGCCAGCGGGGCACCGGCTTGTCGTTGCGCGCGAGCGTGCGCGCGCGCACGAGGTACATCACGCCGAAGGCAAGGATCGGGGCGAGCTGCAGCGGGTCGATCCGGAAGGTCATCGTCTCCCGCAAGCATGAACCACCGCGCGCTTGAGCTACCGCGGTTTCGTTCGCCCGCGCCGCAGCGGCGTGGGCGCTGGATGAACGGGCCCGACGGCCAGCGCATCAGCGCCTCGATCCGCCAGCGCGATCCCGCCGCCGTGGCGGCCGGCGTCAGCCCTGCACGCCGATGCCGGTCCGCATGCGGACCGCCGACAAGAACGACGCGTAGCTCCAGGTGAGGTCGCGCACACTCTTCTCGTATCCACTCGTGCCGTCGAACTGCTCGCTGAGCTCGAGGTGATCGCTGTGGTAGATGACCGATGCGAGCGCCGCGTCGCCCGCGCCTTGCAGAGCACCGATCGCATCGTCCGCCTTTGTAGCGGCGCTGACTCCGATCTGGTCGAAGAACGCCGCGGACAGGTCGTCGTATGGCACGACCTGACCCTTGGCGATCTCGTTCGCGACGCCGTAGTAGAGCTCGGCGAAGTTGCATGTGCACAGCGCCCACGGATGTCCTCCGACGACGTGGTCGGACGAGTCACCGTCGTAGGTGTCACCGGGATAGCGCCCGAACATGGGTCCCACGCCCCGGCTCTCGTCGGCGACGTTGATCGCGTACACCGACGGCGACGCGCTGTTCGCCCATCGGCGGCGAAGCTCGGCGGCGGTGGCGAGCAGCTTCGTGTCCGTGCAGGGGACCGCGCCGTAGACGCACGCCTGGATGATGTCGATGTTGGGGTCGTAGCCCTGGTCGGGCGGGACCGTCGGCGAGCTCGCCGATCCGGGCCCGGGCTGCGCCAGCAGCGTGACGTAGTACGAGCCGTTCCAGTGCGCCTCGAGTGCCATGCGCAACCAGTCGATGGCGGTCGCCGTGGCGGGCGGGACCGGGATGGCGTGCGTGTTGGACGTAAGCTCCTCGAAGCAGCGCAGCTGAACCGCCCGCGCGAAGAACGAGTAGCCCTGGTGCTCCTCCCAGAGGTTCGTCGTCGGATCCTCGTAGACGCCCAGCAGGTACTCGATGTTCTTGTCGATGACCGCGGTGGCGATCGCCTGCGTGGCCGCGTCGAGCTGATCGAAAGCCGCCAGCATGGCGATGGTCTGGATCGCGGGACCGTCGTTCTGCTCGGACCACGGACGCGACTGTCCTTGGATCGTGTAGCACGCATGGCCCATCGTGGGCGTGGCGTTGTCCTGGCAGACCTGTGCGAACGTGACGTAGTCGACGAGCGGCTGAACCCCCGCGCCATTGGCCGTCGGCATGTCGGCCGCCACGAGCTCGAGCGCCGTGATGGCGGCGTCCCGCGTCCAGTTGAACACGTAGTCCTGATCGACGCCGGGAGTGTTGCCCGGGAAGGAGGGAGCGGCAATGACGCACCCTGGCTTGGAGTACGTCCCCGGGGCCGCGGGGTCGCTGAACGGGTAGCCGTCGCTCGCGACGTTGCGCAACATGAGCGAGTACATGTGCTGGGCGATCGTCTGCAGATCGCCCTCCCGGACTGCCGCCTGCGGACGGGCTCTCTCTGCGGCGAGCGGAGCCGTCTTGGCACGGACGAACAGCGAAGCTGACATCAGATCAGAGCCTTCCTCTAGCGGTTGTCGCGAACCCAGGCGATCGCGTTGACGACGGTCCCCGTCGGGGTCTGCGTCGGTGGCGTTCTCAGGACGAGCTGCTCGCCGTCGTAGTCGAACGGGCGGGTCTGCTCGGCATCGGACCAGTTGGGGAACAGGCTCTCGTCGATCCGATGCACGACCGTCTCGCCGCACACCTCGTAGCTGCCGAAGTAGGCCAGGCACGTCGAATACGCCTCGGCACGCTGCTGTTCGTCACCGCCCAGGGCGTCGCTGGTGTCGACCTGCGGCCGGTTCGCCGCGGTCATCTGCACTGCCATTCGCCCGGTTTTTGTGTAAATCAGCTGACCATGCGCGTCGTCGCCAAGGGGGTACGTGACAGTCCCATCCTCCGAAACTGCGCCATGCAACCAACTTCCAGACGCCCGACAGATCCACGAGCATACGGAAAAGCTTGCAGCGTTGCAGCGACGCTGTCAACCGGGTTCCTCCGATTTCTATTAAGCTTCGAGCTTGCCCTTGTCGTGCCGGGCGAAAATGTGTAGAAGCGACGGCGTGGCCAATCGCTCGCAGGTGTTCCTGGATCTGTCAGCACTGTTAACCGGGTTCAAGTGCGTTGCGCTGACCGGCACGGGCATGACTGACGCTTATATCGGTGCATTGGATGACGTATTACCAGCGCAATTACTCGATGATCTGCTCGCCGTCTACGAGCGATTGCCGGTAGGGTCCGAACGTGACGCGGCGGTCGCCGCTGACATCCTCGGCGATTTCAAGCTCGGGCCCGTCGCACGGAACCTGATCTTGCTGTGGTACTGCGGAACGTGGACCGCGCTGCCCGATCAATGGCGTGCAACCTACGGAACCTCGCCGCTTGACACCGACCGCGTCGTGTCGGCGCAGTCCTATCAGGCCGCGTTGCAGTGGGTCGTCGCGGGGGCGCACCCGGCGGGCGCTCGCCAGCAGGGCTACGGGGCATGGGCCGTCGCGCCCGCGGGCGCGGGCCGATGACCGGCGACACGCAGTACGACGTCGTGATCGTCGGCGGCGGCGTCACCGGCGCGCTCATGGCCAGGCACCTGACCGGCGCGAAGCTCCGCGTCCTCCTGCTGGAGGCCGGGCCCGCGACGGCATGGACCTTCGACGGCTACACGCAGCACCTGCAGCGCTTCTACGCCGCGGCCGGCAAGGGCCCGGAGTCGCCGTGGCCGCCGTCCGTCAACGCGCCCCAGCCCGACACGCGCGACGTGCGCGAGGGCGACGGCTACTTCGTGCAGGAGGGCCCGGACAAGTACGGCAGCAGCTACTCGCGCCTGTTGGGCGGCTCGACGCTGCATTGGCTCGGGGTGTCGCTGCGGATGCTTCCGGAGGACTTCGAGCTGCGTTCGCGCTATGGCGTCGGACGCGACTGGCCGCTGCAGGCCGCAGATCTCGAGCCGTACTACGAGGCGGCCGAGCAGGCGATCGGCGTCGCCGCCGACGTGGCGGACCAGTCCTATCTCGGCATCGACTTTCGGGACGGCTACGACTACCCGATGCGCCGGATACCTCCCAGCTACTCCGATCACGTCCTCGCGGGGGCCGTCGACGGCATGGAGGTCGAGCTGGGGTCGCAGCAGGTCGCTCTCAACGTCCGAAGCTATCCCGCGGCGCGTAACTCGATCCCCCGCGGCGACTACGTGCCGGTTGGCGCCGTCGACGACCGCACCGGCGGCCAGGCCCTCGGGCGCGACCTGGGGCAGCGCTGCGCCGGCAACACCGCCTGCACGCCGATCTGCCCGATCCAGGCGAAGTACAACGCGTCCAAGTCGCTGGCGCAGGCCGACAAGCGCTACCTGCAGGTGCTCGCACAGGCCGTCGCCTCGAAGATCCACGTCGATGCGGCGAGCGGCGCCGTGCAGAGCATCGAGTACCTGCGCTACGAGGACCCCGACTCGCCACGCTGCACCATGCACAAGGCGCGCGGCCGCGCGTACGTGCTCGCGGCGCACGCCGTCGAGAACGCCAAGCTCATGCTCGTCTCCGGGCTGGGCGGTGCCAGCGGCCAGCTCGGGCGGAACCTCATGGACCACCCGACGCTCTACGCGTGGGGGCTCTCGCCTGTCCCGATCGGGCCGTACCGAGGTCCGCAGTCGACGGCCGGCATCGAGGACATGCGCGGCGGGCCCTTCCGGGCCGAACACGCCGCGTTTCGCTTTGACGTCGGCAACGACGGCTGGAGGGCGCCGGCGGGCGCGCCCGACAGCACCGTCGCCGAAGCGGTCACCAACCAAGATCTGTTCGGGGCCCAGCTCCACGACCATCTGGCCTCGACGCTCCAGCGTCAGGTGCGCTTCTCGCTGAGCGTCGAGCAGCTGCCCTCTCCCCACAACAGCGTCACCATCAATCCGAGCTACGTGGATCCACTGGGCCTTCCGCGGCCCGTGATCCACTACCGCATCGACGACTACACGCTCGCCGGGATGGCGGCTGCCAGCGACGTCGCACGCGAGGTCTTCGGACGCGCCGGCATCACAGACTGCACCGACTCGGAGCAGGCGTCGTGGTTTCCCTCCGTGGCGTACCGCGGCAACGAATACCGATACCACGGCATGGGCCACTTCGGGGGCACCCACATCATGGGCGACCGTGCCGAACAGTCCGTCGTCGATGCCGACCAGCGCTCCTGGGAGCACCGCAACCTCTACCTCATCGGCTCGGGCAGCTTCCCGACGATGGGCACCTCGAATCCGACGCTGACGATGGCCGCGCTGACGCTGCGCACGGCCGAGCGGCTGGCCGCGGAGCTGCGGACGTGATCGCCGATCAGGTGAAGAGCCTCCTCGAGGCGGCGGTCAAGCTGGAGCTCGCGACGATCCCGCCGTATCTCTGCGCGCTGTACTCGATGCATCCAGAGGGCAACAACGAGGCGAAGCTCGTCATTCGCTCCGTCGTCGTCGAAGAGATGCTCCACATGGTGCTGGCGGCGAACGTCCTCAACGCGATCGGCGGCCAGCCGCGCGTCGCCGGCCCCGGACCACGCGCCTCGCTATCCGCACGTGCTTCCGGACGGCGTCGTCGTGGACCTCTTACCGTTCTCGCCGCAGGCCGTCGAGGCGTTTCTCAAGGTCGAGAACCCCGAAGGCGACCATCACACCATCCCTGCGGATCACCCGCTGGTCGCCGGACGGCGCGACGAGCCTCACATCTCCGGCGCCGCCGAGGCGTGCGAGCGTGAGGCGACCATCGGCGCCTTCTACGCCGACATCGACGACCATCTCTCGGAGGCGGCCGCCGAGATCGGCGAGAAGCAGCTGTTCTGCGGCGAGCCGGCGCGACAGATCTCGCGCGAGTACTACTACGCCGGCGGCGGGGCGCCGATCACCGTCACGGATCTGACCTCGGCGCGCGCGGCGCTCGCGGAGATCGTCGAGCAGGGCGAGGGCGACATGCACTCGATGTACGACGAGGACGGCGACCTCGCCCACTACTTCCGCTTCCAGCAGATCAAGCACGACCGCGCCTACCTGCGCGCCGACGATGCCGGTATACCGTCCGGCCCGGCAATAGGCGTCGACTTCGATGCCGTGTACCCGATGCTCGCCAACCCGCGCACCGCCGACTACGCGGACCCCGACCTGATCGCCGTCTCAGACGAGGCGAACCGCACGTGGTCGATGCTCCTGCGCCAGATCGAGAGCGCGTTCAACGGTGAACCCGCAGCTCTCCTGCCCGCAGTTCACAGCATGTTCACGCTACGCGACGCGATGCTCGTCTTGCTCGCCAATCCCCTCGCCGGCCATCCCGGCCGGCATGCCGGTCCCACGTTCGAGTGGGATCCATCGCTCTCATGAACGCGGTGGTGACAGACGCCGTCGATCCGACGCAGCACGGCTGCGAGACACCGACACACCTCAGTCGCTCGCGGCTGAAGTGGCAACACGACAGGAGAACCGTGGCACGGATCTATAACTTGGAGTTTCGGTGATCTTCCCGGTCGATGCTGTTGAACGGACCGATCACGAGACCGCTTCGACGAACGTCTACGATGCCGTCGTGGTCGGCGCCGGGGTCAGCGGCGCCATCGTCGCGAACGAGCTGAGCAAGGCCGGCAAGAGCGTCCTCATCCTCGAGGCCGGCATCGGCGACGGGACGCTGGAGTCGTATGAGTCCTACGTGCGTCAGTTCTACGCAACGGCCTTCAAGGACAACCAGTCTCCGTATCCCCCCAACGCCGACGCTCCGATGCCGCGCGGGCCGGACGCCCGCAAGATCCGGCCCGGCCAGCCGGATGCATCGGCCTACCTCGTGCAGAACGGGCCGTTCTCCACGGACACCACCTACACGAGGGTCCTCGGTGGCACGACGATGCACTGGGAGGCCAAGGCCCTGCGCATGCTTCCACAGGACTTCAACATGCGCAGCGAGTTCTCGCAGGCGCAGGACTGGCCGCTGGGCTACGACGACCTCGAGCCGCACTACCGCGACGCCGAGCGCGAAATCGGCGTCTCAGCCGACGTCGAGGACCAGGCGTATCTCGGGATGACGTTCCCCGAGGGCTACGTCTTTCCGATGCGCAGGATTCCCCTGTCGTATCTGGACAAGACGGTTGCCGCGGGCATCGACGGCACGAGGGTCGAGTTGGACGGCCACCACTACGAGCTGAAGGTGCGCAGCTTCCCCCAGGCTCGAAACGGGATCCCCAATCCTGACTACGACGGCGGCAACGGGTACGCCCCCATCGGCGCCGTCAGCACGCATCAGGTGGACGAGGGGGGGCGCTGTCAGGGCAACAACAACTGCGTTCCGATCTGCCCGATCCAGGCCAAGTATCACGCCGGCAAGACCCTCGCCCAAGCCCTCCAGAACAAGGGCCGGGTGCACATCCTCAACAAGACGGTCGCCTGCAAGGTTCACATCGACCCCGACACGGGCCGCGTCACCGAGATCGAGTACAAGAGCTACGGCGATCCGAGCTCGCCCGAGCACGTGGTCGGCACGGTGCGCGCGAAGATCTTCGTGCTCGGTGCCAATGCGATCGAGAACGCGCGGCTCATGCTGGCGTCGGGATTGCCGAGCACGAGCGGGCTCGTCGGGCGCAACCTCATGGATCACGCCTACCTGCTCAGCTGGGCGCTGCTGCCCGAGGTGGCGGGCACGATGCGAGGGACCAACTGCACCGGCGGGATCACCGATCTGCGCGGAGGGAGCTTCCGTCGCCGCCAAGCTGCCTTCGGCGTCGACATCCACAACGACGGCTGGGGCTGGGCGATGGGCTCGCCCTACACGGACCTCATCAACCTCGTCGACGCGCAGAACAGGTTCGGGCCCGCGCTGCGACGCGACCTGATCGACCGGATCTCACGTCAGCTGCAGCTCGCGTTCATGATCGAGGTACTGCCGAGTGAGAGCAACCGCGTCACTGTCGACCCGAGCTACAAGGACCAGCTGGGCAACATGCGCCCGGTCATCACGTACAACATCCCCGAGTACACGATGCGGGGCGTGGCCTACGCGCGCGAGTTCGCCCGCAAGCTCTACCAGCGCCTTGGCGCGGCCGACTACACGATGTACGACCCGACCGACTACGGCTACGTGAGCTACGAGGGCGTCGGGTACGTCATCCGCGGCGGCAACCACCTGGCCGGAACGCACATCATGGGGACGACCAAGAAGAACTCGGTCGTGGACTCCAACCAGCGCTCGTGGGATCACCGCAATCTCTACCTCGTCGGCGGCGGCAGCATGCCCTCGATCGGAACCGCCAACGTGACGTTGACGATCGCCGCGCTCTGCTTGCGCACCGCACAGCAGATGCTCAGGGACCTTGACAAGCAGGCGGCGCCGCGCGAGCTCGCGACGCACTAAGCGATCGGACTGAAAATCAGTGACTACTGCCAAGATCACGACCGTCAAGCGCCTGCACGAGTACCTCCATGCCGCGATGAAGATCGAGCACGCGACGATCCCTCCGTACCTGACGGCGCTCTATTCGATCCACCCGCAGACCAACTCCGACGCCGTCCACGTCATCCGTGTGGTCGCGGTCGAGGAGATGCTCCATCTCACGCTCGCCGCGAACCTCCTCAACGCCGTCGGCGGCACGCCGGATCTCACGGCACCGGAGTTCGTGCCGACGTATCCCACCAAGTTGCCCGACGGCGAGGACGACTTCGAGGTGAGCAGGGAGCGCTTCAGCAAGGACTGCATCAAGACCTTCCTGAACATCGAACGCCCCGGCAAGGCGGCGGACGAGGCATCGCGAATCGTCACCATGGACGAGGATGCCGGCGTCTCGATGCTGGCGACCGTGCCGGGGGAGCCCGAGCTGCGGTTCTACAGCATCGGTGAGTTCTACACCGAGATCAAACGCGGACTGAAGTACCTGCGCGACGAGCTGCACGACGATCTCTTTATCGGCAACCCTGCGCGACAGGTAGGGCCCGAGTACTACTACTCAGGAGGTGGGGAGGTGATCGTGGTGACGGACTTCGACACGGCCTGCGAGGCGATCGACCTCATCACCGAGCAGGGCGAGGGGTTGGGCGGCGGGATCCACGACGACGAGAACGAGCTGGCCCACTACTACCGGTTCAAGCAGATCAAGAACGAGAGGTACTACGAGTCCGGCGACGAGCCGGGCCACCCAACGGGCCCCGAGCTCTCGATCGACTGGGATGCCGTCTACCCGATCAAGGCGAACGCCTGCGTCGACGACTATCCCGACGGCTCCGAGCTCCAGGAGGCAGCCCTGCGCTTCAACGCGTCCTACGCCGACTTCCTGCGTCTCCTGACCCGTGCCTATACGGGCAATCCCCAGTTGCTGCTCGGCGCCGTGGCGGACATGTTCCGGATCCGCACGACGATGACGCAGCTGATGCGCAACCCGATCCCCGGACAGCACGGCGTGAACGCCGCGCCCACCTTCGAGATGCCGGTCCTCGTCGGAGCGGCGGCATGACCGCCGGCAGCCATCGGCTCGCGCAGTTCCTCGCGTTCTCCTCCGACGTCACCGCGTTCACCGAGTTCGAGTTGCGGGGGACCGGTCAGGCGCAGGCCTATCTCTCCGCGACCGAGAACGTCGTCGGGGAGGCGCTCGTCGGCAAGCTGCTCGACGGCTACATGGGCGTCAAGACGATGGCAGAAGGTGATCCGCCGACGCTCGTGAACCTGCTGCGCGCGGAGATCTTCAGCGACGAGAAGCTCGGCCCCGTCGCGCGCAACATCGTCAAGCTCTGGTACGTCGGCATCTGGTATGAGCTGCCGCGAGCCTGGACGGAGGCGTTCGGCGCACTGGAGGAGGACTTCACCTTCATGGTGTCGCCGACCGCCTACACCGAAGGCCTGCTCTGGCCGGCGATCGGCGCCAGCCCGCCGGGAGCCAAGGCACCGGGTTACGGCTCGTGGGTCGCGCCGCCGCGCATTCCCGCATTCGAAACAGCCGAGTAGGGGAGCGCCGCCGATGGCCGTCGTCCAGGACACATCTGCCGCACAGATGCCGATCCGACTGGGGCGGGAGATCGCGGGCGATCTCGAAGTCGCCGAGCAGCGCGAATGGCTCGTGACGAACGGGATCGGCGGCTACGGATCGGGCACGATCGCCGGCTCGATCACGCGCGGCTACCACGGGTTGCTCGTGGCCGCGCTCGCGCCACCCGTCGATCGGCGGCTGATGCTCGTCAAGCTCGACGAGACCTTGACCTACCGCGGTGCGGCGTACGACCTGGCCACCAATCGCTGGGCCTCGGGCGCCGTCGCCCCCGCCGGCTACACGAACATCGAGAGCTTCGAGCTCGAAGGCTCGGTCCCGCTGTGGCGTTTCGCCTGCGCAGAGGCGGTCGTCGAGAAGCGCATCTGGATGAAGTTCGGCGCCAACACGACGTTCGTCTCATACACGCTCGTGTCGGCCGCGGATGCCGTCACGCTCTCGATCCGCGCGATCGTCGACAACCGTGTCTTCCACAACACCGGCCAGGTCGCCTGGCCGGCGCAGGTGGAGCCGACCGACGACGGGCTTCGCGTCACCTCCGGAGGGGACGGCAGCCGTCCGCTCGTGCTGCTGACGGACTCCGGCGACGCGCAGGTGACCAACGAGCTCTATCGCGGCTACTACCTGCCGCAGGAGACCGCGCGCGGGCTGAACGACCATGACGATCACGTCCACGCGGGCACGTTCGAGGCGACGATCGCTCCCGGCGAGACGCTGCTCTTCCTGGCAAGCGCAGACGACGATGCGGCGGTCGGCGACGGGGAGCTCGAGGAGCGGCGCGAGCGCGACGCGATGCTGCTCGCGCGCTTCGATGCGGCGCGCCCGTCCGGCGCCGGCGAGTCACCGCCCTGGATCCAGCGCCTCGTGCTCGCCGCAGACCAGTTCGTCGTCGATCGTCCGACGGTCGCTGAGCCCGACGGCCAGAGCGTCATCGCGGGATACCACTGGTTCGAGGACTGGGGTCGCGACACGATGATCAGCCTGCCGGGGCTGGCGCTGGTCACCGGTCGATCCGAGGTGGCCGGTCCGATCCTCGAGGCGTTCTCGCAGTACGTCAGCCAGGGCATGCTGCCCAACCGCTTCCCCGACGGCAGCGATCAGCCCGAGTACAACACGATCGACGCCACGCTGTGGTACTTCCAGGCAATTCGGGCCTATCTGCAGGCGACGGCGGACGCCGCCCTGCTGCGGAAGCTGTGGCCGACGCTGCAGGAGATCGTCGACGCGCACGTCGCCGGAACACGCTATGGCATCGTGGTGGATCCCGCCGACGGCCTGCTGCGCGGCGGCGAGCCGGGCGTCCAGCTCACCTGGATGGACGCGAAGGTGGGCGATCACGTCATCACGCCGCGCATCGGCAAGCCGGTCGAGGTCAACGCGCTCTGGTACAACGCGCTCGCAGCGATGGTGAGCTTCGCGGATCGGCTGGGTGAGCCGAGCGCGCCGTACCAGGCGCGAGCCGAGGCGGCGCTGGAGGGATTCGAGCGCTTCTGGAACCCCGCCGCCGGATATTGCTATGACGTCCTCGACGGGCCGGACGGCGACGATCCGTCGCTGCGGCCGAACCAGCTGCTGGCCGTCTCGCTTCCGGACGCGCTGCTCGACGAGGAGCGACGGCGGGCGGTCTTCGACGTCTGCGCCCACGCGTTCCTCGGCTCCCACGGCATACGCTCGCTGGCCGCCTCCGATCCGGCGTTCGTCGGCTTCTACGGCGGCGATCAGGCTCATCGCGACGGCGCCTATCACGAGGGCACGGTGTGGGCCTGGCTGATCGGCCCCTTCGTGGATGCGCACCTGCGCGTCCACGGGGATCCGGCGGCCGCCCAGCGCATCCTCGCGCCGTTCGCCGACCATCTCGCCGCCGCCGGCCTGGGCACGATCAGCGAGATCTTCGACGGAGACGCGCCGTTCACCCCGCGAGGCTGCATCGCCCAGGCGTGGAGCGTCGGCGAGGTGCTGCGCGCGTTCCATGCGACCGAGTCGAGACCGGAGCACCAATGAGAGGGATCACACGATGAGCGTTACCGAGCGAGTACTGGACCCTGAGAACGTCTGGCTGGGGATCACGCCGACGTTGTGGTGGAACGACGACTTCAGCGACATAGACATCGGCATCCCGTTCGGGCAATGCGTGAGCGAGATGGCGCTGGCGGGCTTTCAAGGTTGCAGCGTCGGTCACAAGTATCCGACCGACATCGATGCACTCAAGAGCGCGCTCGAGATTCGCAACCTGCGCGTGTCAGAGCCCTGGGTGAGCACATACTTCACCATCAAGGAGATGGAGGAGCAGACGCTCGCGAAGTTCCATCAGCAGCTCGAGTTCATCAAGGCGATGGGCGGAACGGACCTCGTCGTGGCGGAATTCGGATCGGCTGTCAATCCACTGCCGGTCGCGCTGTTCGCCAACCGTCCCATCTTCGACGACGAGCAGTGGGAGGCGCTCAGCAGCGGTCTCGACCGGGTGGGGAAGATCGCCAAGGACGCGGGGATGCGCCTCTGCTACCACCACCACATGGGCACCGGTGTGATGACTCGCAAGGACGTCGACCGGCTGATGGATTCGACGGATCCCGAGCTTGTCCACCTGCTCTTGGACACCGGGCATCTCGCGTTTGCAGGTGACGACCCGCTCGATGCCGCGAAGACCTACGGCAGCCGCATCAAGCACGTTCACCTCAAGGACGTCCGGGCCGAGGTCGTCGAGAGGATTCGCGAGGAGAACCTCTCCTTCCGCGATGCCATCGAGGCCGGCGTGTTCACCGTGCCGGGCGACGGCGCGATCGACTTCGTGCCGATCTTCGAGGCTTTTGCGGACAGTGGCTTCGAGGGATGGATCGTCGTGGAAGCCGAGCAGGATCCCGCCAAGGCCAACCCGCTGGAGTACGCGAAGATGGCACGTAGCTATCTGCGCGAGTTACTGGGATGGTAACCCTGGCAGGCGAGGCGAAGCGAGACATCTTCTTCAGCTTCTTCATGTTCACCGTCGACCTGAGGCCAGGCGACGCTGACTACGCCAAGGTGCTCATCGGGCACATGCAGGAGCTGATGAAGCTCGGGTATACCGGCTTCGATCTTCCGATCGCTCCTACGCCGACGGCCGATCACGAGGCCGAGGTCGAGAGCTACGTCCAGCTCAAGGGTTCACTCGACGACGCGGGATTGGGCGAGGTCGCGTTCACGACGAATGTCGCCGCCACGCGCACCTTCGACCCGTCATCCCCGTACGAGCAGCAGCGCGATGTCGCGCTGGCCTACCTGAAGTCGCGCGTCGACATCACCGCCGCCCTGGACGGGACGATCATGGCCGGCCCGATCGTCTTCCCCTACAACATGTTCCCGGTCCTGGACTTCGGCGACCCGATCTGGAGCGACGTATTGCAGGCGTGGGCGGCGCCGCGCTATGAGTTCGCGCAGCCGGTTCTCGAGGAGCTCGGACGCTACGCGGAGGACAAGGACGTCAAGGTGGCGATCGAGCCCGTCGATCACTGGGAGACGCCCGTGCCCAACATGGTCGGCGAGGTGCTGGCGTTTCTCGATGGCGTGTTGAGCCGGCAGGTGGGCGTCTGCGTCGACAGCGCGCATGTCGTCCTGGGAGGCGATGGTCCTGTCGCGTCCGGCGAGGACATCCGGCGCGCGGCGGCCGAGGACCGGCTGCATTACGTTCACATCTCGGCTCCCGACCGCGGCGCGATCCACGACAGCTGGATTCCGTGGAAGCGCTTCGTGAACCCGATACTGGAGCAATACGAGGGGCCGCTGCTGGTGGAGATCTTCAACGCGATACCGGCGTTCCTCGACTCGCTGCGCCTGACGAGACGCAAGTTCTGGATACCGGGGGAGGACCGGCCGGTCGCCGGCGTTCCGGATGCCTACACCGTGGCCGGCCAAGCGATCGCCGCGGTCCGCCACGAGCTGGTCAGCCATCGCGAGAGCCTTGAACTCATCCACCGTCGCACGGGCGATGCCGCGCATGGACACGAAAGGGCAGCCGATGATTGACACCGCAGCAACCTCTTCTCGCCTTGGCCGAGCGGTGGTCCGCGACAGCACGTTGAGCAAAAACAACGTCAGCTCGTATCGGGCAGTGTCGACGCATGCCGCGACGGCAGACAGCCTCGGTCCCCTACGCGATCTGCCCGGCTTCTGGGAGGGCACCGGGTTCGGCCTGATCGCCCGTCCGGACTTCGACAGCGACAACCCTGACGGCTTCTTCCTCGAGCTCAACGTGCTGAGGGAGACGATCGAGTTCACGACGATCGGCTCGCCCGTCTTCAATCGCGGCAGCCGCCAAGAGGACGTCGCGCTGTTCGGCGTGACCTACCTGCACAGGGTCACCGACGCCACCACGGGCGGTGCACTGCACATCGAGCCCGGCGTGTGGCTGAACATCCCGTCGACGACCGTGCCCGCTTCCGGTTCGAGCATCGCGCGCCTGTCGACGATCCCGCACGGTAACTCGGTCTGCGCCGTCGGCGAGCCGCAGGAGGTCGACATGACCCAACCGGTGGAGATCCCGCCGGCGAACACGGTCCCGTTCGAGATCGGCGGCCAGCCACCGGCGGCGGGAACGAAGAACCCGTTCCCCGCTTATGACCTCAGCGTCGAGACGAAGTACCGCAGCGCTCCGCTTCCCGCCGCGATCACGCAGGCGATCGTCGACGATCCCAATGTCGCGCTGCGAGATGCGATGGCGGGCCAGACGCCGGCGAGGATCACGCGCCTCATCGCGTCCAGCGAGTCCGAGGGTATCGGCAACATCCCCTTCATCACCGAGAACGCGAATGCGGTGAGCCTGGAATCCGTCTTCGCAATCGAGCGCGTGCAAGGCCCGTCGGACACGGATTTCCTGCAGCTGCAGTACTCCCAGACGGCGCTCCTGAACTTCCGCGGCATGAGCTTTCCGCACGTGACGGTCGGAACGCTGATCAAGGCCTTCTGAGGTTGTCAGAGGCGTGGTCCCGCGTCCGCGCGCGGGCCACGGCTGCCGGGTCACGCTTTGTGGCCCCATCAGGCCACTCCGAGGGCGCTATCGGCCCCATAGGAAGGGTAACTCTGGCGGGGACATAGGCCAGAGCCGGGGGCTAGCGTGGCTGTTTGCGCGGGTACTGTCTCCGTCGCGGGCGCCGATGCGCCGGCCTCTTCCGGTAGAGAGATCCGCTTAGTGCTACATCGCGAGGCGTGCAGGTGGTGAAGTAGCACGCAAACACGATCCCGAGACGGTCGTGGCGGAAGGACGATCCGGCGAGAAGTGCACTTCCAACGACGAAGAGGGACCACCCTCGTCGGACGTTACCAACCGCAAAAGGGGGAGATAGTCATGGAACCAAAGATGCTAAGACGGTCGTTGAAGACCGCCGCTGCCACGACCGCGAGTGTGTTGTTGATGCAAGCGCCGGCGCTTGCCGATACCACGCTGATTGACCAGACACTCCCGGGGCCGCTGGGCGGCGCC
>DASVPU010000378.1:0-2672 GCA_036389475.1 Solirubrobacteraceae bacterium
AGCTCAGCGCAGGTAGATCGACGGCGGTCATCGGCGTCGCGGCGAGCACTTCTTGCGGACGGCGAAGTTCAGCAGCGCGGACAGCGTCCCGACATAGTTCCGGACGGACTTGGGGTGCAGCCCACTGCTCTGGAGGTGGACGATGAGCGCTCGATGCGTTTGGCATCGATGTGCTGGATGGGCGCCTCGTCGAAGAAGGGCGCCAGGTGCAGCCGCACGCACATCGCGTAGTCGGTCAGCGTCGACTCCTTGCGGCCAAGCTTGCGAGCGTTGGCGATGTAGAGCTCCCCAAGCTGCTTTACGGTGTACGCGCCGGCACGCGACCTCGCGACGGCGGCGGCGGTCGATTCGGTCGCCATCAGCTCGCGCATCCGGGCCTCGGCCTGACTGCGAGTGAGTCCATCGGTGCCGCCGCGCGTCCGCTTCGGTCCGAGCTTGCGCTTGACCTGGGGCGCGCCCGGTGCAGGGCGCCAGCGTCCGTACCAGGAGCCACGGTGCTCGTAGATCGATCCGGAGCCGTAGGCGCGCTTCGCGCTACGTTGCGCTTGCATGGGAGTGTCTACCTCCTGTGCCGGGCCGGGGGCGTTGGCGCGCCGCCCGGCCACTTCGTATGGAGGAGCCATTGTCGCACCGGGTCCGGTCGACCTCAGTGCTCCCGCTCGGCGAGCCAGCGCTGGATCGCGGCGGGGCGGTATCGGTAGTACCGCCCGAGTCGCACGGTCGGCAGTCGGCCCTCGCGACTCTGCGCGTAGACCCAGGACTTCGGGACTCCGAGCAGCTTCGCGACCTGACCTGCCGTGAGCAGCTCGATGTCGGCCGCGGCGTCCGCAGATCTCGCGGCGTGGGTGACGTTCGCGGTGGTCATAGCCGGATGGGTCCTTCGGGTTCGGGATCGTCGGTCGTCCAGACGGGTTCAGCGAAGATGTCGCGGCGGTGGGGTGGGTCGTCTGCGCGGGGCGGCGGTGCGATTTGCAGCTTCTGGCCTTTGCCGTTGCCGATCAGGAAGCACATGCCGGGCCCGAGTCGGCGGACCTCGTTGGGGTCGATGCGCATCTGGTGCTGGCTGCGCGTCGATCCGACGTCGGTGCTGATGCCGCGTTCGTGTTGCAGGCTCCATTCGGTCGCCATCCGGGTGCCTGCGGCCTTGATGATCGCGTCGGGGTTGGGGACGGCGTGCAGGATCACGGTGTGCGCGGCGTTGAGGATGCGGGCGGCGGCTTCGGGGCCGCCCATCCCTTCGAAGGCCTGGGGGGCGAGGACGACGGCGGCGCCGTAGGACCTGACGACTTCGACCATCCGGGCCATCCGCTCGCCGTCGGCGATGGCGGAGAACTCGTCGACGATCAGCAGGACCTGGCGGCGGTCGGGGTTGCGGCCGGCGAGGTACTGCTTGAAGTCCTCGATCAGGAAGCGTGCCACCTTGCTGGTCTCTTCGGCGTACAGCAGCTCGATGAGCAGCAGGTAGGCGCAGTCGGCGTCCTCCAATGCCCAGGAGCCGTCGAGCTGGCCGTCGGTGGCATCAAAGAACGAGCGGTAGCGCTGGCGGCAGGCGTCGATGTGCTCGTCGCGGAAGCGCTCGATCTCCTGCGCCTCGGGCCGGCCGGCCCAGAGCACGAGCAGCCCCGTCTTCTCCAGGCGGCCCAGCAGCTCACGTGAGGACCGCGGTGGCCCGTCCGGTGGCGTGCAGGCGAGGCGGATGAGGTTCGTCGAGAGGTCGCGGTAGTAGGCGCCGCCGCCCTCGTCGGCCCAATCGATGAGCTGCACGAGCCGGTTGGCGATCTCGCGCCCACTGCCGCGCCACGCGTCGTAGGGCTCCTGCGGGAACAACCGAACGCTGCGCCCGGCACGGCGCATGCTCGCGGCGAACTGCATTTGGGTGCTCGCGTCGCCCTTGGCATCGATAACGGCGACCTGCCAGTCGCTTGAGGTCGCGAAGCCGTAGGCGAGCCGGCGCAGCGTGACCGTCTTCCCCGAGCCGGGCGCGCCGATCACGAGCGCGGTGCGCTGCAGCCGCGACAGCGGCATCAACACGCGGCCCTGGTGATCGGGCAGCACGTGATCGCCCGAGACGTGCTGGCCAAGTTCGAATGTCGGATCGACGCGCCGGCGCGGCTCGCGGACACCGAGCGACCGTCGCGCCCTGCGCTCCGCGCGCGTGCGGACGCGCTCGGCGCGGCGCTCGTCGCGCTCGCGCAGCTCCTCGACCGACCGGCGGCGCACGATCTCGATCCCGAGTGCCAGCGCGAAGCACAGCGGTGCGGCGAGCAGCCACCACGTCCGGATGTGCGGCCACGCCGCGGCGAGCGCCGCGTGCGGGTGCTCAAGCGCCCCGACTCGCACCGCCGCGCGCTGCGCGCGCTCCATCTCAAGCTCGACGCGGGGCCACGACAGCGCCGTCCACGCGGCACCGAACGCCGCGAGGACGGCGAACTCGAGCCGCGCAACGCGCGCGACTCGCGTGAGCACCATCCCGAGCACGATCGCGGGGGCGCTGATGTACATGCCGCACGCGATCGCGAACATCGCCACATACGGCAGCGGGTTAGCTTCATAGGGCCCGTAGGGCCGGGTTGTGGTGTTCATCGCTGCGCCTCCTTGGGCAGCTCGCGGACTTGGACGCGGCCGCGACCGATCTCGGTCGCGAGCCGCTGCAGGGTGCGCCGCGGCGCCGG
>DASVPU010000379.1:0-1869 GCA_036389475.1 Solirubrobacteraceae bacterium
GCCTCGCGAATCGACACGAGGTCCTCGGGCGTGATGACCCGGTTCGTGTTGGCGGCCGCCGGATCGAACTGCATGAGCTCCTTGCGACGAGCCGCCGATGCGCAACACGCCCGCGCCGAGGTTGGCGAGCAGGTTCGCGAACGCCGGTCGCGCCGCCGGACCCATGTAGCGCTCGATCAGCGACCACTCGATGCTGAAGCCGACGAAGTGGCCCGCGATCCGCCCGCCGCCGGACGCAGGATCGAGCTCGACCGACGCGTCGGCGGCGCCCTTCGTGACCGCGACGCCCGCGGGCGCAACGGACAGCAGCGCGACCCAGGCCAGCGCCCAGACCAGAGCAACGACGCGGCCGACGCGCCCGAGGATCCTCGCGTTGGACACGGCGGGGAACCCTAGCGCGCAGGGACCTGCTCGCTCTGGCGAACGACCCGCCACGCCGTCGCCACGGGCTCGAGGAAGTACGGCGGCTCGCGGTAGCGCAGCCGGTCGTCGTAGGTGTAGTCCTTTGTGAACCCGGTGCTCGCAGAGCCGAAGGTGCCGACCGGTCCGCGAAAGCGCTGCGCGATCGCGCCGACGATCTTCAGCGTGCCCAGCTGCGCGCCGCAGGCGTGGTTGTCGGCGATGAACGAGTGCGAGAGCGACAGGATCGCGGCCTCGATCGTCACCGTGTTCATGAGCGGGGAGCTGGAGGTGTTGGTGTTCGTGCAGCTCGTCATCGACGTCGAATCGCTGCGTGAGACCTTGTGGTAGACGCGCACGAAGTTGTTGGCGATGAGGCCGAGCATCACGTCTCCCGAACGCGTGACGTTCCCGTTGGAGCTCGACGTCGGCGGCCGGATGATGATGTCCTTCTCGCTGGCGATCGTGAGGTTGCCCGCGTAGGTCCCGCTGAGATAGACGTTCGCGCACTCCTGGGGCTCGGTGTAGGCCTGCAGCGGCGGAGATTGGTTGCTGCCGCAGGCACCGCTCTTGACGTAGATCAAGCCGTTGGGGGGCCATGCCTTCGTCACCGTCGTCCCGTTGTTCGTGACGGTGATCGTGTTGCCGTTGAGCCGCAGCGTCGTCGTCCCGGTGAATCCGTACTGCGAATCTGTGAGCTGCGCCAGCGACGCGTTGCTCGGGGGCATCGCGAGCGTCTTCGCGGCGGTTTGCCAGGTTCCGAGGAAGATCGGGGCGCTGCCGGCGCAGTTGGTGCCATAGCCGGGTGCGGGCCCGGAGACCTCGACGACGTCGGTCGAGCGGCGCCCGAAGGTGGGCGTTCCGCAGACGAGGATGTCGTCGTTGGTGTGAAACGGACCGTTGATCTTGTCGTTGAAGCTCCCGTTGGCGACGAACGTGATCGCCGAGCACCCCGAGGGACGCTGCGCGCGGTAGCGCACGCAGTTCTGCTGTGCCCAGTTGATGTTGGACTGCCCGCTGTAGGTCACCGGATCGCCGGTCTCATAGTCGGTGAAGTACAGGTAGTCGATGAAGCTCCTGCGGCGCAAGGTCGCGATCAGGCTGCGGGTGCGGTTCCCGGCCTCCCCGGTCGTGCGAATGCGCATCGTGCCCGTGTTCGCATCGATCATCGTCAGCGCAGGGCGGGTCGGGTCGCATGTGGCCGCGCCCGTCACGGTCAGCAACTCGATCGTGTAGCGCGCGCTGGTCTGCGGCAGGCTGCGCCACACCCGCGGGTCTTGCCCGGTTCCACTCCACGCCTGGTTGACGGGGTTGGGCTGGCCCGGGCCCGGTGGCGCGACGTTCGTGCACTTCGTCCAGTACTGGTTGTCCTGAGCGAGGTGGAACAGGTAGTAGTGCAAGGCTGCCTCGGCGGCGGCGTAGGCCAGCTTGGCGTCGTTGGAGGACTTCGACTGGGGGGCGTCCAGGATC
>DASVPU010000380.1:0-16679 GCA_036389475.1 Solirubrobacteraceae bacterium
TGAAGGTGACGCCGCAGTCCGAGGGGTTCACCCGCCACCGCCGCTGGGACTTCGGCCGCACGCCGGCCGACCACTACCCGCTGCTCATGCACTACCCGTACTTCCTGCTGTACTCCAGCCAGATCGTCAAGCAGGCCGATCTCGTCTTCGCGCTTTACGCATGCGGCGAGCACTTCGCCCCCGAACAGAAGGCGCGCGACTTCGAGTACTACGAGCGCATTACGGTGCGCGACTCCTCCCTGTCGGCGTCGGTGCAGGCGATCGTGGCGGCCGAGGTGGGCCACCTCGAGCTTGCCTATGACTACCTCGCCGAGACCGCGTTCATCGATCTGGGAAACCTCGCCTTCAACACGAGCGACGGCGTCCACCTGGCGGCGCTCGCGGGAAGCTGGCTCGTCGCCGTGGCGGGCTTCGGTGGGATGCGCGACCACGGCGAGACGCTGGCATTCGCACCGCGGCTGCCGGCGCGGCTGACGCGCCTGAGCTTCCGTCTCATCTACCGAGGGCGGCGTCTGCGCGTGACGGTCAGACGCGGCGAGGTTCGCTACGAGCTGATCGAGGGCGAGCCGCTCGAGCTTCTCCACGACGGAGAACCAGTGACCGTCACGTTCGGCGCCGTGCAGCGGCGCGCGCTGGCGCCGGCGCCGCATCGCACCGCGCCCGAGCAGCCGCCCGGCCGCGCACCGCCGCTGGGCGTGGTGCGCGATCCGCCGCGGTCATGATCTGAACTGCTGGACCGGTCGCACGACGTCGATCCCGACCAGCGCCACCACGCCCGCCAGACCGAGCACCAGCCCGGCCAGGCGCGTCCCGCTCACGCGCTCGGCGTCGTCGAAGCGCAGTGCGAGCAGCGCCACGAAGATCGGCGCCGCGGCGACGAGGATCGCCGCCAGCGACGACGAGACATGCTTCTCACCGGCAGCGATGAGCGGAAACGGGATCACCATCTCGATGACGCGAAGGCCGCGACCCAGCGCCATCGCCCGCGCAGCGACCCCAGAACGTTCGCGTGCCACGCGAGGCCGAGGAGGACGATTGCCCCGATCATGACGCGCCCCCAAGCCAGGAACGCCGGGGGCACGCCGTCGTCGACCGCGACCTTGATGAACAGGTAAGGAATCCCCACAGCGTCGACACGCCCGCGAATGCCGCCCCAGGCTCGAGCGCTCGCGTCAGCAGCATGACGGCGTCGCCGCTCGGGCTTCGCCGCTCACGTCGCTGGCCCGACCGGCACGAAGCGGTGCCCGCGCCTCGACTCGCGGGCCATGGGGAGGCGTTGATCGGCTCGTTACGATCTGAACACTTCATACCGATCGCGGTTGGCCACCATGAAAAATGGGAAGGCGGAGTAGAGCCGCGGTTGCGCGAGGAAGTTTCGCGGCCCACACGAGGTGTGCTCTGCACTCGCGTCACGCCAGCTACAGAGAGGGTCACCACGTGATCAGTTCCCACTGCCAGCGTTTGTCTCCGGTCGACGCGTTGTTCCTGCAGCTCGAATCGCCGTCGGCGCATATGCACGTCGGCTGGAGCGCGATCTGCTCGGCGCCGGAGGCTGGGCCGCGGCCGACGATCGAGGCCATGCGCGATCGGGTCGCTGGACGTCTGTCTTTGATGCCGCGCTGCCGTCAGCGCCTACTGCCCGCTTCGCTCGGACTTACGGAGCCTCGTTGGGTCGACGACCCGCACTTCGACCTTCATGCGCACGTCTTCGAGCTCAGCGATCCCGACGAGGAGATCAGCCTCCAACGCTTTGGCCAGCTGCGCGACGCGCTGCTCTCCGTGCCGCTTGACCGCAGCCGCCCGCTGTGGCAGATGGCGCTCGCGCCGCGCCTGACCGGCGGGCGGCTTGGCTTCGTGGGCCGCGTGCACCACGCGATGGCGGACGGCACCGCGGCATTCATGGTCGCGGCATTGCTTCTCGACACGGGTGACGACGAGCCTGCCGCGCCGCCCGAGCGCTGGCGCCCGCAAGCCGCGCCAAGCATCGCGCAGCGCGCGCTCGACCCGATCGTTCACGGCGCCGAGCTGACGAGCCGCGCCGTCGTGGACACCGCCCGCGCGGTGAGTCATCCGCGAAGGACCGCTCGCAGCGCGCTGCGCGACGGCAAGCGCGTCGCGAGCGTGCTGGTGCGGGATCTCCTCCCCCTCGCACCGGAGTCCGCGCTGAACCGCACGCTCGGCCCGCGCCGCCAGCTAATCAGCTTCAAGACCGAGATCAGCGATCTGCGGGCGGTCTCGCGCAGCCACGCCGGCACGCTCAACGACGTCGGCCTCGCGGTCGTGTCTGGCGCCCTGCGGACGCTCGCGCTCGAGCGCGGCCGGACGCCCGAGCCGCTGAAGGCGCACATCCCGGTCGACGTGCGCCGGGCGCACGAGCGCGGCAGCCTCGGCAACCACGTCTCGATCGCGATGGTGTGGCTTCCGCTCGACAGCACATCGCCCGCGGCGCGCCTGGAGCACATCCGCGCGCAGACGCGCAGCTTCAAGCTGAACTCGCGGCCCGAGGGCGCGCGCACGCTGCTCTCCGGCGTCAGCCTGCTGCCGACCGTGATGCGCGGGCTGGTCGCGCGCACCGCGACGTCCAGGCGCGGGTTCAACCTCACGGTCTCGAGCATTCCCGGCCCACGCCGCGCGATGTTCATGCTCGGTGCCCGGCTGGACGAGATCTATCCGGTCGTTCCGCTCGCTGACGAGCATGCGCTGTCGATCGGGATACTCGCCTATCGCAAGCATCTGCACTTCGGCCTCTATGCCGATCCCGACGCATTGCCCGACGCCGCACACCTCCCCGATCTGCTCGCAGACGAGGTGCGCGCGCTGCGCCCTGCCGAGGCCGCCGCCGGTCGTGCACCCGCGCGGCCCCGTGCCGTAGCAGCCCTGTGACGCACATCAACATCCGAGGAGCGCATCGATGACGCCCACTGCCGAACCCCACCGGCTCTCAGCCCTCGACGGATCGTTCCTGCGCTTGGAATCGGCGCAGTCCCACATGCATGTGGGCTGGAGCGCCGTCTTGGCCGCACCCGGCGAGCGCCCGCGACCGACCGTGGAGGCGCTGCGCGCGCGGATCGCCGGGCGCGTGCACCGGGTGCCGTGGTCGCGCTGGCGCCTGGACGGGGCGCCGCTCGGTCTATCGGAGCCGCGCTGGATCGAGGATCCCGACTTCGACCTCGCCGCCCACGTCGTCCAGGTAACCGATCCCAGGGATGCGGTGAGCCTCAAGAGCTTTGAAGCGCTGCGCTCGGCACTGCTCTCGACGCCACTTGATCGAACGCGTCCGTTGTGGCAGATCTACCTCATCCCCCGCTTGGAGGACGGGCGCGTGGGGATGGTCGGCAAGATCCACCACGCGGTCGTTGACGGGATCGCCGCGCTGCAGATCGTGAGCCTGTTCGCGGATCCGCACCCTGACGGCGTCACGGAGTCGCCCGTGCTCTGGGAGCCCGGGAGCCGGCCCGGCAGCATCGGCTGGGCGATGGACGCCCTGCGCCAAGGCATCGGGGACGGCATCGGCGTGCTGCGCGCGGGATCGCAGGTCATGACGCAGCCGCTCACGATGGCCAGCCGGGCACTGCACGAGGCAAGACGGCTCGCCGGCGCGGTCGCCGACGACGTTCTGCCCGCGGCCCCGCTGTCGAAACTGAACGGGCCAATCGGCGCGCGGCGCACGCTTGTCGGCTACCACGCCCCGCGCGATCTGCTGCGATCTGCTCGACGAGGCGGCGGGACACTCAACGACATCGGCCTCGCCGCCGTCACCGGCGCGCTGCGCGCCCTGGCGATCCAGCGCGGTGAGCAGCCCAACGCGCCGCTGAAGACGATGGTCCCCGTCAGCATGCGCCAGCCCGGCGACGACGACGCCGGCAACAAGATCGCGATGGTCTACATCCCGCTGCCGGTGCACGTCGCCTCGCCGACCGCACGCCTGGAGCTGGTTCGCGAGCAGACCTCGCTGCTCAAGCACACCGACCGCGCGGGCGCCAACCAGGCGCTGTTCGAGACCGCCGGACTCGTGCCGGCGCCGCTGCGCTCGCCGGTAGCCCGGGCGATGGCGACGCCGCGCCAGTTCAACCTCACCGTCTCGCAGTCGCCGGCGCCGCGCGGAGCGATGTACATGCTCGGCTGTGAGCTCGAGGAGGTCTATTCGGTCGTCCCGATCGCCCAGGGCCACGCGCTCGCGATCGGCATGGTGCGCTACCGCAACGAGCTGTTCTTTGGTTGCTACGCCGATCCGGACAAGCTGCCCGAGGTGCACGAGCTGCCGGCGCTGCTGGCGGCGGAGCTGCGCGCGCTCGCAGCTGCGGCGCCGCGGCGCCGCGAGCCGGCCGCCAGGAGCAACGGGAGAGCCCGCGTGCCCGTGGGGTAGGGGCTGGTCGCAGCACCGCAGCCGTTCAACGATCGACTGTGCGTCCGACCGGTAAGCCCGTGCGCGTTTGGACGCCGCCAAGCGGTGATCGGCGATCGATCCAAACGGGTGCGGACTTCAAGACGGACCACTAGATTGAAGCTGCGGATCGTGTGTGCCGCGCCCACCGATGCTGGCACTCATCAAGATCCCCTCGAACGCCGCCTACATCGTGCTGTTCGCGCTCGTCGGGCTCGAGTCCAGCGGCCTTCCTCTGCCGGGAGAGACGGCGCTGATCAGCGTCTCCCTCCTTGCGAGCCAGGGCCAGGCCGACATCGTGATTGTCATCGTCGTCGCCACGGTCGCTGCCGTGCTAGGCGACAACGTCGGCTATCTCATCGGTCGAACCGGTGGCCGGCGACTGCTCGAGCGCCCCGGCTTCCTCGAGCATCACCGGCGCATGATCATCGTCAAGGGCGAGCCGTTCTTCGAGAAGCACGGCCCGAAGGCGGTGTTCCTCGGTCGGTGGGTGGCGGGCCTGCGGATCGCGGCGGCGTGGCTCGCCGGGATCAACCACATGCGCTGGCGCACGTTCCTGTTCTGGAACGCGCTCGGCGGAGCCTTCTGGGCGACCGCCACCGCGCTGCTCGCCTATTACCTGGGCTCGCAGGCGGAGGAGATCTTCAAGCTCGTGGGGCTTGCCGGCGTGGCCGCCGCGGTGCTCGCCGTTTCCGGTCTGGTGCTGTGGCGCCGGCAGCGCACGCGGCGAGCCGACGCCTCGGCGTGGGCCCCTTCGGCAAGCGCGACCGGCTTAGGTCGCCACGTTGAGGACGATGTAGAGCACGGCCAGCAGCGCGAGGACGATCGCCACTCGAGTGCCGATCTGCCGCGGAAGTAATGCCGAGGCCGCGCCCGCGAGGACGAGTATGAGCAGGGCGACGACAAGTTCAGTACTGGACACAGGAACTCCTCCGTAGAAACGGTGGCCCCCCGGTTTCCGCAGGGAGAGCACCCGACGGCCGTCAGCCCAGGTTCTCGAGGAGCCTCGTGGAAGAGGCGACATTAGTGGCGTACTTGCAGTCATGCAATGGGATCGACGCGGGGCACCGGGGATCGCCGAATCCGCTCTCGGCAGGCGGTCATCGTCGGAGCAAAACCCGCAGGCCAGCGACGGCCAAGGTTGCTCTACCGCGCGATCCGAACGACCGACAGCCGGTCTGAGAACGGCACGCTCGTCACGCCGCCGGCGTTGCTGGCCTGGATGCTGCACGCCAACCGGCGGCCGCGGTCGGCCTTCCGGACGGTGTAGGTCTTGCCGCTCACGGCCCGCGGCCCGCGGCCGCCTCCCTGGCGGTTCCAGAGCACGGCGAGCTTCGTCGGCGCCGTGGCGAAGCCGGATGCCGTGCACGTGAGCCTCGCGCCGACGCGGCGCCTATCGGTGATCTTGGCGGCGCTGGCCGTGGTCGGCGCCCAGGCCGGCGATGGGCTGGTGATGAAGTCGCGGTAGCGCTCGACATCGGCGAACACGGACGGCAGGTGGTCGGCCCCACAGCCCGCGCCGCCCCAGCTGACGATGCCGAGCAACACCGGCGCATCCGGCGTGCCAGCGTAGAGAGGTCCCCCGCTGTCGCCGTTGCAGCCCGAGCTCAGCGGAGGACGGCCGTCGATGTCGATGGCGCAGATCATGCGCGCGCCGTCGAAGCGCTCGCCGCTATTGCCCTTGTGCCTCTGCCATAGCCTGGCGCACTTCGTGTCGGTCATCGGGCGCAGGATCGCCTCACGCAGGTTGCCGTCGAACGTCTGTTGCAGGCTGGCGCCCGATCCCGGCGCGGCCGCTCGCCCGCGGCCGACGATCCGCGCCTCGGCGGGGAGCTCGGAAAGGCCGCCGAGGGTCACGGGCGCCACGGCGGCGACGGGCTGCGCGAACTCGATGATGGCAACGTCGTCGAGGACGTTGCCGCCGTTGTCCCGGCGCCAACTGGGATACATCGCAAAGCGCGTTGCGCTCGTCGTCACGCCGCCGACGTTGATGTGGCTCAGGTCGGTGAGGCCCATCTGGGCGACGCAGTGACTGGCGGTCACGAGGCGGTTGGGCGCGACGAGCATCGCCCCGCAATTGCCCGTGTACGCAAACCACGGCACTGCGGCCGGCTCGATGACCCGGCCGCCGATGACCGCGCAGGCGGGCGTTGCAACGACGAGCGTGACGAGCGCGGCGAGCAATGCGGTTCGTGTTGTGCGCATAGTGGGTCTTGCGCAGAAACGTTGACGCAGCCCGGAAGGTTGCGCCGGCGCACTGTGACGTCCCTGCTCCGCACACACCCGCAAACGTCGTCGCGGTGCGACGGCCGCGCTGTTGATCAGGCGGTGGTAGGCATGGCATCCGATTCGCGCTGCGCCGCGTGGCGCAGCTTGCGCAGCCCGAGGCGGACCCGGCCCTTGACGGTCCCGAGCGGGATGCCGACCCTGTCGGCGATCTCGTTCTGGGTGTAGCCCGCGAAGTACGCGAGGTCGATCACCTCACGCTGCTCGGGCGGGAGCTCGGCTAGAAGGCGGAGCGCTCGATCGTAGTCGTCGATCGCCAAGACCTGCTCCTCGGTGCGCTCCGGCGCCTCGATGCTGTCGACGGCGTCCTGCGTAAGCTCTTGATGCACTGTGTGGCGACTTCCCCGCCGCAGCGTGTCGATGCTGCGGTTGCGCACGAGCGCGTACAACCATGTGCGCAGGCTTGCGCGTCCGGCGTCAAAGCTCCCCGCTCGACGCCATAGGGAGATGAAGGCGTCCTGAGTCGCCTCCTCGGCGCCGCCTGCGGGGCCCGTGATGCGCCGTGCCAGCCAGTAGGCCTGGAGGTGATAGCGGTTGTAGATGGTTTCGAACGCCAGAATGTCGCCTTCGGCGACCCGGCCCATCAGCTGCTCATCTGTCTCGGTGGCGGCGCGCGCCTCTGCTGTGATCATGTCAACACTGTACAATGTTTGTATAGCTCCTGTCTAGATGTCGTGTAGATCTGTAAGCTACGCCCCATGGCAGACGGCGGCAGGCTCCGGATCGGCGAGCTCAGCAGACGGGTCGGGGTGAGCCCGGAGCTACTCCGTGCCTGGGAGACGCGCTATGGGCTGCTGGATCCCGAGCGCACGCAGGGCGGCCTGCGGCTGTACTCCCGCGAGGACGAGCACCGCGTCCAGGAGATGCGCCGCCAGATCGCAGCCGGGCTCTCGGCGGCGGAGGCAGCGCGCGTCGCACTTGGAACCTCGGCCCGGCCGGCGTCGCCGCAGCGGTTCCTGACGCAGCTGGACCGGGCGCTCACTGCGCTCGACGAGCCTGCCGCACAGGCCGCACTGGACCGGACGTTCGCATCGCTTGACCTCGAGACCGCCCTCGCGCGGGTGATCCTGCCCTTCCTGCACGACCTGGGCGAGCGTTGGGCAACCATGCAGCGCAGCGTCGGACAGGAGCACTTCGCCAGCAACGTCATCGGCGGGAGGCTGCGCACGCTCGCGCGCGGCTGGGGCGACGGTGATCGGCCGCTCGCGCTGTTGGCTTGCCCGCCCGACGAGCAGCATGAGCTCGGGCTGCTCTGCTTCGGACTGCTGCTACGAAACGGGGGATGGAGGATCGTCTATCTCGGGGCGCAGACTCCGATGTCCGATGTCGCGACCGCGATCGCCGAGCTCTCGCCCGAGCTCGTGGTGCTCAGCGCGACAGGTGAACAGCGATTCATCGATGTCGCTGACGAGATCCGCGCGCTGAGCGAACACGCCCGCGTGGCAATCGGCGGTGCTGGTGCGTCGACCGCCGTCGCGCGGTCGCTGGACGTCGAGCTCCTCTCCGACGATCTGGTCACCGCGGCTCGCGCCCTGACCGGGCCCGCGTCGCGATGATTGGGGGCGGATCCGCGCGGCTCAATGCCGGCATGGCGCATGCTCGCGCCACCCCGCCCTCAGCTGCCGCCGTGCACCTGGTCCTGCGGGGCCCGCGCGGAGGAGCGACTGTGCGCTCCTCCGCGAGAGACGTGCTATCGCGCAGCGGGGATGCGGTCGCGACGGCCGTCGGCGGCTTGGCCGTCGTCGCGATCACGCTGCTCGTTGGTGCCGTCCTGCCAATAGGGCTCACGGCTGCCCGACTTCGCCAGCCCACGACCGATGAAATACGCGCCACCAAGGATCGAGACGTACAGCCACGCCTGGCGCGCAATAAACTCGTCTGTCCCGTTGTCGCCGCCCTTGATGGCGGCAGCACAGACCAATATCGCAACGATCAGAGCGACCATCGCCCAGAACTCAGACGTCTTGAACGCCTGCTTCGTTTCGGTCATCAAACGATTACCTGGCTCCATGAGAGCACCTCCATTGAGTGTTTGAACGCCATCGAAGGTCCGGCTGTGGCCTCACGAACCATGCCGTCCTGCTCGATCTACGGGAAGCAGCCGCCGGTGGTGCGGCGCCCCGCGCAGTTGTACCCAAACGTTCTGGCGCAAACACTGATTAGGGCTGGAGTAGATCGTCCGGTGCGTGCGGGCGTGCTGCGAGAGTGCTGGCACCGAGCCAGTCACACACACTCGGTCTTGAAGCCGCCATCTTGTGCGGATGCGTACTTCTTAATCGCAAGCCCGGGTACACGGGCGCACCGATGCCGAGCGATCACAACATGCGTGCAGCGCCTCGCCGCCGCCGGCGATGCTCACCACGGCGCTTGGACGTTCGGCGTGGCATCGGCCAGCCATGGGTCGTCGCCGCGAGCCCCTCGCGCGCGCCGGGGGCGCGCCCAGAGAGAGCAACATGAACGGCGACACCTACTGCCGGCGCTGCCACGCCAGGTTTCGCGGGTGCCGACCCTCGCCCTACGGACCGATCTGCCCACACTGCGTCGCCGACGGCGTCATCGTGACGCTCACCAACCCTCCGCGAATGTCGAGCGAACCTCGCAGCACGACCGACTCGTCCTCGCTCAACGGCCGACCTCGCCGCGCGAGCGACCGCGGCTACAGCACCTGACGTCCACGAGAACAGGCACCGTCTAATCCGTAGTGCAGTCCATTCTGGACGGCCCGTCATACCCGTCGGGATGAAGTACGAACAACTCGGTGGAGATATCTGCCTGAGTGTCGATGCCGCTTACGAATGCCCTCACCTTGCGCCCGACGAGCCGCTCGACCGGCTCACAGATGACGCGGGTCTCCGCGTATTGAAACAGGAGCCTCAAGTCGCGTAAGCGCTGATGCTCACCCATCCTCTGCAGGGTGCGCTCGGCGGGAGTGAACGTCTGCTCGAGAGTGACGACGAGCACGTCAGGGCCGGCCCAGTGCGTGCGGGTCTTCGTTGGACCGCGCCCGAACCGGTCCTTGTAGATGCCCACCATCTCGTTGGAGATCACGCTGAGCATGCTCTGCTGGTGTGTGCCGTCATCGTGCGCGACAGCCAGTTGATCTGTGTGCATCGCCGGTCCTATTCGTTGCTCAACGGACGGACCCAAGCCAGCCGAGCATCGCGCATCAACGCGCGCTGGAAACGCTGTCTGCGGGCGATCAACGAACCGCTATGGCCCCCGGTCGCGCTAGCGACTGTTGCTATGAGCGGCACCACAGACGTTATCGGTCCGAAGCCTCATCACACGCCGTGGGACCCGTGAGCCATACGCGTCAGGACGCGCGGGCATCATCCCGAACAACGATCCGATCCGCCCCGATCGCGACGACGGTGTCCCACGCGAGGAGGTCGCGGTCATGAAGGCGCAGCCGCCGTCAGGCCGCGCAGCCCCAGCCGCTCGAGCGCCCCCGGCGCGACCGACGACGAGAGCGCACCCCATCCAGTTGGCCGGGTGTCGTGTCGCTGTCGTTGACCGCACGGAGGTCAAAGACATGACCTATTCGCTGCCCTTGCTCTGTACGGCGGGGAGATCGAGGACGTCGCTGAGGCGCATCAAGATCCCGGTAGCCACGTCACGAACGGGCGCATCTCGTCGTCGCCGGTTCCCAATCCCAGCTCGCGCGAGGAGCGGCACAGGTTGATCGTCGCGCCGATCTCAGCGACGTCCTCCCACGCCACTCGCACAAGACCGCCGCCGCCGATGCGCGCAGCATGCGCCCTCAGCAGACGGGGACTGCGTCGCTGCCAAGACATCCGGTCCCGTGAGCAGCAGCGGCAACCCGCGGCGGTTTGCCGACGCCGCCGCTCAGCTCGAGGTCGTCGACCTTTCCGCAGCGACGCTCGTCGCGGTCCAGCAGCTGGCGGTCCAACAGTCCGAAGGCGAGGTCGATCTGCTCGCGCATGCTCATCCTCGGCCCATGTCGTGATGAACAGCAACGGCATGGCCACCACCGCGACGACGCAGAGGATCGCGAAGTACACCCAGCCGACAGATGTCGCTGATACGCCCGTTGCGGTGCTCGCCCTGACGTGCGTCTCGCCGGCCTGGCTCCCGCCCGCCCGTTGGATCACGTACGCGTTCGACTGCTACCGCTTCGGACAGGGCCGGCTCACGCGCCAGCGGGAGTCTCGCCGTCGTAGGTCGTACGTCCCGACGACGCCGGCCGCTTCGTCTCGTGCCGAACGACCGGCTCGAACGGTGGGGGCTTTGAGTCGACGAGGACCTCGGGGGCGCTGCGGATCAAAAAATGACTGCCGTTCTCACGCCGCAGTCCGCATGTCACGGCCCCGAAGGCCTGGAACGGACCACGTCAGCCTTGGCGCCAGAGCGTGCGGTACTCGTCGGGCAGCTGGGCAACGGTGTCGTGCCACTCCTTCTCGCCGATGGCCTCGCGCAGCGTGCGCAGAACCGCACGCTCGGCGATCTCGCCCAGGAACGTCTGCCAACGACATCGGCGTTGCTGATCGCGCGGCCGCGCTCAAGCGACGGGCGCAGCTCGGCTGGCAGGCGCAGGTCGAGGTCGTCGACCTGACCGCCGGTGATGCGGATCGCGAGCACCTCGAGGACCGCCTCGATCGCGCGCAGCGCCCGCTCGCGATCGATTCCGGCGGCGCGGTGCTGACGCGCGCGAGGAGTTCGTCGAAGCTCAAGATGGCCGGCGTTCGTCAGGTTCTGCTGGTGTGTGCCTCTATGCGAGCTGCTCGCGGAGTCGCTGCATCGCCCGGCTCAAGAGGTGGCGAATGTAGCGACGCACCAGCGGCGCTGCGAGCCGTTCCGCGCGCGGAACCTCGAGGAACTTCAGCTCGAAGGTCACGTCGGTCTGCCCGTCTGGACGCTCTTGGAGCAGATACGTGCCCTGCGTGCGTCGCCGCCCGTTTGCTCCTGATCCCCGCTCGACGATCCGTCGAGGTGCTTCGACCTCGACGACCTCGACGTCCGTCCAGTCCTCAGGACCGGGCGTGCGTGAGCGCGCGCGCAGTCGCGACCCCAACCCGCGCGCGGGACCCGAGAACTCGAAGTCGGTCCACATGTGGTCGAGAAACGGAGCGTGGTTGGCCGACACGTCGAGAAAGTCGAAGACCTCCTGAGGCGGCTTCTGCACGACGACGGAAACGTGTATCGAGCGAATGATTCAGACCTCCAACAGCAACGTTGACACAGCGCGCGCGTTTGCGCTGCCGCGGCGCGCGCGCGATGTCTGTGGTTGGACGAGTGCCCGCAGTGACCAGCCGCTCACGGTGGCTAGAGTCAGCGGTTCGCCTTCCCCGAGAAAGGAGCCTTGCGTGCCCGTCGACCCGAAGCGAACCGCCCTCGTGCTGATCGAATACCAGAACGACTTCACGTCGGAGGGCGGTGCCCTGCACGGTGCCGTCCAGGACGTGATGGAGAAGACGGGGATGCTGGAGAACACGCGCACGCTCGTGCAGACGGCTCGAGCGGCCGGCGCGACGATCGTCCACGCGCCGATCACCTTCGCGCCGGGCTACGGCGAGCTGTCGGAGCACCCGTACGGGATCCTCAAGGGCGTCGTCGACTCCACGGCGTTCGTCAAGGGAGATTGGGGCGCGGAGATCGTCGGCGCACTGGCGCCGCAGGAGGGCGACGTGATCGTCGAGGGCAAGCGCGGTTTGGACACCTTTGCCACGACGAACCTTGACTTCATCCTGCGTGCCCGCGGGATCACCACGATCGCGCTGGGTGGCTTCCTGACGAACTGCTGCGTGGAATCGACGATGCGTACCGGCTATGAGAAGGGCTATGAGGTCATTACGCTGTCGGACTGCGTCGCGGCAACCTCGACCGAGGAGCACGAGAACGCGATTCGGTTCGACTACCCGATGTTCTCCGAGGTGATGACCTCGCAAGCGTTCGCCGACGAGCTGCAGGGCGCGGCGGTGACGTCAGGCTAAGCGTCGAGCAGCCGTCGAGCGGGCGCTGAACGGACTCAGCCGCGCTGCACCAGCAGCGTTTCGCGCAACGCCTCAAGCGAGCTGTAGCGCGGGCTCCAGCCCAGCTCGCGCTTGGCCTTGCCGGCGTCCATGATCGACGGGCTCCAGAGTGTCTCCGCCCAGCCCAGCACCGGCGGCGCGAACGGCAGCGCGGCGAGCAGTCGCCCGGCAAGCTGGATCGGCGCGCGCGGCACCGCGACCGGCAGCATCCCGATCTCGCGCGCGACGTCGAGCGCCGTCAGCACGCCGTCGCCCGTGACGTTGTACGCGCCGGGCGGGCCCGCTGCCACGATGCACAGGTGCAGCGCCTCGCCAACGTCCTGCTCGTGGACGAACTGCACCGGCAGGGCCGGCACGAGCGCCGGCAGTGCCACCGGCGGGCGCAGCGCGAGCGCCGCCAAGCGCTCTCCGAGGGCCTCGAGGCGCTTCGGGAAGAACGTCTTGGCCCCGGCAAAGTGCGGGCCCAGCACGATCGACGGGCGCAGCAGGTACATGTCGATCTCCGGGTACGCCGCCGCGGCGTCGTGCAAGAGCCGCTCGACCTCCGCCTTCTCGCGAGAGTAGAAGAAGTGCTTCGCCGGTCGCGTCGGCCAGTCCTCGGTCATCCCCAGAGGGTTGTCGCGCCCGAACCCGTACGCCGCCACCGACGACGCGTAGACGAAGCGGCGCACACCGGCGGCGGCAGCCGCGCGGAACGTGTTCATCGTGCCCTCGACATTGATCGCGCGGATCGTCTGCCGATCGCCGAGGCCGACGATCACGAACGCGAGGTGCACCACGACGTCCGCGCCGGCGAAGGCCTGCTCGAGCGCGGCCGGGTCGCGCACGTCGCCCCGGCGGTACTCCATCTTCGTCCAGCCGTGCTCGGCCGGATCGAACGGTCGTCGCGCGATCCCGATGATCTCACCGACGCGATCGTCAGCCTGCAGCAGCGGCACAAGGCCGAATCCGAACGTCCCGGTCGGACCGGTGATGGCGACGGTCAGCGGTGGTCGGCTTTCAGGCACGCCGCGACGGTAGCGGACTCGCCATCCGGCGACCGCCCCGGCAGCGCCGGCTTCAGGCGAGTGCGCTGACCAGGCTCTGCAGCATGCGCGCCTCGGGCTCGGGCAGGCGCTCGAAGCGCAGCCCGTAGATCGTGGGACGCTCCTGACAGACGACGCGAACCCTCCCGCGGATGCAGTCGCCGTCGTGCTCGACGGAGAAGGCCAGCCATTCGTCGATGCTGAGCGGGCGCTGGCTATCGACACGCATCCCGCTGATCTTGAGATCGAGCACCTTAGAAGCGATCGGCGAACCGGCTGCCCGGCACAGCGTGCAGGGCAGCGTCAGCCCGGCGGTCGCTTGCCGGCACTGTTGAGTGGACCGTTCGCGCAGCACGTGAAGCCTCCCTCTTGACCCTGCATGTGCCTACGAGGTGAGCTGACGGGCTCGCGCTGACCGCGCTACGCCGCCGATGCGGCGATTCGCCCCAGAGCCCGAGGATCGAGCTCGTTGGTTCCCCCGCTCGCACTGGCCCGTTCCAGCGCGACTCGGCTGTTCGTCGGCGCCAACGTACCACAGGATTTTGACAAGGTAAACGCTGTGAACAAGACAACACCGACGCCACTGGGCGAGCACATGCGAGAGCAGGCGCGCGCGCACCGGACCAGCGCCGCGGATCACCCGGACGACCCGCGCTACCGGCACAGCGCCGATGCGCTTGCGGGGATCGTCGACGTCGATCCCGATGCGCTGGGGGTCACTGACACGAGCTGGCTGCTGTAAGCCGGCCGCGCCTGGGCCGGTGTTGCGCCCAGGAACTCCCAGATTCCTCCCAGGGTTCTCCCAGGCGGTCGGTCGATCTTGTCCGCGGCACAGCACAACGACCTCAACCATCTCTCAGGAGCCTCATGTCAAGCATCCGCAAGATCACCGCCGCCGTCTCCGCCGCCGCACTGCTCGGCGCCGGCGGCATCAGCGCCGCCGACGCCGCCACGACGTCAACCGACGGCACGCCGGGCTCCCGCCCCGCTCGCTCCGGGCCGCGACCCGACGGTCCGATGCCGGCCGCTTCCCTGGATGCGATCGCACAGGCGCTGGGTGTGAGCAGGACGCAGCTCGCAACCGCGCTTGACACGACGCGACCGTCGAGGCCCGCCGGCGGAAAGCGGCCGGACCGCGGTGCCGGGCTCGCCCGTGATCTGGCGACGGCGCTGGGCGTGGACGTCGCTCAGGTCAAGACGATCCTCGACGCCAACCGGCCGGCCAAGCCGGCGCAGGGCGCTCGCAAGAAGGGCAAGCACCGCAAGCCCGACAGCTCCAAGCTCGTCGCGGCGCTCGCCGGCGGGCTGAACCTCGACCAGGCGATCGTGCAGGCGGCGTTCGACAAGATCGACGCGGCGCACAAAGCCGAGCACGACGGCCGGGAGGTCGCGATGTATGCGGCGCTCGCATCGAAGCTGGGCGTCTCTGCCGATGCGGTCAAGGCGGCCTTCGAGACCAACCGTCCGGCGAAGCCGGGCCGCCCCTCGACTTTGGGCACTGCAAGCTAGCAAGCCGGCCGGAGGTCACAGCGCGCCGGTCACCGGCGCACGCTCTCGCGGTCGACCGCCAGGACTTCGCTCGAATCGGCGAACACCACGTTTTGGCCTGGCCCGCATGCGACGTCGTCGCGTCTTCCCGCGACGACGTTTGATGCGGTCGTTGCCCGGCCCGCCGTCGATGAGGTCAGCGTCGTAGTTGCCGAAGATCGTGTCGTCGCCGAGACCCCCAGGATGTGGTCGCGACGGCGGTCGCCGGTGACGCGGTCGTTTCCGTCATCGCCCCAGATCGTGTCGTTGCCGCGCCGGCCCGCCATGACGTCGTCGCCCGCACCGCCATGCAGACCATCATTGACGCAAGCAGTAAATCGCCCTCGTTGGGCGCCGGTTGCTTAGGGACGTTTGCCGGGATGCGTCAGGTGACGGCGATCGGCGACTGCGGCGAGGGCTCCTGCTCGCCGGCCTTCTCGTGCAGGAAGGCGTGAACGTCCTGGTTGAAGCGAGCCGGGCGCTCCATCATCGAGATGTGGCCGGTGTCCTTGTAGATGACCTTGCGGGAGTCGGGGATGAGATCCTCGAAGATCGACGCGTCGCGCAACGGGACGAGGCGATCCTTGTCGCCCCACACGATCAGCGTCGGGCAACCGATCTTCTCGAGGCGGTCGCGTAGCTTGTAGCCGCAGATCGCGTCGAGCGCATCGGAGAAGCCGGGCTTGCCCGAGCCGGCGACCTGCTCGATCGTCAGCGCCGGCGGCAGCTTGTCTGGCTGGGCGGCGACGAGCAGCAGCAGCGCGCTGCGCAGGCGCCGCCGGCGCGTGACCATCGTCGAGCGCGACGCCAGCCAGCCGAGGTTGAAGAACACGATGTTCTCGGCGCGGTGGCGCAGGCCCTTGGTGCGCTCGGTGCGGATCTGAGCGGTGCTCAGGCCGGCGGCCGCGACGAGCACGAGGCGCTCGACGCGCGCCGGGGCGCCGATCGCGAGCTCAGCCCCGACGAACCCTCCCATCGAGTTGCCGATGATCTGGGCGGTGTCGATCCCGAGCTCCTGCATGAGCGCCTCGATCGTCGCCGCATAGCCGCTGATCGAGATCGGCTCTCCGGGCATCTCAGACTGCCCGAAGCCGGGCAGATCAACTGCGATGACGCGGTGGCCGTGCGCGAAGTAGGGGATGTTCTCCAGCCAGTTCTGCCAGCAGCCCGACAGGCCGTGGATGAAGATGATCGGCTCGCCCTCGCCGGAGCCGTAGTCGAGCACGTTCATCCAGCGATCCTGGACGCGCACCCAGCGCAGGTGCTCGCTCCAGTCGATGTCCATCCACTCCGACCGCCCGACCGGCCCGTAGGCCTCCAGCGCGGCGCGATCGCCGTCCGTTGCGGAACCCGTTGCCACATCTCGAATATATCCACGAACGGGGCGCGCTAACCCCGGTGCCCCCCGATCCGCAACCGCGCAGGCGCCCGCTCATCCATGGCGGGCGCCCGCAGGCTCGGTGCTCG
>DASVPU010000381.1:0-5223 GCA_036389475.1 Solirubrobacteraceae bacterium
TCGGGAAGATAGGAAAGAGGTCGTAATGGGCGCCGCCCGCCGGCGGTTGATCGGCCGTCGCTGCCCCGGCGGCCCACCCGCCGCGCGGCCCGCCGTCCGCCCACACGTAACACACGCATGCTGGGATCTCGCTTGAGATCGCACGGCCGAGGGAGCTCGCGATCGGATTTTCGGTGATAAACAGGTCCGCGCTGCGCATCAGCACGTCGAACGCGTCCGCTCCCACAGGCGTGAGATTCACCACGTCGACGCCAGAGCGATGGGAGGGCGCGAGCAACGAGCCATCGTTGATGGAGATCAGCGTGGACGAATCCGGCAGGGCGTCGACGAGTAATCGGCCGAGCTCGGCGTAGTAGTCGCCCCCGAACGCGCGAGCCAGCTTGCATGCCCATCCCGGCACTGCGTGCAGGATGACGCGGTCCGCGGTGTGCCCGTAGCGTGCCCTGATGGAAACTCGCTCGCCGTGGGGCAGTAATGGGGCGGCCGAAGGCCCCTTGCACGCGATGCCGACGCGGCTGTCCGCGATGCCGCGCGGTTCGTGCAGCGGGCACGGCAGGAGAACCTGCATGCCGCGCGGCAAGGGCGCCCGGGTCATCGACTCCGACCAAGGCAGCGGCCCAAGCTTGACTGACTCGGTGAGTTGCGAGAGCCCAAGATGGTCGAAGGTGAACAGGCGCGCGCCGGTCGACCACCGGCCGATGAACTTGTCCTCCTCTTCTCGCGTCCACAGCGGACATGTCGTGGCTGAGAGAAACATCAGCGGATAGTCCGCGAAGACGACCACGTCGGGGCAAAAGCCGCCGACGAGGTTCTGCCATGCCGCGACGTTGGCGTCGCGATTGCCGGTGAGCGTGTGGGTGCCCGAGCCGCGTAGCACCTCGGGCACCCGCCGCTCGGCGAGCGCAGAAACCAGCCACGCGACATCGTGGCCGTGCTCGAGTAGGTCGCCTGATGCGGCGACGGCGGCTAGGGTTTCCCCGCTTGCCTCAGCTACTGGGGCGACGAGGAGGAAGCGCATCGCCGCTCACCGCCTGTCGATCGGACGTCGGTCGCGAACGGTCGTCAACGGCCGGCCGCGGCGCGCGGCGCGGCACCTCAGCCGCCAATGGTGGCGATGTCCGGCCGCGTCACGGGATACCCCGTACCCATCTTTTTCACATGTCGGCTATCGCAGCCGGGTCGTCGTCGTTGTCGAAGGTGATCGTCACCTTGTGCCATGGGTAGGCGAGCGGAAGGACCTTCGAGACGCAGAATAGCGTCGGCCGGCCGTCCGCAAACTCTGACCGTTGGAGCACGAGACCCGGCGGAGTCTCATCGAGCCCCCGTCCGGCTCGTGCTCGAGGATCGAGCACCACCTCTTCGACGAACCCGGCGCGCTGATCGGCAGGCAACTCGTAGAGCTCACCAAGTAGGGCCTTGAACGGCGTCTGGGCGACGAACCGGCCGATCTCCTCGACCCCCTCCTTGATGACTGCTCGGACGTGCCCGGCATCGCCCTCTCGGGGTTGGGGAGCGTGTGAGGTTTCGGTGACGACGATGACTCCGCCCTCGTACACGATCGTGAGCACGCCGTCGCGGATCTCGACAGACGGCGGCGGAGCCTCGTCGGGGCTCTCGAACTGCCGTGTCGTAAGGCGGAAGCCGCGGGGGAACGCGACCTCCTGTTTGATCCTGTCGACGGCTGCGCGCGCGGCGTCCATCTTCTCCGAGGGCGCGACCTTGTGGACGCCCGCGAGCTGCTCGAGGAACAATGAGCCGGTCGCGGTGTGCGCCAGCTGTGTTGCGATCGCCTCGATGCGCTCAGGCGCGACGAGAACCTCGGGGTCTGTGGTCAGCATGTTACCTGTCTCACACTATGGCTTGTCGGTTTACGACCAGCGTGCGACTGCGCCTCGTGAGGGTCGCTGCCGCGCCGGTAAGGGAGTGGGCGCCGCCTTGGAGGGGGTCAGCAACTCGCCCGTGTGAACATTGCGACCCGGCCGGCGTGCCTGTTCTGCGCTCGACCCGCGGCTCAGCCGCCGATGCTGCCGCAGGCGATGTACCCGACGCTGCCGCAGATCGTGCGCCTTTGAACTGGCTCCGCCGTCTCCAGCTTGTCGACGACCTGCTTGAAGTTCTCGTATGGTGAGTTGCCACCGGGGAGCCTCGCGATGGTGACCTCGGACGGATCGACGCCCAGCTCCTGAATAACGCCCTCGGGATCCTCGGTGAATCGCTGGACTAGGTCTGGGTCGTCGCGCAACTTCGTCAGCACCGGCAGAAGATCAGCCATTCCCTTACCTCCTCTAGCTGTAAGCGACCCCGCGTCCCAGAACGACGGTTCAGTCAGGTCCATTTCGGCCAACAGTGACGCCGACGTCCCGAGACGATGTGACACTAGCGGCGTGCTCGGCAGGCGTCAAGTCGGCGGTCGAACATGGTGTCAGCGGAACGCTCGATATCCAGGTCGAGCACGCAGACACGCCCGACACCGCCGGTTACCGTGCCCGGATGTTCGCGCTGTTCGTTCTGCTCGGCCTCGGCTCTCAGGCTCGCTGGTCTGCAGACCGATCTCGCTGCCGTCGCGACCGCCACTTCGACCCCCCGCCCGGCCGCTGCTCGCCACCCGAGCACCGCTTGGAGCCTCAGTGCTGCAAGGGTGTGGCCTTGCGGAAATACCCGAAGGCGAGAGTGCCGGTCCCGACCAACACCGAGACGCGCTCGGGCTTGTCGGCGAAGAAGTCGTCGCACGCGTGCTTGGGGCCGGGCAGACCGTCCCATGCCCTCGGATTGCGGGCGGGATCGGCGTAATCGTCGAGAACGACGATGGCGCCCGGCGCCATGCGGGGATATACGCACTCGAGGCTTGTGCGAGTTGATTCGTAAAAGTCGGCGTCGAGATAGGCGAATGCGACGGCGTGAGGGAGCCGGCGCTCCAACGTGTCCGAGAACCAGCCGCCGTGTATGACGGGCGGCGAGAGATCCCAGCGCGCGAAGCTCTCCAGAACATCCGTGGGCGCTGCTCTGCACAGGCCCTCCATCAAGAGGCAACTGCCGTTCCGCCGGTCTTCGGGCCCCGGGGCGGGCAGGCCCTCAAAGGAATCGAACACGTGCAGTTCGCGCTCCGCGTCGAAGCGATCCATCACCATGCGCAAGAAAACGCTAGTTTGCCCTCGGTTGCAACCGATCTCCACCACCTCCCCGGGTACTGCGGCGACGAGCACGCTCGACAGAGCCCAGTAGAGGTTGACGAGGCGGTCGATGTCGGACATCGAGTGGTTCTCGCGCGCGATGTCGAAGATCACATGATTGTCCACGGTGATTCAGGTCCTCATTGAGGGCGGGGATAGCAGGGGTACAACCAACATACGCCTGAAACGGCTACTAGCGCCCGCTTGGCGCCGTTGGTCGCAAATTGCAGGCTGCGCGTGATCGGGCGTAGCGCGGAAAGGTAGCCTCGGCCGTGTGATGGGTCCTGGTGAGCCTGCCTGGCAGCCGATCAGCATGCTCGCGATGATCGCGTCGTTGAGCGACGAAGGTCTGCGCGACGGCCGCGAGCACTACGTGACGCTGTTGGAAGCGCGTCAACGGCGGGAGCCTGGAGTGGTGCGATGTCTATGACCGTCAGCTCGCGCGCTGGCAGCGTGAGCGCCTGACGGCGCTGATGTCGCGCAGTCTCGCGGACCTGCGGTTGGCGGCGTTGATGCTCGACGGGATCGATCTGAAGGCCCGCTGCTGCGTCGTCGCGCTAGGCGTCACGACTGACAGCGTGAAGGTGCCGCTGGGGTTGTCGGACGGCTCGACGGAGAACAAGACGATCACCGTCGCGTTGCTCACAGATCTCGTCGAACGCGGGCTGGACGTCGTCGGCGAGCCACGCGAGGTACTGGCGGATTTTCGAGGCGTACGTGCGTCGCGTCTGCTCAGACCGCAGCGCCGCGGTGACTCGTCGAGGACCGGCGCGAACGGGTCTGACAGGCCGACTGCGGCGCGGCCGCGGCGTCGCGCCGGCGCCGAGCTCGTGTTCTCTGAAGCGGATCCGGGGCGCTGCGGCGGTCCCGGTTCGTGTTCTCTGAAGCGATCCAGACAGGTTACTTCAGAGAACGTGACTTCTCTGAAGTGGCGGGCCGTCGTTGGCTGCGGCGTCCGGCGTACGGGCTAGCGTGCCGCGCTATGAGCACAAGCACCCGGCACCAGAGCATGACCAAGCACGAGCTTGCCAAGCAGGTCGCCGCCGCGAGCGGCTTGAGCGGTGAGCAGGCCAAGCGCGCCGTCGACGCCGCGTTTGACGCGATCGCCGGCGAGCTCGCCGCTGGGCGCGACGTCGCGATCGCCGGCTTTGGCAAGTTCACCGTCAGCCAGCGCGCAGCGCGCGGAGGGCGCAACCCCGCGACCGGCGAGACGATCCAGATCGCCTCCAGCCGCGCCGCAAAGTTCTCCGCAGCCGCCGCCCTCAAGCAACAGCTCAACAACTGACCGCGGCCGTGGCCGGTCAAGCCCGGTGATCAGCGCGGTCATGAGCCGCCGCCCGATGACCGGCCGCTCGCGCGCCGGGCCGCGGCGTGGTGCCAGCATCAGCCGGCCGGCGGCGGTGATCTTCCACGCCCGCGTCGAACCGGCCGCCACGAGCACGAGGCCGTAGCGCTCAAGCAGCACGAGCGCCTGGGTCACGAGGTCCGAGCGCCCCTGCCACGGCGCGGGACACACCGCCGCGATCTGACGGGCGCTGACAGCCTGGCCGTCGTGCTCGTGCTGAGCATCGCGCAGGGCGCCCAGGACGACACGTTGCTTGGCGGTCACGATCTGCCGAACAGTGAAGATCTCGTCGGGCGCGTTGCTGGGGTCTGACCTGCTGTCAAACTGACCCTTCGGGTGTCGTTGCTGGGACCTGTCGGCCCGGGCAGCTCGCCTCTGACTGCTCATCGAAGGGCGGTCGGGTCGGGCGGTGCGTGACCTGATAGGAACCTGCTTGCGACAAGTGCCTCGTCACTGTTGTGTCCGCCCTTCCCGACCGGGCCGCCCATCCGGGAACGAAGGGACGACATGGACAGCATGCACACCGAGACGGTTGTCATCGGCGGAGTCGACGCGCACACAGACACACACCAAGCCGCGGCACTGGACGATCGCGGCGCGCTGCTGGGCACCGAGACGTTCGCCAGGGCCGCCGAACGCTCGAAGAGGTTCTCAACGTTGTACGACGCGATCTTCATCCCCATCCCGGCTTTCGGTCGCTTACAACGT
>DASVPU010000382.1:0-11703 GCA_036389475.1 Solirubrobacteraceae bacterium
CCGCCACTACCGGCGCCGGTCGCGAAGGAGGCGCCGACGCCGCCAGTGCCCCGGAGGGGCGAGGCGAGCATCAGCAGCGGTGGGCACACCGGCTGCGCTGGCACGCCGTTTCGTGTGAACGTCGGTGGCTCAGGCGTCAGTCGGGTCGTTTTCACGCTCGACGGCAGGCAGATCGCCAAGTTGACGGCCAAGAACCGCGGCGACAAGTTCAGCGTGCTGATCAGGCCGGCCAAGCTCAAGCGCGGAGTGCACCGGGTGCTGGCGAGGATCACGTACGTCAGCTCGACCGGGACGAAGCCGAAGACGATGCGGGTCGTGTTCTCCCGCTGCTCGCGCGCCAAGCCGCAGTTCACGGGCTGACGCTGGGGGGCGCAGGTCGCTCAGCGGCCTGCGCCCCCAGCCATACCGTCACGAATTTGATTTGTCTAACGCCGCGGGCTCGACAGCTCGCGCCTGCTGCGTACGCCGAGCTTGCGAAAGACGCTGCGGGCGTGGGTGCGCACGGTTTCGACGCTGACCGACAGCGCGGCCGCGATCTCACCATTCGAGCGCCCGAGTTGAAGCTGGTCGAGAACGTCCGCTTCGCGCGGGGTGAGGACGTCGGGCACGATAACTGCGCCCTCGTTCGTCGGCGTGGCGTACGGCAGCACGTGCAGTCCGCGCGAGGCGAGGTGGATCGCGTTGAGCACGTCGCGACCCTCGACTTCCTTGCCCAGGCAGGCCGTCGCGCCGAGCGCGAGCAGTTGGCTGCACTCGCCGGGAGACGGACGGTCGGTGAGCACGATGATGCGCGTGCCGGGGTGGGCGCCATGCAGGCGGCGAATTTCACCAGGAGTGTTGAGGGCGACGAGGTTCACGATCGTGACCTTCGGCTCGGACTCGGCGATGGCGCGGTCGAGATCGTCAACGTCTACGTCGCAGGCCACGATGCGCAGGCTCGGATCGGCCCCGATCAGGCTCTTCAGTCCGGCAGTGATGAGATCCTCAAAACGACCGAGCAGCACAGTGACCGGATGGCGGGAATCCATGTGCACCGTTATCGGCACTCCGGCGCCAGAGGGTGAGTCGCTCTCCCCCGAAGATCACCCCTGCGGGGGGACGACTGGCGGCCGGGGATCCGCCACCATGCTGAGCGTGATGAGAGCCGGCTGAGGAGTGGGATCTGCGGTCGGGGGAGGTTGGCCACGGGATGGGACTCGGGGCCGCAACCTTCGCGGGAGCGAACATGGGGTACGGTGGAAGAAGGGCCTGCATGCAGGCCCTTCTGTCGTTGTGGGTTCAGCTACTAGCGGTCCTCGCCGCGCTCGTCGGGGGGCTGGATCGCCGCGCGCAGGCGCTCGCGCGCGGCGTCGATACGCGCGGCGGGATCCCGGTCCGAAGCGCCAGATCCAGCGTTCAGTGCGGCGTCTGCGGCGCGCCCGGCACGGTCCGGCGGTCCGCCCGGCAGACTGATCGGAACGGCGCGCTCGAGCGGTTCCAGACGCCGGCGCACCTCGATTGCGAGCCGCTTGACGGTCTCGCGCTTACCCGCCAGCGATGCCCGCACCGACTTCGCCGACGACCGACGTCGTCCAGTCGATCACCGAAGCCGGCTTGACGACGTGGCGCTGCATGCCCAGTTCCTGCGGCGACACGCCCAGCGCAAGCCCGACGAGCTGGGGGAGGTGCAGCACCGGCATGTTCAGCTCGCGACCCACCGTGCGCTCGGCGAGCGGCTGGTTGAGATCGAGGTTGAGATGACACAGGGGGCACGGGGTCACGAGGCAGTCGGCGCCGGCGTCGACGGCATCGCCGAGGTGGCGTCCGGCCTGCTTCAGCGACGCCTCCTTGTTCATCGTGATGATCGGAAAGCCGCAGCACTTGTGCGAGCCGGCGTAGTCGGTGACCGTGCCGCCGAGGGTTTCGATGACCTGGGTGAGGTACCCGTCGCGCGGATGGTCGTCGTCGATCCCGAGCCGGTCTGTCGGGCGCACGATGTAGCAGCCGTAGAAGGGGCCGACGCGCAGGTCGGTCAGCGGCCGCTGGACGCGGTTGCGCAGCTCGTCCAGCCCCAGCTCCTCGACGAGCAGCCAGAGGAAGTTCTTGTTTGCCAGGCCCTTCTCGTAGGTCAAACCCTCCTGAGCCAGGCTCTCGTTGATCCGCTCGCGGTATTCGGCGCTGGCGTCCAGTCGTTCCTGGCACTCGCTCTGCGCCCCTTGGCAGGTCGAGCAGATGTTCATCATCAGCGCCGTGCCCTCGGCCTGCTGAGCGAGGGCGAAGGTGCGCGCATTGAGCGCATCGGCGAGCTCGGGGTTGTGCTCGGCGATCACGCCCGCGCCGCAGCACGAGGCACGGTCCAGCGCGACGAGCTCGATGTCCAGCAGCGGGGCGATCCGCGCCATCGACCCGTGCAACTCGGGAGTGAAGCCGCGCGACACGCAGCCCGGCCAGTAGGCAACTCTCACTGGTTGTCCTCGTCCCGGCCGGAGATGTAGATGTTGAACTCGTTGCGCTCGTCCGTGTCGTCAAGCTCCTTATAGAGGCGCTTGACGGCGGCGAGATCCTGCTTTGGCAGCTTGTGTGGCTTGAGGATCGCGAGCGGAGTCACCTTGCGACGCAGGAGCGCCTTGGCGATCGCGGGCAGCGAGTCGACGAGCTCCTTCTGCGCCGCCGGCTTGAACTTCGCCAGCGGCGAGTTGCCGGCGTGGGAACGCGGCACGAGCTCGGCCTCGTTGAGCAGGCCATACTGGCGCACGAGGGAGGTGAACGCCGCCTCGTGGCGCTCACCGTTGTTGCGGTCCACGATGGCGTGATCGTGGATCGCGCGGCGGCGCAGGCGCATGATCTGGCTCATCGGCGCAACCCCCTTAGGGCAGGCGTCGATGCACATAAAGCAGTGCGTGCAGTCGTAGATGCCGTGCGGATCCTCTGCAAGATCCTTCAGGCGCTCGTAATGCTGGTCGTCGCGCGGATCGCCGACGAAGCGGTAGGCCTTGGCGAGCGCGGCCGGGCCGATGAACCCGGGGTCGACCTCCATCGCCAGGCAGTCCGACACGCAGGCGCCGCACTGGATGCAGGCCATCGACTGGGTGACGTCGACCATCGTCTCGCGCGGCACGATGTACTCGCGCTTGGGCACGGGCTGCTTGGCGATCAGCCACGGCGTGTCGCGGCGGATCTTCTTCCAGTGGACCGCCTCCATGTCGACGATCAGGTCCTTGATGACCGGCATGTTGCCCATCGGCTCGACGACGATGACGCCGTCCTCGGCGTGCTTGGCGGCCTTGTCGAGGTGGGTGTGGCAGGCAAGGTCGGGCTGGCCGTTGATGCGCACGCCGCAGGAGCCGCAGATCGCCGCTCGGCAGGAGCAGCGGATGCCGATCGAGCCGTCGAAGCGTGCCTTCGCCTGGAGGATCGCTTCGAGCACCGATCGGTGCGGCTCCAGCTCGACCGTGTGCTCCTCCCAGTACGGAGCGTCTCCTGACTCGGGATCGTAGCGGCGCAGTCTCAGGGTGAACTCGGCCATGTCAGTACTTCCTTACCTCGGGCTGCCACCGCGTGATGGTCACCGGCGAGTAGGAGATCTGCGGCTCGCCGTCGGGGCCGCGCGTGACGTTGATGTGCTTGAGCCACTCGTCGTCCTTGCGCTCGGGGTAGTCGAGGCGAAACTGCGCTCCGCGCGATTCCTTGCGGTCGATCGCCGACACGATCGTCGTCTCCGCACAATCGAGCATGTATCCGAGCTCGATCGCTCCGAGCACGTCCTGGTTGAAGACGGTGCCGTGATCGTCGATGTACGCGCTCGCTGCCTCGTCCTTGAGCCGCTGGACGATCTCGTGAGCCTTCGTCAGCCCCTCCTCGTCGCGGTAGACGGCGACGTACTCGTTCATCATCGTGCCGAGCTCCTCCTTGATCTCGGAGATCCGCCGGCCGCTGTGCTCGCGCCCGATGATCTGATCGATTATCGCGACGTCGTCGCCAATGCGCGCGTGCGACGCCTTGGGCATCGCCATCTCCCTGCCTCGCGCGGCCGCGTGCTCGCCTGAGCGGCGGCCGAAGATGAGCGTGTCCAGCAGCGAGTTGGCGCCGAGACGGTTGCCGCCGTGGACGGAGACGCAGGCGACCTCGCCCGCGGCATACAACCCCGTGATCGGCGTCTTGCCGTTGGAGTCGGTCTTCACGCCGCCCATGATGTAGTGCTGGCCGGGGCGGATCATGATCGGCTCGCGGGTGATGTCGGTGCCGGCGAAGTCGCGGCCGATGTTGACGATCTCGCGCAGCGCCTCGTGCACGCGCTTCTTCGGCACGACGGTGATGTCGAGGTAGATGCCCTGGCCGTCGGCTCCGACGCCGCGACCTTCGTTGATCTCCGTCTGCTCGGCGCGCGAGACGACGTCGCGAGAGGCGAGCTCCATCTTGTTGGGCGCGTAGTCCTCCATGAAGCGCCGGCCTTCGGAGTTGAGCAGATGCGCGCCCTCGCCGCGCGCCCCCTCGGTGATGAGAAAGCCGTTCTCGGCAAGCGTGGTGGGGTGGTACTGGACCATCTCCATGTCCATCAGCGGGCACCCGATCTGGTAGGCCTGCGCGATGCCGTCGCCGGTGCAGATGAGCGCGTTGGTCGTCGGCTTGTAGCACTGGCCGTTGCCGCCCGAGGCCAGGATCACGGACTTCGCGTCGAAGATCTCCATCGCGCCCGAGCGGATGTCGCGGGCGACAGCCCCCGCGCAGTGGCCGTTCTCGTCGAGGATGAGCGAGGTCGCGAACCATTCCTCGTAGCGCTCGACGGCCTCGTGGAAGCGCATGAGCTGCTCGTAGAGCACGTGCAGGATCGCCTGGCCGGTGATGTCGGCGACGTACGCCGTGCGCTTCTTCGAGGCGCCGCCGAAGGCGCGCAGATCAAGCTCGCCCTTCTCGTTGCGATGAAACGTGACGCCGATGTGCTCGAGGTGCATCGCCTCACCCGGCGCCTCGCTGCACATGATCTCGATCGCGTCCTGGTCGCCGAGGAAGTCCGACCCCTTGACCGTGTCGTAGGCGTGCTCGGTCCAGTCGTCGTCGATCGCGATCGCAGCGTTGATGCCTCCGGCGGCCGCAACCGAATGCGAACGCACGGGATGGACCTTGCTCATGATCGCAACGGCGGCGCCGGCCTCCGCGGCGGCGAGCGCGGCTCGCTGTCCGGCGAGGCCGGCTCCGATGATGAGAACGTCGTGTGCTGGCACCTCTAGGACTCTATTCGTTGGCGAAGCGCAACCGGATGCCGCGCCCGACCTACGCCAAGCCCTGCGGCAGCGCGCGGCTCAGCGCCCGCCGCACCTGATCGATCGTCACGACGCCGCGCAGGACGCCGTCGCCGTCGACGGCCATCAGCGCTCCGCGGGATCGAAGCCGCTCGTCGCCGAGCAGCGACTCGAGCGCGCGGTCCGACGCCACGCGCCAGCTCTCGGCGTCGGCGGCCTCCACGATCTCGCTGACCGCAAGCGCGGGACGTCCGGCGGCGATCTCGCTGTCGATGCTCTGCTCGCGCACCACCCCGAGAAAGCGGCCGTACTCGTCCACGACCGGAAACCAGTCGTAGCGGTAGCGCAGGAAGAACTCGTTCTGCGCCTGCGACATCGTCGTCCGCGCCGGCATCGACACCGCCTCGGCGTCCATGATGTCGGCGACGGTGACGCCGTCGATGCGCTCGGTGAACTCGGTCGCGACGACGCTGCTGCGCGCGGCCTGTCCGAGCAGCCAGCCGAGCACCGCGAGGTAGATGCCGTCCAGCAGGTAGCCGCGGTTGCGCGCCGCGATGAAGACGCCGACGCCGATCATCAGGTACGCGAAGCCCTGGCCCACGCGGCCGGCGGCACGGGTCGCCTTGTTGCGATCGCCCGTCAGCGCCCAGATCGCAGCGCGGGCGATGCGGCCTCCATCCAACGGGAATGCGGGCACCATGTTGAAGACGAACACGAGCCCGTTCATGAAGGCCACGAAGCCGAGCAGCGCCTCGACGGGCTGCTTGCTTTCCAGTGCTTCGCCCGGCGTGACCCCGAGCGCCGCCAGGGCTCCGATGCAGACGGCGAAGATGACGGCGGTGACGGCGGGACCGGCGGCTGCGACCTTGAACTCTTTGCTCGGCGAGTCGGTGTCGCGGTCCATCTTCATGATACCGCCGAAGAACCACAGGTCGATGCCGCGCACGCCGATCCCCAGCCGCCGCGCCGCCAGTGCATGACCGAGCTCGTGCAGCACGATCGAGCCGAAGAACAGCGCGGCCGCGATCACCGCCACGAGGTAGCTCGCCGCGCTGGAGCCGCCGGTTCCCTGGAAGCGCTGCGACAGGAGATAGATGACGATGAACAGGACGACGAACCAGCTGGGGCTCGCGCCGATCCGGATTCCGAACAGGCGCATGAGCTGAATCGACGGGCCGCTTCCAAGCATCGACCCCTATCGTCGCAGGCCGGCCCGCTCAGACCCGGACGCCTGAGCACATGACAGTGGATGAAGAGCGCGCCTGGTGGACCACCAGCGCCATCGGGCGAACCGGTTGGCGCGATAACGCCCGGTACGATCGCCGCTCGCCTCACCACACCCCGAGAGGAGCACATGGCGTACGACGTGACCTTCATCCCCGGCGATGGAACCGGACCCGAACTGGCGGAGGCCACTCGCCGTGTGCTCGAGGCGACCGGCGTTCCGTTTAACTGGGAACGACGTGAGGCAGGCATCGACGAATTCGAGAAGCACGGCAATCCCTTCCCGGACGAGACGCTTGCCTCACTCAAGCGCACAGGGGTCGGCATCAAGGGCCCGACCACGACGCCTGTCGGCTCCGGATTTCGCTCCGTCAACGTGCTGCTGCGCAAGGAGCTTGACCTCTATGCGTGCATCCGGCCGTGCAAGGCCTACGAGGGCGTGCGCACGCGCTTTCCCGAGACCGACATCGTCATCGTCCGCGAGAACACCGAGGACCTGTACGCCGGCATCGAGTTCGAGCAGGGGACCGAGGAGAACGCCACGCTTCGCGCGACCCTCGCGCAGCTCGGCGCGAGCGTCCGCGAAGACGCCGGCATCTCGATCAAGCCGATCAGCGTCTTCGGCTCCGAGCGCATCGTGCGGCGAGCCTTCGAGTACGCGGTCGCTCACGACCTGCGCAAGGTGACGGCCGCCCACAAGGCGAACATCATGAAGTTCTCCGACGGCTTGTTCCTCGAGGTCGCCCGTCGCGTCGCCGAGGAGTATCCGGACATCGAGTTCGAGGATCGGATAATCGACAACCTCTGCAACCAGCTCGTGTCGCGACCCGAGGAGTACGACGTCATCGTGCTGCCCAACCTGTACGGCGACATCGTCAGCGACCTGGCCGCCGGGATGATCGGAGGACTGGGCCTTGCCGGCGGCGCGAACATCGGCACCGAGGCGGCGGTCTTCGAGGCGACGCATGGCTCGGCACCCAAGTACACCGGCAAGAACCGCATGAACCCGACGGCGCTCATGCTGTCGGGCGTCTACCTGCTCGACTACCTGCAGGAGCTTGATGCGGCGCGCCGCCTGGAGAGCGCGATCGCCGCCGTGATCCGCCGCGGCGACAAGGTCACATACGATCTCAAGCCCACCCGTGACGACCCCAGCGCAGTCGGCACCAGCGAGTTCGCCGACGCGGTGATCGAGGAGATGAACGAATGACCAACGGTTCCCCTGTGAAGGTCGCCGTGACCGGCGCGGCAGGCCAGATCGGTTACGCACTGCTCTTCCGGATCGCCTCCGGGCAGTTGCTGGGACCTGACACTCCGGTGGCGCTGAAGCTGCTGGAGATCCCGCAGGCGGTCAAGGCGGCCGAGGGCACAGCGTTGGAGCTCACCGACTGCGCCTTCCCGCTGCTCGCCTCGGTCGATATCTATGACGATCCGGCGCAGGCGTTCGACGGTGCGAACATCGCCCTGCTCGTCGGCGCGCGTCCTCGGACCAAGGGAATGGAGCGCGCCGACCTGCTGGAGGCCAATGGCGCGATCTTCAAGCCACAGGGCGAGGCGCTGAACGCCTCCGCGGCGGATGACATCAAGGCGCTCGTCGTCGGCAACCCCGCCAACACGAACGCGCTCATCCTCGCCACCAACGCGCCGGACATCCCGGCTGAACGCATCACCGCGATGACGCGGCTTGATCAGAATCGAGCCGTGGCGCTGCTTGCACAGCATCTCGGCGTCGGGGTTGACGCCGTCAGCGACCTCGTCGTGTGGGGCAACCACTCACCCTCGATGTTCCCCGATCTGTTCAACGCGACCGTCAACGGCGAGCCCGCCGTCGAGCAGGTCGACATGGACTGGTACGAGAACGAGTACATCCCGCGCGTGGGCAAGCGCGGCGCCGAGGTCATCGAGGCGCGCGGCGCCTCGTCGGCGGCGTCGGCCGCGAACGCCGCGATCGATCACGTACGCGACTGGGTCGGTGGCGCAGATGGCCTGCGCTCGATGGCTGTCCGCTCCGACGGCTCATACGGCGTGGACGAGCACATCATCTCGAGCTTTCCCGTGCGCTGCGCCAACGGCAGCTACGAGATCGTGCAGGGCCTCGACGTCGGCGAGTTCGCTCAGGCCAAGCTCGACGCGACGGTGAAGGAGCTGACCGACGAGCGCGCCGCGGTCAAAGAGCTGGCCTTGGTGTGACCAACGTGAACATCCACGGGGTCAGGCTCCTACCAGGACCTGACCCCGGGATCGTTATGCGGCCTCCTTCGGATGCCAACCGCGGCCGTCCTTGGTCACCAGACCATCGTCGGCGAGGCCGGGGAGCACCCGGTAGAGGTAGTTCTGCTTGATTCCCATCTTCTCTGCGATCTCTGGGATCGTGATCCCTGGGCTGGACCGCACAAGCGCCAGCGCCTCGGCACCGCGGGTGCCGCTCCCCTTCGGCCTGCCACGGCGGCCGCTACCCGCTGCGGACGCACGCCGCTTGGTCGTCGGAACCGCCTTCGCGCGCGCAACGCGCCGCGCGGGGGCCTGGCCGTTCGGGCTGGGAGCCGGTAGGCCGTCCAGCGCTGCTGCCGCGGCTTCTAACCGCTGGTACTCATCGACCAGCGGCTTCAGCTCTGTGAGCCGAGAGCCGATCTCGTTTCGCTTCTCGTCTAGGAAGTCTGCCATGTACATCTCCCCGTATCTGGCAAGTGACAATTACCGTCAACAAGACTAGCCGATCGGTCGGTCGGGCGTGCGATCCGGATGGCGCCTTTCAAGAATCTCCTTGAGGCGGCGCAGCGAGGCGTTGGCCTCCTTCTCCGGAATGCCTCCGACGATCACCTTCGAGGCGGCGGCTCCGAGTGGTCCTAGGGGCGTGCGAAACTCGTTGTGGTAGTCGAAGCGGGTGTTGCCGTCGCGCGTGCTGAGACGGTCCTCGATGACCGCCGTGGAGCCGGCGGGGCCGGCGCCTTCCCAGCGCGCGTAGGTCGGTTGCTCCATGTACTTCAACTGCCATCGAACCTTGAAGGGAACGCCTCGCAGTCGAAGGGTCTGATCCATCCGGTATTGAGGACGGATCGGAGGTGGATCTGCGTAGTCGACGCGTTCGAGGATCGTCACCCACTCCCGGATGTGCTGGGGATCCATGACGAAATCCCACACCGCCTGGATGGAGACGCGGATGTCGATGCTGGCGACGACGAGGGACATGCGGGCCGGGACCCTACCTCGCCCCCAGCGACTCGGCCGCCTCCCACTCGCGCAGTGCCCGCTCGACCGCGCGGTCGAAGCTGTGCAACCGCACGCCCAGCAACTGCGCAGCACGCTCGTCGCGCGGCAGGAGGTCACCCTCCAAGCTCTCCATCAGCGGACCGATGAATCTCGGATCCTCACCTGCGACGCTGGCGGCGATCGGCGCGACGATCGGGGTGACGTTGCGTCCGAAGCGCAGCGCGCGCCGCTGCACGAGCATGAGGTCCGCGATCCGCTCGATCATTCGTCCATACGTCAGGACGTCGGGGCCCGCGATGTCCAGTGACAGCCCGCCTGCGGCATGCGGCGTGGTCGCGGCCGTGAGCAGAAAGGCGCGGACGTCGCGGGCGTCAATCGGCTGCGTCCGGTTCTCGCGCCACGCCGGCAATGCGAGCAGCTTCATGCGCTCGACGAGGTGAACCATGAAGCGAAACGAGCGCGAGCTGGCACCGATGACGATCGAAGCCCGCAGCGCGACGGCCTCCGGCAGGCCCGCCAGCAGGATCTGCTCGACCTCCAAGCGGCTGCGCAGGTGGCGCGAGAGCGCTCGCCGGCGCGGCACGATGCCGCCGAGGTAGACGACGCGCCGCACTCCCGCTCGCCGCGCCGCCGCGACGAAGTTCTGCGCTGACGCCCGCTCGCGCGCTTCGAAGCCCGCGCGGTCCGATCCCTCCATGGAGTGAATGAGGAAGTACGCGACGTCGATGTCCTGCAGCGCCTCGTCCAGGCCGGCGCCCGTGACCGCATCGCCGCAGATCACCGGGATGTCGGCTGTGACCCGCGCCGGTTCACGGCCGAAGCCGCGCAGCTCGTGGCCCTGGCGTATGAGCGCCGGCGCGAGCGTCGCGCCGATCGATCCGCTGGCGCCGGTCAGGAGAATGCGCATCGGACCTTGCATCGTGGCCGTTCGAGCTCGCCCGCAAACGGGCACAGGTCAGCGCGCAGGTGGCGCGGCAGCCTCGCCGACTGACCGCGTGCGCGCCAGGTTCAAAGGAAGTTCGTCCCAATGAGCGGCAAGTCACGCCGCAGGCGGGGGCGAAATTTGCATGCCCGCAACCTTGTATGGGGAGCACTTCGGTTTCGTCCGCCATTTGCGGGCTGCCTAGATTTCAAAAACCCGTCACGAGCGGAAACCGCCCGATCGAGCCCTTGCCGGGGCCGCTGACGCCTGGTGTCATGCCGTCCGCAGCGCAGGCGATCCCACGAGGACGAACGGGGCACATGGCGACGACGCGAGCAACCAAGAAGGTGACGTGCGAGGACTGCTTCTTCCGTCGCAACCTCCTCTGCGCGCTCGAGCTCGACGAGCCCTGCACGACCTTTCGCCCCTACAGCGCGGAGGGCTTGCGCCCGCCCCAGCAGCTGCGCTTCAGCTTCCGACAGGAACGCCGCACGCAGTCCGCTTGGGCGTTCCCGAGCGCGCAGGAGCAGGCCTCGTTGCACGCGCGTTAGCGCCTTCGCGAACAGTGAGCTGTGTCACGCACGGGAGGGCCGCGGCGTGCATAGAGTCCCGCCCGTGAGGATCACGGTGCTCGGGAAGTCCCCTTCCTGGCAGGATGCCGGCGGGGCATGCAGCGGCTATCTCGTTGAGGACGCTGAAACATGCCTGCTGGTGGACTGCGGCAGCGGCGTGCTGTCGCGGCTGCGCGAGGTGCGCGACTACGTCGACGTCGACGGCGTCGTCATCTCGCACATGCACGCCGATCACTTCCTTGACCTCATTCCGTACGCGAACGCGCTGACGTTCGCGCCGCGCCAGCAGCCTGTCCCGGTCGACCGCTGGCCGGGGACAAGTCATCCCGCTCGCCCGCATCTGCTGCTCCCGCCCGACGGAGCGGACGTGATGCGTACCATCACGGCCGCGGGCGGCCAGGTGCAACTCGTGGAGAACGCCTTCGAGATGCGTGAGTACGACCCGGCCGCAAGCGAGCAGGTCGGGAGCCTGCGCCTGCGCTTCCAGCCGGTGCCGCACTACACCCCCACCAACGCGATCGAGGTGACGTCCATCTCGGGCGCCGGGCGCTTCACC
>DASVPU010000383.1:0-1912 GCA_036389475.1 Solirubrobacteraceae bacterium
AAGCCGACCATGATCGCCAGCATGGCGTACTGCGACCGCGCCGCCGCGCGCGCCTGCCCGTAGAGCGCCAGGGCACGATCGTGGGCCAGCGTCAGCGCCGCGACGTGCCCGGCGACGACGCAGGCCACCTGCGCATACCAGGCCTGGTTCTGCGAGATGAGGCCGTAGTCGACGGCAGCCGACGCCGTACCGAACAGGTTCCAGCCGCGTCCGAGCGGATCGGAGAGCAGGTAGGCGATGCCCTGGCCCTCGAAGAGCAGGAAGGTGAGGTAGTGCGCGGCGACGTACACGAGCGCGATCGGCACGAGCGAGTGCACGAAGCCACGACGTAGGCGCTCAGCTGACAGCGCGGGCGCAAAGCGGTGCGCGTAGCGGCTGCCGAGCGCGTAGAAGCCGGCCACGAGCGCGACGCAGGCCAGCAGGCCCAGGGTCTCGGAGACCTCGTGAGCCGCCGGCAGCGCCAGACCGGTGGCGGCGAACATGTCGTCCAGCTGTCGGTTGACCTCGGCCCACGAGCGGCCCTGGGTCAGGCCGTCGAAGGTCACGGTCCCGATCATCACCGTCACGAACGCGATCGTGCCGGGGACGATGTCCAGCCGTGGCAGGCCCCCCAGCAGCGGACGCACTCCGACGACGCCGTCACGCGCCTCGAATGGAGAGATCCGGGACAGGACGTTGAAGTAGACCGAGAACGGCTCGGCGCGGAGCGTCCAGCACTCGACGCCGTAGAGGGCCTGGCCGGCGAGCGTCAGCGCGGTGTAGCCGCCAACCACGATCGCCAGCATGCGCGGCTGCTCACCCCATCCCGACACGAGCTCGATCCACGTGAAGGCGAATAGGCCGGCGGCCGCAGGCCAGCGTCCGAGGCGCTCTGGGTACTGCCGTCGCGCAGGCTTCATGTTGCGGCGCCCCCGGTGGACGAGCCACCCGCTCGCGCGACCCAGTGCACGCCACGGGCTCAGCGCGCGGAAGATGTCTCCGAACAGCGCGCTCGCGAACGCCATGCCGACCCAGAAGGTGATGAAGACGAACGTCGGCGCGAAGTTGCTCAGCGCGTTCTGCGACCCGGCGTAGCCGGCGACGATCACCAGCGCGAGCAGCGCCACGCCGAGTGCCCCGGCGGCGATCTCGATTATTTTGCTGGCCAGCAGCCGTCCCGCGGCGCCGGGAAGCGGGCGCCACTGGTCGCGCTCCAGCCGCGGCTGCGGCCACAGGATCGCGAGCGCGACGAAGGAGACGATCAGCACCGCCGCGGCCGCATAGCCGAACAGCCACTCCGGAAGGGGCAGGTTCGCGCGCTGGATCAGACCATGCGCGTGCGCTGCGGTGGGCAGCACCGCAGCGGCCGCGGACAGCGCCGCCGTCGCCTTCAGCGCGCGCTTCAGGTCACGGCCGGCGTTCAACGGCGGATGGCGAAGAAGACCTGGATGCCGCGTGCGCAGCGGAACTTCAGCTTCGTCTCGCTTCCGAAGTCGCGGCAGCGGTAGCCGCGGGGCCGGTGACGCTTTGAGAGGTACTGTGAGGCGAAGGATCGAGCGGTCCGGCAGCGCAGCTGATCGGCCTTGATGTTGTAGCGCTTGGCCTTCACGGTCAGCATGCCGCAGTCGCTCGGCGGCACGATCGCTGCGGTGGGTGACGCGAGCGTCGCGCAGGCGATGGCGAATGCGAGCGCCACGAGGCATGCGAATGAGATCGGCCGGCTGTGCATCAGGGTCCTTCGGTGTCCGACGCGGGGGTTGGAGGGTAACGGCGGGCGCGGGCGTGGGCGCCGCCCGGGCCTCCGCGGCGCAAGCGGCTGATCCTGACGCGCGCGTATCTCTGCGAGCGGCATCCCGCGCAGCGATGAGCACAGCCGCGACTCCCGCCTTCATGTCATAGGCGCCACGACGTACAGCCGATCTCCCTCGATGCG
>DASVPU010000384.1:0-20104 GCA_036389475.1 Solirubrobacteraceae bacterium
TGACGTTCAACACGAGGTAGTCCGACAGCGCGGCGAGGCGACGCACCGAGTAGCGATAGTCCTCGGCGGCGTGCTCCAGCAGCGTGCGCCTGGATTTGCCGATGTTGATGCCGACGATCGTCTCGCCCGAGCGCGCCCTCAGCCGCCGGGCGACCTCATCGGCCCCCTTGTTCGGGAACCCCATCCAGTTGAGGAGGGCTCGATCGCCGACGAACCGCTCGATGCGGGGCCTCGCGTTGCCGTCCTGTGCGTGAGCGGTGATGGTTCCGATCTCGACGAAGCCGAAGCCGATGACGCCGAGACCCTCGAACCAGGTTGCGTCCTTGTCCATTCCCGCTGCCACACCAAGCGGACTTGGAAACGTCATGCCAAGCGCCTGGACCCGCAGGGCCTGGTCGCGCGGTCCGAGGAGCCGGCGAAGGACGCGCCGGACCGCCCGGATCCGAGTTGGTATTCCGAGCGCGGCGGTTGCGAGCGTGTGGGCTGTCTCCGGGTCGATGTGCCGCAGGATCAGCCTGAAGAGGAGCCGATAGATCAGGTGAGGTTAGCCTTCGCGCAGGACGAGGCGGCTTCGACGCGGTGCCGCGCGCTCAACCGAACTGCCGGTCCACAGCTCGCCCCGTCGACGATGTCCTCGGGCAGCCGGACCGCGATCTGCGTGCTCATCCCTTTACGGTGCCAGTCTGGGATGCAGCGATGAGCAGCTTCGACTTCGACGGGTACCGTGTCGCCTTCGAGGCCAAGGACGTTGCGCGCTGGCTGGGGTACTACGCCGACGATGCCGAGTGGATCGAGTACGGCCACACAGATCCGCCGCGCGCCCCGAACGTCATGTCCGGCCGCGCTCAGATCGGCGCCTTCCTGGCGCGTGTCGCGGGCCTGCCGCTGACCATCGAGCTGTCGGACGAGGTGATCGGCGAGGAGCGGATCGCGTTCGCGTGCATCGTGACGCTCGACAACGGCGACCGCATCATCGAGCACGTCATCGCGCATCTACGCGACGGGCTGATCGCCCGCCACGTCGAGGTCGAGGCGTGGGACTGACCCGAGCCGTGCGCCGCTCACGGAGATGGCTGCCGGGTTGACGTCGATGAGCACGAATCGCCGGCCCGCTGCGCGGCAGACGACACCGAGGGTGCCCGAGCCGGCGAACGGATCGAGGCACCAGCCGCCGGGCCGCGACGATGCCGCGACCATCCGTCGCACGATGCCCTCCGGCTTCTGCGTCGGGTAGCCGGTCTTCTCGCGCGAGTTGGTTGGCACGATCGTGTGCCACCAGCAATCGCTCGGACGCTTTCCGCGAGCCGCCTTCTCCGGACCGACGAGCCCCGGCGCCATGTATGGCTCCCGATCGACCTCGTCGTCGTCGAAGTGGTAGCGGGCGCGATCGCGGACATAGACGAGGATCGTGTCGTGCTTGGCGGGCCAACGGCGCTTGGGTCTCCCGCCGTAGTCGTAGATCCAGATCAGCTCGTTGAGGAAGCATTCGGGCCCGAAGAGCTCGTCGAGCGCGAGCTTCGCCCGGTGCGCCTCGCGGTAGTCGAGATGCAGGTACAGCGTGCCGTGCGGGGCGAGCAGCTCGCGCGTGCGCTGCAGGCGCGGCGCCAGGAACGCGACGTAGTCCTCGAACGCGTCCGCATAGCCGAGCGCGCCGCGGCGGCGCTCCACGCCGGTGTTGAACGGCGGGTCGAGGTAGGCCATGTCGAAGCACGCGTCGGGGAGCGCCTTCATCGCCTCGAGGTTGTCGCCTGAGATCAGCAGGTCGTCGTCGAGGGCGAGCGGATCGCCGGCGGTCTGGATGCGCATCGCCGCTGAGCGTAAGGGCCGAGCCGGTCGGGGCCGCGGCGCAGCGTCGGCTGGGTTTGCAAGCCTAGACGGGGTGTCGTCTCTCGTTCGTCGCGCGCTGGCGCTGCTCGTCGTCGTCGTTCTGGCCGCTGTCGCCGTCGTCGCCCTGTTCGGGAGCGAGGCCGGACGCCGCGTCCACCTGTCGCCGGCATCCGGCGGCGACTCCGGCGCCGACCCGCTCTCCTATTCGCCGTCGCGCCAGCGCGAGCTGGAGGACGCCGCGATGCACGGCGACGCGCACGTGATCTACGCCAAGAGCCCCGGCGGCGCGCGCGCGAGCGCTGAGCGAACGGCGCGTTACCGCCCGCTGATCGAGGCCGCCGCAACGCCCGCCGGAATCGACTCCGACACGCTCGAGGCGATCGTCCTGCTGGAGAGCGCCGGCCGAGCCGATGCGGTCGCCGACCCGCAGCTGGAGGGAGCTGTCGGGCTGACGCAGATCCTCGCCGCGACCGGTCGCAGCCTGCTCGGCATGCGCGTCGACCCAGCGGCGGCGCGCCGGATCGGCCGCTCGCTTCGGCGGGCGCTTCGCCGCGGGGACGGCGCTCTGGTGCAGCGGCTGCTGGTGCGCCGCGCGCGGGTGGACGAGCGCTTCGATCCGGCCAAGTCCCTGGCCGCGTCGGCGCGCTACCTGGTGATCGCGCGCAAGGAGCTCGGGCGCGAGGACCTCGCGGTCGTGAGCTACCACATGGGCATCGGCAACCTGCAGACCGCGCTGAGCCTGTACGGCGAGGACGACGTTCCCTACGCGCAGCTGTACTTCGACTCCACCCCGCTGCGCCACGCGCAGGCGTGGCAAAGGCTCGCCTCGCTCGGCGACGACTCCTCGACGTACCTGTGGCGCGTTCTCGCCGCGCGCGACATCATGCGCCTGTACCGCTCCGACCCGCAGCAGCTGGACCGGATCTCGCAGCTGCAGAACGCGAAGAACTCCGCCGAGGAGGTCCTGCATCCGCGGACCGAGACCGAGCGCTTCGCGAGTCCGGCGCATCTGCGAGAGGGCTACCTCACGCGCAAGGTCGTCGCTCTGCCGAGCCCGATTCTGAAAAGCCACGGCGTGCGGATCGACCGGCAGATGGGCGAGCTCGGCGGCCGCCTGGGACAGTCGCGCCTGCTGTATCGCGGGCTGAGGCCCGAGGCGCTGGCGCTGCTGGTCGTGCTCGCGGCCGGGACGAAGAACATCTCCGGCCAGTCGCCGCTGGTGCTGACGAGCACCGTCCGCGACCAGCGCTACCAGCGCCTGCTGCTCGCCCGCAACCGTGAGGCGACGCCCAACTACTCCCTGCACACGACCGGCTTCGCGTTCGACATCCTGCGCAGCTACCGCTCCCGCTCGCAGGCCCTCGCGCTCGAGTTCATGCTCGGGCGGCTGCAATCGCTGGACCTCATCGCGTGGGTTCGCGAGCCCGCGGCGATTCATGTGACCGTTTCGTCGCGGGCGCGCGGACTGCTCGGCGTGCTCGCGGAGTAGACGAGGCGTGCCAGTGGACCACTAGTCCACCCGCGCCACCGCGAGCTGATCCTCGGCGCCGCTGATCGGCTTCACCGTCGTTCCGATGCGACGCCGCTCGCGGATCTCCAGTCGCCGCGACAGCCGCGACAGCGCCAGGTTCGTGGCCAGGAACATCAGCCCGATGAAGAGGAACACCTGCAGCACGGGCGCCGGCACGCCGCCGAAGAAGTTCACGCCGGTGACGACGCGACCGTGGCGCATGACCTCCTCGATCGCGATGATGCTCACGAGCGTCGTGTCCTTGTTCAGCGTGATGAGCTGCGAAACGGTGGCGGGGAGCATTCGCCGCAGGCCCTGCGGCAGGATCACGAGGCGCATCCGCTGCCAGTAGCTCATGCCGAGCGCGGCCGCCGCCTCGCTCTGACCACGGTCCAACGACAGGATGCCGGCCCGCATGATCTCGGCCAGCACGGCTGAGTTGTAGAGCACGAGCGCGAGCAGCGCCGCAAACACCCGGCCCGTCCGAAGGGCCTCGGGCAGGAACCCGGGCGCGGCGCTCTCATACGCATCGCGCCACGGCTGCGGAAGCGCGAGCCCGAGGTAGAGGATGACGAACATCAGCGGCAGGTTGCGCCAGATGTCGATCCAGACGCCGGCCGCCATGCTCAGCGCGCGGTTGCGCGCCAGGCGCGCGAGCGCGAGCGCGAGCCCAACAACGAGCGCGAAGAGCATCGCGATGAGCGCGATCTGCACGTTCACGAGGAAGCCCTCGAATAGGAATCGGGCGTTGTTGCCGGTGACCAGCCATTCCCAGTTGTGGGGGTCGAAGAGGTAGCCCATGACTAGCGGCGGATCGCGAACCGGCGCTCGAGCAGCCGGAAGGCCACGGTCGCGGCGCCGGTCAGCAGCAGGTAGCCGGTCGCCGCCCAGAAGAAGGCCTCGCTGGTCTCGAAGGTCCTCGCGCCGATGATCCGCACCTCCTTGAGCAGGTCGGGCAGCGCCAGCAGCGAGACGCCGACGATCGCCGAGTTCTTGATCATCGCGATCGTGACCGAGCCCAGCGGCGCGATCACCGTGCGAAACGCCTGCGGCAGGACGATCCGGCGCAAGGTCTGTGCGTAGTTGAAGCCAAGCGAGAGGGACGCCTCGACCTGCCCCTTGCTCACCGAGAACACGCCGGAGCGCAGCACCTCTGCGACGTACGCGGCGGTGTAGAGCCCCAGCGACGCGATACCGGCGGTCCAGGGACCGATCGGCACGCCCGCGCGCCGCAGCCCCGCGAAGGAGATGAACAGCAGCACGAGCAGCGGGATGTTGCGCAGCGTCTCGACGTAGATGCCGCCGAGCCGCTGCAGCCACTTCGACGGAGCGATCCGCAATGCCGCGACGAACGTGCCGACGACGAGTGCGATCGCGAACGCCCCCGCGACGAGCCGGCAGGTGACCCACAGGCCACCCGCCAGGTTGCCGGCATTCTCCGTCAGGAGGTCGAGCAGCTTGCTCACTTGCTGAGGTCGAGCGCCTCCTCGAGCGTCATCGTCGGAGGCTGCTGCTGCTCCTTGGTGTACTGCCCGATCCACTTGTTGTAGGAGGCGGCCCAGCGCCCGTCGGACTTGAACTTCGCGATGACCTCGTCGACGAACGCCTTGAACTCCTTGTCGCCCTCCTTGATGCCGGCGCCATAGGGCTCGGTCGTCAGCTCACCGCCGACGAGCTTGAGCGTGTCGTCTTGAATGATCATCCCGGTCAGGATCACGTCGTCGGTCGAGACGGCGTCGACTGAGCCGTTCTGGATCGATTCGAGGCACTCCGAGTAGGAGTCCACGAGCGTGAGCTTGGCCTTCGGAGCCTGCTTCTTCAGCGTCTGCTCATACGTCGAACCAAGCGCCGTGCAGACCTTCCTGCCGTCCAGGTCGGCGACGCTCTTGATGTCCGAGTCGCCCTTGACGAGGATCCGCCCCTTCGCGACGAAGTACGGCTCGGAGAAGTCGATCTCCTGGTCGCGCTCGGCGGTGATCGTCATCGTGGACAGGATCAGGTCGGCCGTCCCGTCCTTGAGGAACTGGATGCGGTTGTCCGACAGCGCCTCGATGTACTTCGGTGTGACGCCGAGCTCGTCGGCGATCGCCTTGGCGACGTCGATGTCGAAGCCCTCGACGTTGCCGCTGTTCGGATTCTTGAAGCCGAACGGCGGCACGTCGAACTTGACGCCGATCGTGATCTTCTTCTCGTTGCGGAGCTTGGCCATCGTCGTGCCGGCTGCGAACTCGCGCGCCGCCGCAGCGGGCGCGGCGGTCGTCGTGGTGGCCGTCGCGCTCTTCTTCTCCTCGCCGCACGCTCCGAGCGCAAGCGCCGCCACGAGTCCGGCGAGCCAGCGCCATCTCATCGTCTTCATCTGCTTTTCCTCTCGTCAGTGATGGATGATCTTGTCGACGAACTCGCGCGCACGCGGGCTCTTGGCCGCCGCGAAGAACTCGGCCGGCGGACCCTCCTCGACGATGCGCCCGCCGTCGATGAAGACGACGCGGTCGCACACCTCCCGCGCAAAGCCCATCTCGTGGGTCACGACGACCATCGTCATGCCGCCGCGCGCGAGCTCGCGCATCACGTCGAGCACCTCGCGGATCATCTCCGGATCCAGCGCCGACGTCGGCTCGTCGAACAGCATGAGCTTCGGATCCATCGCCAATGCGCGTGCGATCGCCACACGCTGCTGCTGACCGCCGGAGAGGTCGGCCGGAGCGGCATCCGCCTTCTCGGGGATCCCGACCGTCTGCAGCAGCTCGCGCGCCCGCTGCTCCGCGTCGGCCCGATCCACCCCCTTCACCCTGATGGGCGCGAGCGTGATGTTCTCCAGCACGCTCATGTGCGCGAACAGGTTGAACTGCTGAAAGACCATGCCGATCTCCGCGCGGATGCGCTGGATCGCCTTGCCCGCCGACTCGATCGGCTGGCCGATGAAGCGCACGCTGCCGGAGTCGATCGACTCCAACCCGTTGATGCAGCGCAGCATCGTCGACTTGCCCGAGCCCGACGGGCCGGCGATGACGATTGCCTCTCCGGGCGCGATCGCAAGATCGATGCCATCCAGGACGACGTTGTCGCCAAAGCTCTTGCGTACGTCACGAAATTCGACAAGTGGCGGCTTGCCACTTTTCGCCAACATCCCGCGCACCATACGGACGTGCGGTGGACGGTGTCCACCGACTGGTGGACCGGCGCCCTCGCAGCGGTGCCGAATCTAGGCGAGCAGGTCGCGCACGTGTTGAGCGACGTTCGCCGGCGTCATGCCGAGCTTCTCGAGCACCATCGTCCCGGGCGCGGACGCGCCGAAGCGATCGATCGAGACGATCGAATCCGCGTAGCGCTCCCAGCCCATGCGGACGCCGGCTTCGACGGACACGATTGGCATGTCGATCGGGAACACGGAGTCCTGGTAGTCGTCGTCCTGCTGCTCGAAGAGCTCCCACGAGGGCATCGAAACGATGCGCACAGGCACGTCGAGCTCGTCGCGGGCCGCGAGCGCGACCCAGACCTCGCTGCCGGTCGCGACGATCGTCGCCTCCGCCTTGTCGGCATCCGCGAGCACGTACGCGCCGCGGGCAAGACCAGACGCCGGCCCGTAGACGGAGCGATCGAGCACCGGCAGATCCTGACGCGAGAGCGCCATCGCAGCCGGGCCCTCGAGATCCTCCATGATCACGCGCCACGCCTCGGCGGTCTCGTGTGCGTCGGCCGGGCGCAGGAAGACGAGGCCGGGGATCGCGCGCAGCGCCGCAAAATGCTCGATGGGCTGGTGCGTCGGGCCGTCCTCGCCCAGCCCGACGGAGTCGTGCGTGAACACCCAAGCGACCTTCAGGCCGGTGAGCGCCGAGAGGCGTATCGCGCCGCGCATGTAGTCGGCGAACTGCAAGAAGGTCGAGCCGTACGGGCGCAGGATGCCACCGTGCGCGGCCATGCCGTTGACCGCGCCGCCCATGCCGTGCTCGCGCACACCGAAGAAGACGTTGCGCCCCGCATGCTCGGCTGTGAACTGGCCGGATCCCGGGAACTCGGTCTTCGTCGACTCGCTGAGGTCGGCCGCGCCGCCGACCATCGTCGGGGTGAACGGCTCGAACGCCTTCATGATGAGCTGGCCGGCGCTGCGCGTGGCGATCTTGTCCTTCTCCCACTCCTTGGGCAGGGCATCGGCGAAACCGCGTAGCGGGCGTCCCTCCCACGCGAGATCCCATTCCTCCGCGAGCTCGGGGTTCGCGTCGCGCCATGCCTGGAAGCGCTCGTTCCACTCCGCGTGCGCCTCGGCGCCCCGCTCGCGCATGTCAAACGCCTCATATGCCTCATCGGGCACATCGAAGTGCTTGGACGGATCCCAGCCCATGACCTCCTTCGTCGCCGCGACCTCGTCCTCGCCAAGCGCGGCGCCGTGAACCTTGCTCGTCCCGGCCTTGTTCGGCGACGGATAGCCGATGATCGACTTCACGCGGATGAGCGACGGGCGATCCTCGATCTTCTGTGCGTCGCGGATCGCGGCTTCCAGCGCGACGGTGTCGTTCGCGTCGTGCACGGAGAGCACGTGCCAACCGTAGGACTCGAAGCGCTGTACGACGTTCTCGCGGTCGAAGCTCAGCGACGTCGGGCCGTCGAGCGAGATGTCGTTGTCGTCGTAGAGATAGACGAGCCGCCCGAGGCCCAGCTGACCGGCGAGCGACGCGGCCTCGGCGGAGATGCCCTCCATGAGATCGCCGTCGGAGACGATCGCGTAGGTGTGATGATCCTGGACCTCGGCCCCGAAGTGCTCGCGCAGGTAGCGCTCGGCGATCGCCATGCCGACGCCGTTGGCGAAGCCCTGGCCGAGCGGGCCTGTCGTGACCTCGACGCCCGGTGTGACGTGCACGCGGTCGCGCTCCGGATGCCCTGGCGTCAGAGAGCCCCACTGGCGGAAGTTCTTGAGCTCGTCCAGCGACAGGTCATAGCCGCTCAGATGCAGCGCGGAGTACAGGAGCATCGACCCGTGGCCGGCGCTGAGGATGAACCGGTCGCGGTCCGGCCACTCAGGGTCCGCCGGATCGTGGCGCATGACGCGCGTGAACAGCACGTAGGCAAGAGGCGCCATCGCCATCGGCAGGCCGGGGTGGCCGGAGTTGGCCTTCTGGATCGCGTCCATCGAGAGGACGCGGATGGAGTTGATGGCGAGCTCGTCGGTCTGGGGGGTCATGGCGGGAAGTATCAACATCCGCTCCCCGCGCTGCGGCTTGGGCAAACGGGATGCGCCGTCAAACCTGGATGTGCGGCCGCTGACATTCCGGCACTTCATCGGCACCTACGCCAACCACCGCCTGCCCTGCGACCGCAACGGCTTGGCGTCATCCTGACCGTTGCGAGGAAGGCTGCGCGACGTTGAGCCTCGCGATCAGCGGGTCAATGCGCGTTGTAGCCATGCATCTGATCGCCGCCGGACGCGTGGAGGCTGGCGTTCAACGAGATGATGACCCGCGTAAAACGGCCCCGGGCTCTCGCCCTGCTGACGCTGCTGCGCCGCCCGCAGCTCCGCGAACACGTCGACCAGCACGGGGTTGAGCTGCGCGGCCGCACCGTTGCGGTGCAGCCCGATCGGGGTCGGCCACAGCCGTTGGATTGCGAGCGCGGGCGCTCTTCGTCTTCGCCTGTGTTGGGAGCGGCGCCGACGTGCTGCTCTGCGGACGCCGGGCGGGAGATCAGTTCGCTCAGCAGGACGTGCTCGACCAGGCGCGCGCGTTTGGCGGCGAGCCGATCCCGGTCAACGCCGGCGTGGTGGTACCGGCTTGTCCTCTGCGTCTTGGTGAAAGCGCGCCGCCTCTTCGTCGTCCATCTTGCGCGTGTCGCGCGGCTCGACGTACGGCTCGCGATCGGGGTGCAGTCCCTGCGCGATCTGCCGGCCTCGCTCGAGCTCGGCGTTCAGCTCGGCACCGAAGAGCACCGCGATGTTCGTGATCCACAACCACGTCAGGAAGGCGATGATGCCGCCCAGGGTGCCGTAGGTCTTGTTGTAGGAGCCGAAGTTCGCGACGTAGAAGGCAAACGCGGCTGAGGCGATCAGCCACGCGGTGACAGCGACCAGGCCGCCTGGAGTGACCCACCTGAAACCTGGCTGGCGGACGTTGGGGGCGCCGTAGTACAAGATCGCGAGCATGAAGCTGACGAGCAACAGCAGCACCGGCCACTTCGCGATGTCCCAGATCGTCAAGAACGAGTCACTGACGCCGAGCAGTTGTCCCGCCTGGTCGGCTAGACCACCCGTGAAGACGACCATCACGGCGCTGATGACCAGCAGCACCACCAGGATGAGCGTGATGACCAGCCGGGTCGGCACGGTCTTCCAGATCGGGCGGCCCTCCGGGACCTCATAGATCGAGTTCGATGCTCGCATGAACGCCGCGACGTAGCCCGAGGCCGACCACAGCGCTCCGAGCAGGCCGACGACGAACACGGCGCCCGCGCCTCCCCGATCGGCTTGGAGGCTCTGGATCGCACCGGTGAGGATCTCCTTTGCCGGACCGGGCGTGACCGTGGAGATGTTCTCAAGCAGCTGCTGGGTCGCGCTCGAGCCGACGAGGCCCAAGATGGAGACCAGCACCAGCAGCGCCGGGAAGAGCGCAAGGATCCCGTAATAGGTGAGGGCGGCCGCCCAGTCGGTCAGGTCGTCGCGCTGAAAGCCCTTCACGCTGCGAACGAGCGTGTCCCTCCAGGAACCGCCTGCCAGGTCGCTCGGCCCCTCCGGAGATCGATCGACCGCGTCAGCGCTGGTGGCCAAGGACTACGCCCCCGTGGATATGGCTCGAGCAGGAGCTCATCGACTGATGCGCGTACCCGACCGGGAGGCGAGACACACTGCCTTCTCGGCGGTTCGGGTAACAGGACGGCACCGCCGCGCGACCAGACGGTGGACGTGGGGTCCGCAAGTGACGACGCAATGCTCCCGTTCATCGAAGTGCGGAACGATCTGTATCATGCGTCGCGGCATCGCGCTTTACCGGAGCGCTTTGACGTGAGCTTCGGCGGGGACGTCGTCTGTCGCAGGTGCGATGGAGACGTGGACTCGCAGGCCATGAAGGCGGCCCGTATGACCTATGCCGTTCCGCAACAATGCGAGCCTTCGCGTGCTGAGCAGGTCTTTGAGCTAGGCGAGCTCACGATGACCTCCGAACGCGAAGACTCCGTTCATACCATCTGTCTGTTCGGCGAGCTTGACCTCGCGACCGCCGACCGCGTGCAGGACGAGCTCCAGCGCGTCGAGGCAACCGATGTGAGCTCGATCATCGTCGACCTCTCCGGCCTGACGTTCGTGGACTCCACCGGCATCCGCCTCATTGTTCAAGCAGACGCTCGCTCACGCGCGGACTCCGATCGCCTCGTGCTACTGCGCGGGCCTGCTGCCGTACAGCGCGTCTTTCAACTCGTCGCCCTCGAAGATCGTCTGCCGTTCGCCGATTGAGCTTGCCGTCAGGCAGCTCGCCTGGCCAGACTCTCGTGGGACGCGAGCGTCGTCGGTCTGGGAGACGCCACGGGGCCAGAAGCTCTGAAGAGCAACGTGCCGAGGGCGCAGAGGGCGTCCTCAGCGGGCGGGATCTGGCACGGAGACGACCGCCGCCTCACCCGCGCCGAGCGTGATTTGAAGTTCTCCGCGGCCGATCCGGCCGGTTACCGAAGCGAAGCCCGGCCAGCTGCCGTCGGCCGCGACGGCCCGGCCGTCGATCAGAACCTGTGGCGCATCCAGCGTTCGCCCGGCGCCGGTTGGGTCATACGGGGTCATACGGTCAAGCTCGTAGCGCGACTGCGGCGCCGTGACAGCGACCGTCTGCGGATCAGCTGCAGTATTGATGAGAAACAGCCGCCGCTGTCCGTCCGCTTCAACGCGCCAGGCCTTGGGCTGGGCGTTCGCGGTCGAGTGCGCACTCAGCGCGACCGGCCGCAGCCCGCGTGTACCCTGCGCGAAGCGCGCGAACAGCAGCAGTGCGTAGTACGTGGGCGCCGCGCTTGGGGAACCCGCGCTCGGGGACGGGTCGTAGAGAATCGGGTTGTAGTAGGCGTTGCCCTGCTCCGGCACGAAGAACTCGTTGACCTCGGCGTTGTGGAGGTTGATGCCGATCGCGCCGGTGTGACATCCGGCGTTGGCGGTCGGTGCGTTGGGTGGCTGCGGGCACGCAGCTTCGAACATCGCCTCCAACGCCCATGTCGCGCTCGCCGCGACGTCGCTGACGCCGGGAACACCCCGGCCCGCGGCAGTGTTCGTCTCCTGTAGGCGGTAAGCCAGCCCCCGCTGCGCAGCCTGGGCGGCGTGCGTGTAGACGAGGTGGTCGAGGTTCGCAAAGCGTTCGTCTGAGAGCAGTCGCTCGATCGTTGCGCAGCGGTAGTCGTTGGTGGCGCAGCCCCGTGCCACCGGGTAGAAGTGGTCGGTCGCCAGGGCACCGAACGGGCCCCGGCGCGCCCTCATCGCGGGCGCGATCACGTCGAGGATCGCGGGCCAGTCCCAGAAGAAGCGCGTATTGACGGACCGCGCCTCGAACGCCTGCCACGGTGCAATTTGCTCACTCGTGCTGGGGGCAACGATCGCCAGCGGCCCGGTGACGTCCGCGTCGCGGTAGGTCGCGAGGTCAGTGAGGTAGCGCGCAAGGTCGCCGTCGTAGGAGATGTCGGGCTCGTTTCCAAGCCCGATGCCCACGATCTCGCGCTGACCGCCATCGGCGAACGCCGGGAGGACGCCCTCGGTGACGAAGGCTCGCGCGTGCCGCGGGCTGACCCAGGGGCGCTCCTGGTTGGGCGGCGCCATAGCTGTGCCGAGGATCGTCGCCCATCCCGGGAGGTGGCGGCGCTTGTCGGCGCCGTCGTAGGCGGGGACGTTGGCGGCGTCCAGCGCTGCCCGGATGGCGAGCAGATCCTCGGGTGTGATGACGCGATTGGTGTTCGGCGCGCTGGCGTCGAACGGCATGAGGTCCTGCGAGCTGCCGCCGATCCGCAACTCGCCCGAGCCAAGGTTGCGCAGGAGCTTTGCGAACGCCGGGCGCGCGTTTGGTCCCATGTAGCGCTCGATCAGCGACCACTCGATGCTCAAGCCCACGAAGTGCGTCGGGATGACGCCGCCGTCGGACCCGCTTGCATCGAAGCGCAAGGAGCTCCCGGGGACCGGATCTGCCCGGGCGTCGTCCGCCGAGCTCGCCGCCGCAGCGGCGAGCAGGACGAACGCCGCGAGCACGAACGAGACGCCCGCTCCGATTATCGCCGCGCGAAACACGGCGCCCCCCATACCCCTACGACGACCACGACAGCCTGACATCGGCGAGTGACCCGCCCGTAGCAAGTGGCTTGAGGCGCCACGGCTAGAGCAGGCCGCCGATCCAGCCGACGACGACCATGAACCAGATGACGCCGCCAACGACGAACGCTGCTGTCGACACAAGTCGGCGCCGCACACTGCGCGTGTCACCGGCTTGCCGCTCCCGGCTGTCGCGTCCGCGCGCCATCCAGTACTGAAGCGCGATCCAGCCCGCGCCGAGCGGCAGGACTATCGCGGGCAGCGCCCACATCTCGCCGCCGATGATCGCCGCGACGACGATGCTCAGCACCGCCAGCGCGCCCACGATCCACCACTCCAGCGCCTCGATCGCCGAGCTCGATCCGCTGACGGGAGCGCTGGCGCTCGACGGCGTCATTGCGGTTCGCTGCTCGACCGACGACCGTGCCTGATCCTGCTCTGCAGTCACCGTGCGCTCGTTGTGGCCCGTCGTTACGACCTCCGCCACCCCATGCGCGTCGCGCGCCCCAGCGAAATCCTCGACGAGCTCGCTCAGGACACGATCGGGATCTGCGACCCCCTCCTCCTCCAGTCGCGCCGCGACCGTCGGATCGACATGCTCGGTGGTGGTTGTCAGCGCAATCGCTCCGGCGGCGACGACGAGCGTCCCCACGGCGTGCAGCGCGGCCGCCACAACGACCGCCCAGTACTGCTCGGTGGCGAGCGCCACCACGCCACCCAAAACGAGCGCCACGAGGAACGTGACGATCAGCAGCGGCCTGTTCGCCGTCAGCGTCGTCACCAGCGGCGAGTGCGTCCCGTGCCGCTCATGGCTTCGATCCGGCACGTCTTTTGGGACGATGACCTCCTCGGCGCCAATCGCCTCCTGAAGCTCGTGCGTAAGTAGATCGTTAGCCCTCCTGGAGAGGCTCGGATCCTGCGAGCGCACAGGCCGGCGCTCGGTCTGCTGTGAAGTGTGATCGGACATGGCAGCGCGGCATACCCCGAACCGCGGGGCTCAAATGCGAAGAGCGCGAGCGTGAAGACGCCACTTACGGTTGCAGCCGAATGATGCATCGAGTGGGGCGAGGCGACAGGTGCGCGGCTGATGCCTCGACCGGGTAGACCCCGCTGATGTCTGACGTGATGACGCAGCGCGGGTCGCTGACGGGGAAGGGCGTGTTGATCACCGGCGGCTCGAGTGGCATCGGATTGGCGTGCGCGCACGAACTACGTGCGCGGGGAGCAAGCATCGCGTTGCTTGCCCGGGGCGAAGACGCGCTTCGCCAAGCAGCTGCGTCGCTTGATGGTGAGGCGGCGGTTGTTGTGGCCGATGTCAGCGACGTCGCCGCAACACGCATCGCAGTCGATACGGCTGCAGAGTTGCTCGGTGGCCTTGATGTCGTGATCGCCAACGCAGGTGCGGCAGCGTACGGACCGTTTGTCGACATGACGCCCGACGACTACCGACGCACGATCGACATCACCCTGCTCGGAATGATCAACACCGTTCATACCGCACTTCCGCACCTGCAACGTAGCGGCGGCGCGCTGGTAGTCGTCGGTTCGATCTCGGGGCGTCTACCGACACCATGGCTTGCCGCTTATACCGCGGCCAAGTACGCCGTCCGCGGGTTCGTCCGAACGCTGCAAATCGAGCTGAACGCACTCGACAGCCCGGTCAAGGTTGCGCTCATCGCCCCGGGTCCTGTGGATACGCCGTTCTGGCGGCGGGGACGCACGACTGACGCGCGCGTTATGCCCCGGGTGTTCGGCGCCTACCTTCCCCAAGACGTCGCAAGAGAAGTGATCAGGGCCATCAGCAGCTCACGAACCGAACGCAGCGTCGGCGGCCTCATGGCGATTGCAGCGCTGCTGGACGCGATCGCTCCCAACACGACCTTGCGCGTGATGAGCCGCGTCGCGAAGATCGGCTGGGTCCACCGCGACAGCCGGCCGATACAGCGCGCAGACAGCCTCACCGAGCCGGTCACCAAAGCCAGGCTACGCCTCGGTTTTCGAAGCAGACCCAGCGTTCTCGTCAGGCTGCGGGGCCTGCGCCGATAGCGTCAGGCGACGGCCTCACGACCGGGCGTCGTCGCTCGACGTGCTGGCGCTCGTCGGTCATCATGTTGTGCCGGGCCTAACTGGCACGTGGCGCGACCTGCGGCTCTTGCAGCACGTCGGTCAGCGGCATCGCGAGGAGGATTGGCCACGCGAGGCGGTGAACGCGGCAGCGATCGCAAGATCAGTGATTGTCGACCGTGCGCAAGCGGGAAGACCACGCGCATGGGCTCAGAACAGGCCGACGAGCTGCTCGGAGATCCGCGTTCGCGCGCAGCGCTGGATGCCCTGCACGCGCGTACCGTCAACTATGACGCCGTCCATCCCGAGCGCTTGACCGCCGCGGCCGGCTGGCGCCACGAAACGCGCTGTCAGGCTCTGCCGGGCGAGGCCCCAGGGCCGCCGGAGCCCGGCGGCAGCTGGGAGATCGCGCGCGAGCTGATGTGCGACTACGAGTTCGCCGATCCGGCGATGGTCCGGGCGGTCTATCACCACGACGTGCCGCTGGAGGGACGCGACATGCTGCTCGTGGTCCGCTTTTTGTTTTTGCGCTTTCGCGTTGGCGTCCGAGTCGGCGGCGTGTTCGACGAGAAACGGACGGTCGACGGGAGCGAGGTGCAGGTCTGGGGCTGGAACTACCGCACGCTGCGAGGCCACTTCGAGATGGGACAGATGAACTACGAGCTGTGGAAGTGGCTGGACAGCGGCGATGTCGAGTTTCGAACACACGGCGTGTGGCGTGCCGGTGGCACACGCAACCCGTTCGTGCTCCTCGGCTTCCGTGTCTTCGGTCCGCATCAGCGCGAGCGCTTCTACGCTGCGGCATGCCGGCGGATGGTGGCGCTGACGAGCGCGCGACTGCAGCGCGCGCGCAAGGATCCGGTGCCCCGGGCTGCCGACACCATCCAGGTGAAGCCGATGTCCCAAGCGCCGACCACGGTGCGTTGACGCGCGGCAAACGTTGAGCGGACGAGGCCGCATGGTTGGCGGCCGTCGTCGCTACCCATTCAGCGTCTAGTGGACCACTACTAGTCCGTGAGGTTGTGCAGTGGCTCGCCGAGCACGATGCCGGCAGTGGAGATCTTGAACTCGCGCACCTCGGGTTGGTGACTGCTCGCGCGGGTTTTGATGACGGTGATGGCGCGCTGTAGGCGCGCCTGTGCGCGGACGAACTGCAGCAGGATGACGTTGTCAGACAGGTGCGAGATTCCGTCTTCTGAGATGTTCGCGGTGCCGAACAGACTGGGGGTCTCGAGGCTCATCATGAGGCTGATCTGTGTGTTGCTGCAACGCTGTAACAGGGAGTAGAGGTACTCGCGAAATCGCAGTTCGTCGGCGGCCGCGCGGCGCAGGTCTTGCAGACTGTCGATGAGGATGCGCCGCGCGCCGGTCCGCTCGATCGCGTCGAGCAGGTCATAGAACCATTCCTCGAGGTAGAGGTCGACGGGTGAGCGGTACATCAGCTCGACGGAGTCTGATGTCAGCGACCAGCCGTAGCCGCCGGCGATCCGTTCCAGTTGTGTGGGGTTCTCCTGCAGGCTTGCGATGATGCCGGGCTCCCCGGCGGCGGCGCCGTTGAAGATGAAATGCAGCCCCATGAGGGTCTTACCGGAGCCGGAGGGTCCGGCGATGAGCGTCGAGGCGCCGGGCCAGTAGCCGTCGGCGAGCATGTGGTCCAGTGCGGGGATTCCGGATGAGATGCGCTCGGGGTGCAGCTCGTACTGCATGCCGGGAAGAGCCTCGGCGAGGCGCGGGTAGACGTGCAGGCCATCGGAGGCGATGCGGTAGGCATGCTCGCCGGTCATAAAGGCGCTGCCGCGCAGCTTGCGGATCTCGAGGTGGCGGATGGCGCGTTCGCTCTGGCGGCGAGTGGTCAGCGAGATGATCGCGTCGGCGACCGCGAACTCGGGTGCGGTGCCGATCTCGTGCTGCTCGTACTCCCCGACCCAGAAGCTCGTGGCGGGAAACGCGGTCAGCGTTCCGGCAAGCTCGTGCAGAAAGCGCCTGAAGCTCTGCGGGTCGGGCGCGTAGGCCGCCAGCGCTTTGAAGCTGTCGATCGCGATCAGACCCGGGCGGCGCTGCATGAGCAGCTCGCGCAGACGAGCCAGGATGGCTTTAAGGCCGCCGTCGTTGAGGGCTTGGCCGAGTTCGTCGAAGAAGACGCTCGCGCCGACCATGCCGACGTCGAAGAAGTCCAGGTCTTGCCCGTAGCGCAGGAGCTTGCCAAAGGGCTCAGAGACCGTTGACAAGTACAGGCCCGGGCGCTGCGGCGTGGCGTTGTGGAACATGTACTGCTCCGCGAGGATCGTCTTGCCGCTGCCGGGCAGGCCGATGATCATGTTCACCGCGTTGTGAGGCAGCCCGCCGCCGAGGATCGTGTCCAGGTGCCGGTTGCCGCTTGACAAGCGCTCCGTCATCGGGGAGGCGGCGTGCTGGTTCGAACGAGCGCGCTTTGCCCAAGGAGGTCTTTGATCGCGGAGACGAGCTGCAGCGGCTCGAGCGGCTTCTTCAAAAACGCGTCGGCGCCGGCGGCCAGCGCTTGCTCGCGCAGATCCAGCGTTGAGATACACAACAGCGGGGTCGCTCGCTGCTGCTTAAGGCGCCCGCACAGGTCACGTCCCATGCCGCCGGAGATCATCAGGTCGACGATCGTCAGCGCGGGATCGTCGGTGGCGAACTTCTGCTCGGCCTCGTCGGCGCTCAGCGCCACCTCGACGTCATAGCCCTCGGTGCGCAAGAAGAAGTCGTTGAGCTGCGCGCCAAAGGGGTCATTCTCGGCCAGCAAGACCAACAGCTTCGCAGCCGGATTAGCAGCAGGCGGCGCCACGACCGCGTCGGTGCCCTGCATGCTCTCGACGAGCAGGCGGTGCGCGTCGGCGGCCGACAGTCCCTCCGCTAGGCGCTCCTTGATGAAGCGCAGCTGCGCGACCTGTTCGCGCGTGTAAAGCCTGCGGCCGCCCTCGCTGCGCTCGGCGACGACGACGCCGTAGCGTTCCTCCCAGCTGCGGATCGCCGGCTGCGAGAGATCAAGCATCCGGCAGACGGCACCGATGCTGTAGATGCCCGAAGCGTCAGCCATGGCGCGACCTTATCGCACTCCTTTCGCCGAGGTCCTACCGCTGCGAGCAGCAAACTCAGCACGTTTGCGCCAGCTAACCGCGGACATTTGACCTATGGTCTGCAAGATGCGAGCATTAGCTCTGCAATTCGTGGTGTAGTGGTCCGTATGTCGAGCGAACGCAGAGGTCTTATGAATCAGCACTGCAGGGACCCCATTCCGCAGCCCTCCAACCCACAGCGTCTACGCCTGATCGACGGGCACGCTGGGGATCCAGAGGAGCGCCGTCGCCTGCAGGAGCTTCTGGCGCCGTTTCAAGAGCCGCTGCTGACGCTCTCTCATCGTCGTATACGCGCGGTGGAGCTCTTCGCTGCGCATGGCGAGATCGATCTCAGCACCGCGCCACGCTTCTTCGACACGCTGCGCCCGACGCTGCAGGAGGGCAACGGCGACGTCGTCATCGACCTCTCAGACGTCACCTTCATGGACTCGAGCGGCGTGCACCTGCTGCTGAGGACCTTCGAGCGACTCGACGCGCAGCAGCGCCGGCTCGCGATCGCCTGTCAGGACGGTAGGGCCGTGCACCGAGTGCTCGCGCTGGCCGGGATGCTGGACGTCCTCTCGGTGCATCGCTCGCGCGACAGCGCGCTCACCGGCGGCAACGAGCGGCTCACCGCGAGTACCGCCGCGTTCATCTCATGGCAATAGCGCAGCCGCCCGCACACGACGAGGAGTTGGCGCGCCACAGCGTCCTGCGCGAGATCTCCCAGGCGATGGTGCGCGTCTACAAGGCGCAGTTCGGCCGCGGGCCGAAGAAGACCTGCGCGTACTGGGCGGGCCCCGACGTGCTCGTCGTAACGCTCGAACAGACGCTGACCGCGGCCGAGCACCGTATGGAAGCGCTCGGGGAGCACGAGCGACTGCGCAACCTGCGTACGCTTATGCAGCAGGCCGACATCACGGAGTTCTGCGATCCTGTCGAAGCGATCACCGGTCGCAAGATCCGAGCGTTCCTCAGCAGCATCGACACCACAGCGGACGTCGCAACCGAGACGTTCGTGCTACACACCGCTGGCTACGACGGTCCGTCCAGAAGCCAACTGAACCGGTAGGCACGGTGGACCCGCTTCGTGCGGGCTAGCGCTATGAATCGCGCGACGGGTCGCTTCGGCTTTGTCGCCGTTCTCCGCGAGATCGACGTGATGCCCCTTTCACAAGCGTGAGTCCGCCGCGAAGCTGGTGAGTTTCGCGCGCGTCCTCACGCTGCCAGACGTGCTCGCGCGTAAGCCACGGGAGGACCTACTCGCGCGCGGGAGGGCGGCTACCCGAAATGCAAGACGTAACCACCTCGTCTCGCACGGCAGGGGCAGATCGCCAGCGACGGCTGCGGCGCGGCGGCTCATGCTCGTCGGTGGCCGCTCAGAGGCCACGGACGGCGACAAAGCGTTTGCCCGGCCGGCCCCGGGCTGTACCGTGGTTGCACCGGCTCGGGACCCGGCCGCTGGGGTGACGCCCACGCTCGGGCGGTTTCACCGACACAGAGCGCCGTAGCCGCCGGACGCTCCTGGGCGCGCCGCGAAGCCGGGATTTGGGCGCCAGGCAGTTGGTGGACGTGTTGGTGGGGGTATTGCTGGGCGGTGCATCGGCGCTTTTCGATCACGGTTCCGTCCGACGCTACCGATCGGCTGGTGGGTGAGCTGCGACGCACAGCGGGCGTCGTCACGGTGTCGGTGCATCGTGGCGCCGCGGTCCAACCACCAGGCGACGTTGTCGACGTTGAGGCGCTAAACCGCGCCGCCGACGCGGTCCTGGTGGCCGTCGAGCATACCCACAAGGTCGGCTCGTTGTCGGTGAGCTCATCGCAGGTGGCGAGCCTCAGCGATCGCGATCACGCCGCTGCGATCAGCGCCGACAGCGATGAGTCCACGTGGGAGGACGCGACAGCCGGGCTGCGCCACCACGCCCAGCTGACCGTCAACTTCCTCGCGTTGATGATCCTGGGAGGCGTCGTCGCGGGCTGCGCGTTGTGCTCCTCCTCAACGACGCAGGCCACTGCACTGGTAGCCGCAGCGGTCATCGCACCGGGCTTTGAACCGCTCGCCAAGCTCGGGCTGGGCGTTGTGCTGCGCCAGCGCACCATCGTGCTGCGCGCGCTGCGCTCGGCGCTCGTGGGCTACGTCCTGCTCGCCACGGCCGGCGCTGTGACCATGCTCATCATGCGCGCCGCGGGAACCGACCTGCCACAGCGCTTCCTGCACAACCGCCAAGTCCTTGAACTCGCGCACCCGACGACCGTCGCGCTGATGATCTCAGGTTGTGGTGCCGTCGCCGGCGCGGTCATGATCGCGGCGCATCGCATCGCGCTGCTCGCCGGGCCGCTGATCGCCTTACAGCTCATCCCGGCCGCAGCCATGAC
>DASVPU010000385.1:0-3297 GCA_036389475.1 Solirubrobacteraceae bacterium
CCGGTCGAGCACGTGTGCGACGATCGCGCGGACCTTCCCCGGGACCCGCCGGCTCGAGATCGCTGACGCTCGCGCTGTCAGCGTGGCGTGCCGGCAGTGGTCAGCGCGGGCGTGGTGTGGGTGAGCGTCGGCGCTGGGGCAGTCCGAGGCGCTGGGCCCACCAGGTGCTACCGTGTTCGCGGCGGACGGCCTCCAGCAGTCCGCCGTGGCCGGCGTCCAGGAACTGTGAGCCGGGCTGGGTTCCGCGGAGACCGAATTAGTTGGTTTCCTCTCTCATCAGAGAGGGAGAGATCAAACGTACCGTCCGGCGCGCAGAGTCTCGAACTCCGCGGGCGGGATGTCGCCGAGGGACTCGTGTAGGCGGTCGTTGTTGAACCAGGCGACCCACGAGACGATCGCGAGCTCGAGTTGGGTTCGGGTGTGCCAGACGCGGTCGGTGATCAGCTCGGTCTTGAAGGTGTCGACGAAGCTCTCGGCGAGCGCGTTGTCGTAGGCGTCGCCGATCGATCCGATCGAGCCCAGGACGTGGTGGTCGTCGAGGACCTGCTGGAAGGCGAAGCTCGTGTACTGCGAGCCGGCGTCGCTGTGGTGAATGAGGTCGACGTCGGCGCCGTGCTGGCGGCGGGTGAGCGCCATGCGCAGCGCATCCAGGACGAGGTCGGTGCGCATGTGCGACGCGAACTGCCAGCCGACGATCCGCCGGGAGAAGACGTCGATGACGAAGCTGAAGAACACCATGCCCTCGTAGCAGCGCACGTAGGAGAAGTCCGCCACCCACAATGCGTCGGGCCGATCGGCCGTGAAGTCGCGGTTGACGAGATCCGGGCTTCTCGTCGCCGCGGGGTCAGCGATCGTCGTGCGCCACGGCTTGCCGCGCCGCTTGGCGCCTTGAATGCCCTCCTGGCGCATGAGGCGCTTGACGTGGTCTCGGCCGACGGTCTCGCCGGCGCGCTGCAGGGCCAGCCACATCTTGCGATAGCCGTAGGCGTAGTAGTTGGCGGCGTGGACTTCGCGGACGCAGCCCAGCAGCCGCTCGTCGTCGATCTCGCGCTCCGAGCGCTGCCCTGTCGCGCGGTGGTAGTACGCGGACGCCGACACGTCCAAGGTCCTGCAGATCGGCTCGACGCCGAAGCGGCCACGGTGCTCATCGATGTAGCGGCTCACCTCGTTCGGTTCTCGTCGAGCTCCTTGGCAAAAAACACCGAGGCCGATTTGAGGATCTCGTTCGCGCGGCGCAGCTCGAAGTTCTCGGCACGCAGCTTGCGGATCTCCTCACGCTCCGAACTCGTCGGCAGATCCGGACGCGCGCCACTATCGGCCTCCGCCTGACGCACTTTCTTGCGCAGGGTCTCCGCATGGATGCCGAGGTTCGCAGCGACATGCGCGATCGGCCTGCCGCTCTCCAACGCGAGCCTTACGCCACGCTGGATGAGCTCATCGGGGTACTTCTTCGGGCGAGCCATGAGATCTGAGGATCCCCTTCCTCCAGGACAGCATCCTGGATTGAAGGTCTCCGTGAAACCCAGCCTGCCTCAGGCGGAGCGCTGCAGTCGGTCGCCGCAATCGCCGGCGCAGGTGCCCGTCGAGGAGGCCGCCCAAATCTGTGAGCTGCGTGAGCGCACGGGTTGGAGTTCGCGCAGGCTCGCTGACGAGCCCCAGGTCACGCGGGCGCACTCGACCGTTCACCAGGTCCTGCGACGCGCCGGTTGCTCGCGCCGGCCGGCCCCCGAGGCAGTGGAGGGCGCTGACTCCGCGGCTTGACACACCTCTGCTGTTTCCTGCGCCGACCGGTGCGCTGTTGAACCGTCAACAACTGGCGCGTCGCGAATGGGCGCTGTGGGCACATCCAGCCGCAGCGCGGAGCGAGCGCGTGCGTGTACTCTGTGAGGGCGGCTTGTTAGCTCTGGCGCGGGCTCGTGAGGCGTTGCGTAGCGTAGGGCACGGTGCTGGTGGTGAGCCGGACGCTGGATCCGCGATCTCATTCAACGAGAGAGGGTGGGCGGATGGCTGGTATCAGCGACCGAGGATCTGTCCGCGATGGTGCGGTCCCTACGGGCGAGAGCGATCACAGGTATTTGATGGACTGTGTGCGCGCTGCCGCTGCTCGTCGCGCTGCCACGATGCGCCGCGGCGAGCAGGGAGCCCTGGCGGCTGCCGTTCGGGAGTTGCGCTCCCATAGCCGGTCGGGTCACATCCGGTAGATCTGTGTCTCCCGGCTCGATGAGGGTCGCGGTCTGCGCTGGTCTGTCTGCGAGGCGTTCTGTGTCAGCCACTAGCGGCCATGCCGCGGCGTGTGCGCGAGCTCGGCGTTGACGCTGGCAAGCGCCCTTGCGGCTGCGTTCCGTCCGCCCACTCTGTTCGGCGCAGGACACGACCGCGGTGCGGTCCGCCAATGACATCAAGTCAGCGAAGCGCGTGAGTTCCAGAAGTGCCCGTCGCCGCGCGACCGCGCGATCGCGCTCGTCCCGTTCTACGCCGGCACCAGGATCGCCGAGATCGTCGGCCTCGACGTGGACGACGTGCGGCTGTCGGCGCGCAAGGGCATCCTGCGGATTCTCGGCAAGGGTGAGAGGGTTGGTGAGATCCCGATCCACTCCGAGTTGCGCACCGCCCTGACCGGCTGGCTGGACGAACGCGGCGACTGGCCCGGCGCCGACACCCGCGCCCTATTTCTCAACCAGCGCGGGCGCTGCTCGCCGTCCGGGGGCGATCCTGCGTCATTGAGTCTCTGACGTCCCCTGAACGGACGGCGATCGGTGGGGGAGGGGTCAGCGGTGCTGGTCCAGGGCGCGTTGTGAGGGATGCGCCGCGACGGCCTGGCGCAGACGGCTTGTGTTGGCGTCCAGGTAGCGGCTGGTCGTCGCCAGCGATGCATGGCCCAGCAGCTCGCACAGCTCGGCGACGTCGGTGCCGTACTCGATCGCCAGCGAAGCGAAGCTATGGCGCAGCGCGTGCACCAACGCGCCGGCCGGCACAGCCGCGGTGAGGCCGGCGCGGCGATAGAGCTGCTCGATGACGTACTGCACCCGCCCGCGGGTCAACGGCGTGTTGTCGTAGTGCACCAACAGCGCCGCCGCCGGGTCCTTCAGGGCATCCTCGCCGTGGCGCTCTTGGCGGCTGTCCAGGTAGCGCTCCAGCACCGCCTCGAGGCCCGGCTGCAGCGGGATCATGCGCTCCTTCTTGCCCTTGCCCGTCACCTGCAGCCGGCGGGCGCCCGACGGGCCGGTGATGCTGTCCAACCGCAGCGCGATGCCCTCGGACAAGCGGATCCCGGTCACGCAATACAGCGCCACCATG
>DASVPU010000386.1:0-2871 GCA_036389475.1 Solirubrobacteraceae bacterium
CGTTCGTCAGCGGGCCGGCGATCGGGTCGTGCAGCGTCGAGAGGATCGCGTTGCCCGGCGACAGGATCTCGTCGAGCTGGCGTCCGGCGACGCGGGCGAGGTTCACGTAGCCCCAGCCCTGGAACCGGCCGCGCACGTAGCGGATCGCGTCGGCGTCGCCGATCTTGAAGCGCGGCTCGAGGTGCCAACAGCCCTGGCGCATGAAACCGATGTGCGACTCGGTCACGCCCTGCGAGGCGTCGTCGGCCTTGCCTGAGACGTAGAACGGCCGCTTGACGTGCGACTCGAAGAAGAAGTTGCCGCGGTCGGCCCGCGTGCGGTCGGTGAAGCCGCGGAACAGGTAGTTGTCGATGTGCGGGCTGCCGTCCTCGTGCAGCCCGTCGATCGTCTTGGCGATCACGAGCTTGTGCTCGCGCGTCTCGACGTTGGGGCACGCGTGCGCCTGCCCGTACACCCGCGCGAGACCCTGCGGCGAGAGCGACAGCTTGCCCCAACGTTTGTTCGTGTCGTCGAGGCGGACGTACAGGTCGCAGTGGATGAGCAGGAAGATCGTCTCGTCGAACGTGCGGCCGGGCGTGGAGCGGCAGGCACGGCTGTCGAAGGCCGGGTCGCCGGTGCGCAGCTCGCTCTCGAACACGCCGGCCCACTCGGCGATCTCTGGGTCGTCGTCCTTGACGAAGGGGGCCAGCGCCTTGCTCGCGCCGATGCCGCCGAGCTTCTCGATCGCCCACAGCGCGTCCCAGCGGACCTGCTGATCGGCGTCGCGCTCGGCGACCTCGGCGAGCAGCGCGATCGCGTCGCCCTCATTGCGGTCGGCGTACTCGTAGATAGCCTGCTCACGCATCATTGAATCTGGGTGTCCGAGCGCGACCTCGACGAGCTCCTCGCCGGGGCGAGCGTCGAGGCGGACCGACGAGCGGTCGAGCGTGTAGCCGAAGTCGCTCGCCCACGCGGCCGGGTCGCCGGCGACGTAGCGCGGGTCCACGTAGCTCAGCGCCGACCGGAACCCGTTCTCCAGTGACTCGCGCTGCTCAAGGCCGAGCCCGTCGGCGTGGCTGTCACCCGGTTCATCTTCCTGATGGGTCAGCTGTGACTTCTGAACGAGATCGATGGCCACGGTGGACTCCTCTGGTCGAGCTAGTAGCGTGCTGCGACTGTAGGCAACGACGGGCGGCCAGACTTCTCACCTATTGCGCAGTCGAAGCGGCTTGCCGGTTCACCCGAGCGACCCACCGATACCGAGCAATGGCGAACAAGCGCGCGGCCTGACGGGCGGCGTATCGTGCGTCGATGGAGATCCCCCCGCGGACGTCGGGGCCGGACGATGGTGCCCGACTCGCAGCGCTCGTCACGGAGCTCGCGACTGCCACGGAGGCGGTGTGCGCGATCGCCGCGGGGCTCACGCTGAGGGCGGGCGGCCGAGCGGCCACGCCCGAGGTCCACAGTGCACTCGACGAGGTGCTCGGCCTGCTCGGCATCGAGCAGCTTGGCTCGCGCCTGGACCGCTTGGAGTGCCAGACGCTCGCGCGCGCGATCGAGGCGCGCGTCGCGCATGCGCAAGACTTCGCGTCGGCGCCGGATCGTCCGTCCGGCTCCGATCCGCCGTGGGAGCTTCTCGAGAGCCAGTGGCTCACTGCGGACGCGCTCGCCGACGCGCTGCACACGGGCGTCATGCCGCAGCTCGAGGACCTGTGCCAGCGGATGCAGTCGCCGGGCGCGCGGTTCCTCGACGTGGGCACGGGGCTCGCAGGCCTCGCGATCGCGCTCTGCCGGCTGTGGCCGCAGCCGGCGGGCATCGGCATCGACACGTCGCACGCGGCGATCGCCGGCGCGCGCGAGCGCGTCGCGGCGGCGGACCTGACGAAGCGCGTCCAGCTGCGCGTGCAGGACGCCGCGCAGTTGCAAGACCGCGAGCGCTTTGACTTCGCCTGGGTGCCCACCGCCCGCATCCGCGCGAACGCGTTGGGCGAGACGCTGCGGCGCGTGCTGGCGTCCACGCGCACGGGCGGGTGGGTTGTCGTCGCCGCGCTCGGGGGCGCCACCCCGTTGTCGATCGCGATCGCGCGGCTGCGCACGGCGCGCATCGGAGGTGCTGTGCTGACGCCGCCCGAGGCGGAGGCGGCGCTGCGATCAGCCGGCTGGGCGGACGTCCGCTCGCTTCCGCGCGACACGCTGCAGTCGCTGTGGATGACCGCCGGCCGCCGCCCGCGAGCGTCGTGCCGGCGGTTGAGCCCTACGCCGCGAGCGCGGTCCGCTTGAGCACGAACGGCAGCGCCTCGCGCTGGAAGTCGAGCTGCGGCGCGAGCTGGAGGATCAGGCCCTCGAGCGTCATGAGCGCCATGATGCTCATGGCGAAGTCGGGCGCAGCGACGATCCCGTGGCGGTGCTGGATCGCGAAAAGGCCGGCGACGAAGCGCGCGATGCTGAAGTGCTCCGCGGTCACGCCGCTCGCCTGCGAGACGTGGCGGCCGAGCTCCACCTGCAGGGCGGCGCGGTCGAGGTTCGCGGGCAGCTTGGCGGCGGTATCGACGATGACGGCCGTCGCGCTCGCAGCGTCGTCGAGCGCCATCGCGACGAAGAGCTTGGCGAAGGCATCCTGCTGCGCCAGGGTCAGCCGAGCGACGTAGCCGAAGTCGAGCAGCGCGACGGCGCCGTCGCCGGTCAGCAACACGTTGCCCGGATGCAGGTCGCAGTGCACGAGGCCGTGCTGAAAGAGCATCGCGTAGAGGGCGCGCACGGTGTGCGCGACGGCCTCGTGGGCGAGCTCAGGGTCGAGACCGGGATCGTCGAACCGGCGCCCGTCGACGAAGTCCATGACGAGCGCGGTAGGGCCGCAGAGGTCCGGGTGCAGCGCGGGGATGGCGACGCCCG
>DASVPU010000387.1:0-4506 GCA_036389475.1 Solirubrobacteraceae bacterium
TCGCCACCGTTTGCCGCCGGATAATCGAGAGGGACCAGCGCACTGTTCAGGACGCTGTCCTTCGAAGCCGCTTCGGCATCGGCCAAACGCTCGCCTTCTTCGGTGGCGAAGGCCGCGACGTAGACGAGGCCGACGACGTTCTCGCCTGCCTCGCGGCATTGGTGATCATCGCCGCCGTACGAGTGACCGACGGCAACGATTGGGCCTGGAGTTTCCTCGAGTACACCGGCGATATAGGCGGAGTCGATCGAGATCCCGCGCAGCGGATTCGCCGGAGCCGTGACCTGCACACCCTGGGCCACCGCGGTCAGCACGACCTCGTAGAGCAACGCCGTGATCGCGTCGACGCTCGGAACCGTGGCGCCGAGCGCCGCAGGCGGGCGTGGCCCCAGGTTGCGAGCAGCAGCATCGCGCCGGCGACGGCGCCGGCGAGCCGGGCGGCGATGTAGGGCTACCTCGCGCGGTGGGAACTGGCGCGTCAGCGTGAGCGCGACCGTGACGACCCGGTTGCTGTGGGCGCCCGACAGATGCCCGGTCGCGTAGATCATGACCATGATCGTCAGCCCGAGGACGGCTGCGACGCCGAGCGTGCCGAGCGCCACGTCGCGCAGCCCGTCGGTGACGACCGCGCCGCAGCCGGCGAAGACGAGCGCGAACGCCACCAGGCGTCGGCGATCGATCGGCGCAGCAAGCCCGGGCGCAGCACGCGCGGGGAGATTACCGATTGACATTCATCAGTTCAATCGATATATATCTATCCGATGTCCGTCGATATGGAGCTCACGCCCAAGCGCAAGCGACCCGCCGGAGAGCGCTGCTGTCAGCCGGTCGTCTATCCCGAGGTCCAGCGCGCCGAGGCCGCGCGGATGGCCGCGGTGGCCAAGGCGCTCGGCGATTCGATCCGCCTACAGCTCGTCGACGTCCTGCGCCGCCACGCCGGCGAGGTCTGCGTCTGCGAGCTCGTGCCGCTCTTCGACATCTCACAGCCGACGTTGTCGCACCACCTGTCCAAGCTGCGCGCCGCAGGCATCGTCGACTCGCAGCGCCATGGCCTGTGGGCCTACTACTACGTCCGTCCCGAAGCACTCGAGGAGCTGTCCGCATGGCTGAGCTGACCGACACGAACATCCGCGAACTCGTGCGCGAGCGCTACGCCGCCGCCGCCGCCTCGATCGCCCACCGCGACAACGCCGGCTGCGGCGCCGAGTCAGCCGGCACGTCCTGCTGCGCTCCGACGGTGAGCACCGCGGACGCCGGCGGGAACGAGGTCTTCGGCGGCTCCCTCTACGACGCCGATGCCGCGGCGGCGGGTGCCGAGGCTGCCGTCGCGGCATCGCTGGGCTGCGGTGTACCGACCGCCGTCGCCGACCTGCGCGACGGCGACATCGTCCTCGACCTGGGCTCGGGCGCCGGCGCCGATGTCCTCATCAGCGCGCGCCGTGTCGCGCCCAGCGGCCGCGCGATCGGCCTCGACATGACCGACGAGATGCTGGAGCTGGCACGCGCCAACGCGGCCGCCGCCGGCATCGTGAACGCGGAGTTCGTCAAGGGCTACCTCGAAGCGCTGCCGCTTGCAGACGCCAGCGTCGACGTCGTCATCTCAAACTGCGTGATCAATCTGTCCGGTGACAAATCGCAGGTGCTGCGCGAGGCTGCGCGGGTCCTGCGGCCCGGTGGCCGGTTCGCGGTGTCCGACGTCATCGCCGACCCCGACATGGACGACGCCACTCGGGCCGACATGGCGCAGTGGACGGGCTGCGTCGCGGGCGCACTGACGCAATCGCAGTTCGAGTCCGCACTGGCGGCGGAGGGGCTCGTCGACATCGAGATCGCCGAAACCCACCGCGTTCACGAGTACGCCGCCGCAGCGATCGTGCGGGCGCGCAAGCCGATCGGCTGAGGCTCAGGCCCTACAGGTCAGGCGGCTCGACGTCGTCGGGCTCCGCATACACGATGCTCGCCCGGTCTGACTCATGCTCGGGCGTGAAGCGATCGAGCTCCGGAAAGGCTTCCCCGTCGTCGTGCGTCGCGTTGCGCACGAGGTCGCGCTCGGCCAGCTCGAAGCCGTCGTTCTCGCCGCCGCCCGCCTCGTAGACCGGCCGCAGCGCGTCGTCGACTGGCTCGTCCGAGTCCACGCCGCCGACATCCGCCGCCCGACCGCCGATCGACGCCGCCTCGGCCGCGGCCGCCCACTCCTGGCGTGTCTCGAAGTTGGGTTCGTCGTCCAGGTCGTCGGGGGCTGGCATCCAAGCTCCTCTCGTTGCGATATCGGGCTGCTACCCACTTCGGCGCCGCCGCATCACGTTCCTTGCGTAGACTGCCGGTAGTGCTCCGCCGCCTGCCCGCAAGCCTCTTGCTGTCGCTCACCACGCTGCTCGTCGCAGCCGCGCCGGTGCTCGCGCATGACGGCGGAGAGGGACTGTACGGCGAGACCAATGACGAGGTCGTCACCAACGCGGGCTTCATTTTGATCATCTTCTTCCCGCTGTTCGTGTTCTTCGTGTCGATGATCCAGTGGCGGCTCGAGAAGCGCAAGGACGCGCGCAAGGCGATCGCCAAGAAGCGCGCGCAGTCTCCCGGCGGCTGGTAGGAAACCCACCGCAGGTCACTGCGGGGGCTATAGGCTTGCCCGACGGCTGGGCGGCCACCACGGAACAGGAGGGCGATGACGTACTTCGTGACGGGCGCGACCGGCTTCGTCGGCCGCCATCTCGTCGAGCGGCTGCTCGAGCGCGAGGGCGACATCCACGTGCTCGTCCGCGAAGGTTCGCAGGAGCGGCTGGACCGCCTCGTCGAGAGCTGGGGACCGGGCGCCGCCGATCGGATCAAGAGGGTCGTCGGCGATCTGACCGAACCGCGCCTCGGGCTCTCCAGCGAGCACATCGAGCAGCTCAAGGGCAGCGTCGATCATTTCTTCCACCTCGCCGCGATGTACGACATGACCGCTCCCGCAGAGGTCAACGAGCGCCTTAACGTCGATGGGACGCGTAACGCCGTCGAGCTCGCCAAGGCGCTCAGCGCCGGCACGCTGCATCACGTGTCGTCGGTCGCGGTGGCGGGGGAGCACAAGGGCCTGTTTCGCGAGGACATGTTCGACGTCGGCCAGCGGCTCCCGTCGCCCTATCACCGGACGAAGTTTGAGTCCGAGAAGCTCGTGCGCAAGCACTCGCACGTGCCGTGGCGCATCTACCGCCCGGCGCTCGTCGTCGGGCACTCGCAGACGGGCGTCATGGACAAGATCGACGGGCCCTATTACTTCTTCAAGGCGATCCAGAAAGCGCGCTCCGCGCTGCCGGAGTGGTTTCCGCTGATCGGCCCGGAGCTCGGCTACACGAACCTCGTGCCGGTCGACTTCGTCGCCGCCGCGCTGGATCACATCGCTCACGAACCGGGACTGAACTTCCAGGCCTTCCACCTGACCAACCCCAAGCCGATGCGCGTCGGCGAATCGCTGAACGAGTTCGCCAGGGCGGCTCATGCGCCGACGCTGAGCGTGCGCATCGACAAGCGCCTGACCGACGCGCTGCCGAAGGGCACGCTCTCGCTGTTGATGAAGCTGCCGCAGGTGCGCGAGGTGCGGCGCGCGGTGCTCAACGACCTCGGGATCCCCGACGAGGTCATCGACCACATGGCGCTCAAGCCGCAGTTCGACACACGCGATACCGAGCGTGCGTTGAAAGGCTCCGGGATCGAGGTGCCCGAGCTGCGGACCTACGCGACGAAGCTGTGGGACTACTGGGAGCGCACGCTCGATCCGGACCTCGACAAGGAGCGCTCTTTCGAGCGCGTCATCAACGGGCGCACGGTGGTCATCACGGGCGCGTCATCCGGGATCGGGCGAGCGACGGCGCTGAAGGTCGCGGCGGCGGGCGGGATCCCGCTGCTCGTCGCCCGCGGGATCGACAAGCTCGAGGCGCTGCGCGAGGAGATCGAGGCGGCCGGTGGCACGGCCTTCGTCTACAGCGCCGACCTCTCCGCCATGGACGCGATCGACGACGTCGTGGCGCGGATGCTCGCCGACCACCCGGCGATCGACATGCTCGTCAACAACGCGGGTCGGTCGATCCGCCGCTCGATCAAGCTGTCCGAGGATCGCTTCCACGACTTCGAGCGCACGATGCAGCTCAACTACTTCGGCGCAATCAAGATGATCATGGCGCTGCTGCCGCACATGCGCGAGCGCGGCTTCGGCCACATCGTCAACGTCAGCTCGATCGGCGTGCAGACCAACCCGCCGCGCTTCAGCGCCTACGTCGCCTCGAAGGGCGCGCTCGACGCCTGGACGCGCGTCGTCTCGTCGGAGGTCATCGGCGACGGGATCTCGTTCACGACGATCCACATGCCGCTCGTCCGCACGCCGATGATCGCGCCGACGAAGCTCTACGACCACTTCCCGACGATCTCCCCAGACGAGGCCGCCGACCTCATCTGCGAGGCGATGCGCGCGCGGCCCAAGCAGATCAACACCCGCCTGGGCACCGCCGGCGAGGTGCTCTACGCGCTCGC
>DASVPU010000388.1:0-16129 GCA_036389475.1 Solirubrobacteraceae bacterium
TCGGCTACACCGGCCTGTGCCCGCGGGTCAATCAGTCCGGTGACCGCGACCGCCGCGGCCCGCTGACCAAGCAGGGCCCCAAGTACCTGCGCTGGGCGATGCTCAAAGCCACAATGCACGCACTGCGACACGACGCCTACCCAGCGTTACCAGCGCACCAAGCGCCGCCTCGGAAAGCAGCGCGGCGCGAAGGTCGCCCAGATCGACATCGCCCGCAAGATCACCGAAGCGATCTGGCACATGCTCACCAACAACCAGCCGTTCACTACATCTGCCGGAGGCTTCACTGTTCGTCTGGCCGCCTGACGGCCCTTTTGGACTTGAGCCCACGCAGCCGGCCTCCCATGACACCGAGTCCCGACGCCAATCGGGCCATAGACAGATGAGCGCCGCTCCCCCCACCCCCACAACCCCAAGGACCACCACCAACCCCACCCCTATTTGACAACCAGCCCTTCTTCATAGAGACAGAAGCAGCATTATGGCGGAAAGAGAGTAGGCATAGGCGCGGGTGCGAATACACGTCTGCCTCGGCGGGGAGGCCGAGGCAGATCGTGACGCGGTTGATGGGATGTGTCGAACAGAGCACCGTAGCCGGGGAATCGCCTATACGCGCAACGGATTCGTTCAGCAGAAGCTGTTCAGGGTGCGGAAGCCGTCCAGATCTTGACGTTGTTGGTCCAGAAGCCGGCGTTGTCCCAGAGGTCGCTGTCGTTGACATAGAAGAGGAACCGCTCTCGGCCGCTTTTCCAGGGATTGAGAAGGGCGGAGAGGGCACGACCGCGTCGGCACTCGAGTAGCCGCCCCATCGCAATCTCCTGCGACGAGCGCTCGGGTGGCGGCCCGGGCGCTCGGCGTGGTATGGAGGCATCGGCTACATCGACTCGATGACCTCGCAGTTGACCTGCACGTCAAAGCCCAGTCCGCCGTCTGCGTCATCGAGGCCTGGGCCACAGTCGTGGCTGTCGTCGCCGGCGTCGCCGTGCAGCTGATCGTCTCCGCCGAAGATGACCTCCACGTTGTCGATTGCGTCGCTCGACAGGTGATCGTTGCCCGCCCCGCCGTACAGTTCGTCGGCTCCGAGACGCACGATGTCATCGCCGTCTCCGCCGCTGCCGGCATCTCCGAATAGGCGGTCATCGCCGGGACCTCCCTCGACGCGATCGTCGCCGGCGCGCAGCTCGTCGCTGCCACCGTGACCGATCAGATAGTCGCCCTGGACGCGGTAGTCCGTGCCCTCGCCGCCGCGCACGATGTCATCGCCGCCGATGAGCGTGTCGTTGCCGCCGAAGCCATGGATGTCGTCGCCCTGGATCGAGTCGCTGCCGCCGTCGCCGTCGATCTCGTCGTTACCGCCGCTGATGACGTTGTTGGCGCTGTCGCCGCCAAGCGTGTCCCCGGACAAGAAGTCATCGTCCGGGCCGCCGCGGATGAGATCGTTGCCGCCGGTAATTGCAAGCGGTCCCTGGTCGGCGCCGTCGCCGAGAATGCGGTCGCCGCCCTTGCCGCCGAGGATCTCGTCGTCACCGGGCTTTTCAAAGTTGTTGATCTCGTCGCCTGCCAGGAGATCTGCGCCGTCCAAACCGACGATCGTGTCGTTTCCAAGGCCGCCGCAGAGCCTGTCAACGTCGTCGCTGCCGACGATGACGTCGTCGCCGCCGAGGCCCACGATCACGTGGATACCGGCTGTAGCCTCAAGTACGTCGTTGCCCTCGGTGCCGAACTTGACGCCGGGCAGCGGCTGACCTGCCGCTGTCTGGGTCTGACCAAAGCAGGTCTTGCGTGTAGAAACAGGGGGGTCGGGCGCCTGCATCGCCTGAGCGGAAGCTGCAAGCAGCAGTGACGCCGTCAGCATCGCGGCGCCCAGCCTCGTGGCGGCACCTGTAGTCCTGCGTGCCGTGATGATGTTCATGGTAACTCCTTCGCCCGCCGCTGATTGTGTGTGCTCAAGTGAGCAGACGACGATCCTGAAGTCACGCGCCTAGCAGAGATAGGGGGACAGCCCTGTCAGCGAAGTTAGTGCAGCCCCCCGTATAACGTCGTCTGTGCGCGATCGCTCACCGACTGGCGGCCGCACCCTGTATACACTCCAACAATTTACTCACAGGCCCATTCACACCCTGCGCAAGCTCGGCGACGACGCGATCGCCCGCGCCCCGCCACCTGATACCGCGGTCCATCGCCGACCTCCACGGCCAACCGACCCGGCGCTGCTGGCCCGCACCTGACCAGCACCCGTGGGTATGTGCGACGGCTGGAGCGCGTTCTCAGGTCAGGGTGTGCTCGTAGGCGCCTGCAGCGGCCCAACCACGGCTGAAAGCACTTCCTGGCAGATCTCGTCGTTGCCGTACAGCGGCGCTCCGGTCGCCGTGACAAACGCCCGGCAATGACCGCATTCTTCCTGCTGGACGCATGTGCGACAGCCGTCAAAGTCACGCACCGCCATGCGGCGGTGACCGGGGAACTCGTGCAGGCGCTTGAGCAGACCCGATTGCCAGGTGCTGTACACAGACTCCTTCACTGGATGACACGTCGACACCGTGAGATCAGCGTGGACGCAGACTCTGCCCCGCGGCAAGCTCACGGCCGCCGTCGGCGTGCTCGAGCATGAGCAGCAGCTCTCGCTTGACTTGGTGTGGGCGCAGATCGAGAGTCCCGCGATCAGTGGCGTGAACGGCAGCGAGCATCGCGAGATCAGCGACGCCGCGCCGGGCGACGAACTGGTCAACGTCGGCGGGCACGCGGCGCGAGCGTTTCCGCAAGCCATTGGCCGTGCCGGCAATCGGTGGCTGGCTTGTCCGCAAGGGCCGCAAGGTCCTACCACCACGGCTTCGTCGAAGCGCTGGCAGCCCAACCCAAGCAGGTCATCCTCTCCGTCATCGACACCAACGCCGCCGCGGGCGAGTTGATCGCAGGTCCCATCGAAGATCCCACCCATCGCGCGAGCACCGCGCAGCCCGTTGGCGCGTGCGGCGCGTAAGACCGGCGGACGCGGCGTCGCTAATGGGGCATGATCGAACTTGCCTTGCTTGCCTTTGTCAACCGCCTCCTCAACTGGGGTCTGGCGCCGATCATCATTACGCGCACGATCGCCGCCGACGCCCAAACGCTGCACCGCGTTCTGTGCGATCCGGTCAACCAGTGGCACTTGGCCGCCGCGTTCGCCGACGTCGTGGGGCTGCAGCCGGCGGGCGATCACTGCGACGGCCAGCTGCGACTCCCGTTGGGCACGCACCTGCGTGCGAGCGTGCAGGTCAAGCCCAGCCGCAAGGCGCGCCTGCTGACAACACAGGTGCGCCTGGGCCCCAGAACGGTCGCCTGGGTCACTTGGATCCTCACACCCAGCCGCGGGACGACCGACGTTGACGTTGCCGTCCAGCCCGAATCGCGCAGCCTCCTCACACGCCTCGTCCTGCTGCTCGGCACCCGGCGCTGGATCACCCGGCGCCTTGAGATAGCCCTCGCCACACTGGCCAAGACGTCTGCGCACGCCGCCGAGGACCTCGTCGCAGCGCCCGCGCCCGAACTCACGCTCATGCCCGACGCAGGTCCACCATCGGACCCGCCGCTGCCAGCCCGCCCCGTAGCCATCCATCGCTGAAAGGAGCTCTGATGTCGTTTCTGATGACGCTCGTCAAGGGCTTTGCCGGCAAGCCGTCGCATCCGCCGCTGACCGATGTCAGCGTCGGCGCCTACACCGTCGGTGTCGCGATGCTCATCGCCGGCGCCGCCGGCTTGGAGCAGGAGGCGATGGCCAAAGGCGCGCTGCTGGCGATCTCGGGCGGTCTGATCGCCGCCATCCCGACCACGCTGACCGGCTTGATGGACTACTTCGACCTGCCGCGCCACACCGCAGTGCGCAGGCTCGCCACCTACCACCTCGTCGTGATGCTCGCCGCGACGGCCCTGTTCGTCGCAACCTGGGCGGGCCAACGCCAGGGCTATCTCGACGGCCACGTCACGACACTCGCACTGATCCTCGGCATCGGCGCCTTCGCAGTGCTCGTCATCGGCGGCACGCTGGGCGGCGCGCTGGCCTACGTCTACGGCGTACGCGTCATCAACACCGACGTTCAGATCGCCGATGCACTGATCCCCGGACGTCTTGAGCAACCGACCGCCAGCGCCGCCGGCCGCACAAACTGGACCGGCTGGTCTGTTCGCAGCTGAACCTCAACGCATCGCTTCTACCTGGATCGCCACCGACCCCCGCCGAAAGGACGCAGACGTGTCTCTTGAGCTGACCAAGCGGATCGCCAACACCGTGCCATGGCTCGACGATGTCGCCAAACGCGCTCAGCCGCCCGTCCAACGCTTCTTCAGCGCCCGCCCGCGACTGCACAACCTGCTCGACGGCACATGGCTGGGCGTGCCCCTGCACCCCGCGCTCACCGACGTCCCGATGGGCGCGTGGACGACCACGTTCGCCCTGGACCTCGCCGCCGCGCTCACGGGCTCTCAGGCAGCCGACCAAGCCGCCGACGGCGCGCTGGCGGTCGGCGTTGCTGCAGCGCTACCGGCCGCCGCGACCGGGACCGCCGACTGGCGCGACCTGATCGGAGAGGAACGCCGGATCGCGACCGTCCACGCCCTGCTCAACGTCACCGGACTGGCCCTCAACGTCTCCTCCCTGGCGCAGCGCGCCCGCGGCAATCGCCCCGCCGGACGCGCCCTCAGCGCAGCCGGTCTGGCGATCTCGGCAGCCGCCGCGCATCTTGGCGGCGAGCTGAGCTTCGGTCTGGGTGTCCGCGTCAACCATACGTTCGCTGACGCGCAGCCCAGCGAGTTCGTCGCCGTCGCCGACGAAGCCGACGTCCAGAACCTGGATCTCACGACCGCGACCGTCGATGGCACGACCGTCCTCATCGCCCGCTCGCAGTCCGGCGAGCTGTGCGCGATCGCGAACACCTGCAGCCATCTCGGCGGCCCGCTGCACGAAGGCGAGCGCGCCGGCGACGTCATCATCTGCCCATGGCACCGGTCGCGCTTTGATCTATGCAGCGGCAAGGTTCTCGAGGGCCCGGCCGTCTTCGCGCAACCGTGCTACGACGTGCGCACCAACGACGGCAAAATCGAGCTGCGGGGCACAACCAGGCGGTAGCGCCAGAGCGCGACTTCGAGGTCATACAAGCATCGCCACAGCGACGCCATAACCGGCGTCGCTACCGCACCGGCGAGGGCGGCATGATCGTCTGAGGGTCGACGGCGATCACGAGCTTGGGGAGGTCGCGCTTGCCAAGGGCACGACCCGGGCTCAACAGCTTTCCGAACATCATCGCCAATCCAACAGCGCGAGATCACCGCGATGTCCACGCACCAAGGCGCCGCCGGCGCCTGGCAGCGTGCACAAGGCGATCATCGCCGCACCCGACCCGAACCCAAAGCCGCGCTATCACCGGTGCCGTGGCAGGAGACGTGCGCGACGATGTAGCTTCTGGCCCGTGGCCAGCCCGCTCTTTCGCCTCGTGTGCAGCGCCGGCGTGCTCGCCCGCGCACCCGAGGGCTGGGTGAGCACGATGCTGCAGGAGGGCGAGCTCGCGCTGCTCCTCGACGACGGCGGTCTCGACGCCGTCACAGCCCTCGCCCATGCCCTCGACCTCGTCACCGTCCCGCTTTTGCGCGTCGAGGAGAGCATCGCGCGCCGGGAGTCAACCGTGATGGCCTACGCCGGCTCCCAGCCGCTGGTCTGGGTGGCCGCGTCCTTTGGCGACGGCGCACGCCGGTGGGCGCATCAGCGAGGCCCGATGACCCTGCTCGTCGAGTCGGCAACGCCGCTGTCCGACGACGAGCGCAAGCGCGTCGAACGCTTTGTCGTGATCCTCGGGCGACAAGCCGAGTAGCGCGCCAGAACTGCCGTGAGCGTCACAGCGCGCCTGTAGCATCGCGCCGTGGCCGGCGGGGACCTCGAGGCGCGCAAGCGCCCGTTCCGGCGCCCTGGTCGGCGCAAGCTCATCCTCGGCCTACTCGCCGCGGTCATCCTTGTCGCGGCGGCGATCGCCTGGGCCTCCGGCGGCGACACGCCATCCCGGCTGGACGCGTTCTACGTCGACCCGGATCCGCTTCCCAATGGGCGTCCGGGAACGATCCTGCGCAGCCAGAGCATCGCCCATCCTCCGGGCGGGACGCTGGGCTGGAAGCTGCTCTACATCTCGCGCAGCTACACGGGAAAGCGCGCGGCGCTGAGCGCGGTCGTGTTCGTCCCCAACCGCGCAGCGGCATCCAACGGGCGCAACGTCGTCGTCTTCGCCCATCCGGTGCTCGGCATCGCCGCCCGCTGTGCACCGTCGCTGGACCCCTCCTTCTGGCCGAAGATCCCCGGGCTGATGCGCTTCCTGCGCGCGGGCGACGCCGTCGTCATGCCCGACTACGAAGGTCTTGGCACGGCTGGCGGCCATCCGCTCTTCGTCGGCCCCACGCTGGGCCGGCAGACGCTCGACGCGGTTCGTGCCGCGAACCGCTTCGAGCCCGCGGCGGCGAGCACGCGCTTCGTCGCCTGGGGCACCTCGGAGGGCGGCCACACCGCGTTGTTCGCCGGGCAGGAGGCGGAGAGCTATGCCCCTGAGCTCGAGCTCGCAGGCATCGCCGCAGGGGCGCCGGCGACGGTCCTCGAGCCACTGTTCGACGTCAACCGCAGCACGATCCCGGGCCAGATTTTGGCCACATACCTGCTCGTGTCGTGGGGACGCGTCTACTCGCAGCTCGGCCCGGGCGAGATCCTCGCGCCCGGCGCGGAGCCCGCCGCGGACCGGCTTGCGAAGCTGTGCGTCCCCGCCGACTCGGGACCGATCGACGCGCCCACCGCGAAGCTCGCGCAGGACGTGAGCTTCGCCCTCCCGCGGCGCTTCCGGTCGCCCGTGGTGCGCCGTCTGCTCGCCCGCAACTCGCCCGGCGCCAGGAGCATCCCGGCGCCGATCCTCATCACCCAGGGCACGCGCGATCAGCTCGTGCGCCCGGCGCTCACACGGCGCTTCGTGCGGCGCCTGTGCGCGCAGGGCGCGAGCGTGCAGTACCGCGTCTCTCCCGGGGTCGCGCACCGCGATGTCGCGGAGAAGACGGCCCCGTACGCCGCCAACTGGATCGCCAAGCGCTTTGAGGGGCGACCGGTTCGTAGCACCTGCTGATCGCCCACAAAGAGAAAGGCGCAGCCGCGGGGAAGCGCAGCCGCTCGTTGCGGCTCCGCCTATCGGTGCTCCGGATTGGGGTAGTCCGAGCGACAGCCCGCATCCCACGCCGAGCGTTGGTTTCCGTGAGCCGGGATGCCGCCCGCGTCCTTGAGCATCCGAGTGAGGTGCAGGAGGTTCCAGGTCAAGAACGCGGTGTTGCGATTGGTGAAGTCGTTCTCGGGGCCGCCTGAGCCGGGGTCGGTGTAGCTCGGGCCGGGGCCCGCCTCGCCGAGCCAGGCCGAGTCGGACTGCGGCGGGATCGTGTAGCCAAGGTGCTGCAGCGAGTAGAGGATGTTCATCGCGCAGTGCTTGGCGCCGTCCTCGTTGCCGGTGATGATGCAGCCGGCCGTGCGGCCGTAGTAGGCGTACTGGCCCTCGTCGTTGAGGATGTGGCTGTTGCCGTACAGGCGCTCGATCACCTGCGTGCAGACCGACGACTTCTCGCCGAGCCAGATCGGCGACAGCAGGACGAGGATGTCCGCGGCCATCACCTGCTCAGAGATCGCAGGCCAGGCGTCGGCGTCCCACCCGTGCTCGGTCATGTCGGGGTAGACGCCGGTCGCGATGTCGTGATCGACGGCGCGGATGACATCGACCGTGACGCCGTTGCTCTGCATGATCGCGATCGAGCGGTCGGCGAGCGCCTGCGTGTGCGAGACCTCGGGCGAGCGCTTGAGCGTGCAGTTGATGTACAGCGCGCGCAGGTCCGAGAAATCCCATCGCGATGTTGCGCACAGCTGCTCGTCGATCTCGGTTAGGTCGGCCACCGTCGTCTCCTTCTCGCGGAAGTAATTGCTCTGCGTCGCAGATGACGCATCATTCGTTACGCGTCCTGAGCGCACCCCGACGCTGCCGGATCCACGCCTAGACTGGCGGCGATGGCGTCACTGCAACTGCCGCGCCGACCCGGGCAGCGCCCGAGTACGACGGCCGCAAACCCGCACGCACAGCTCGACCAGCAGCCAGCCGATCTTCGGCTGCCCGAGGAGCTCGCGCGGCGCGTGTTCGCGCTGCCGGGCGTGGTCGAGCGGCCGAGCGGACTGTCGGTGCCGGGAGCCCGCGCGCTCACGCTCGCGCCCGGCGAGCCGGCTGGACCACCCGAGGCGTTCATGATCGACCGCGAGTTCGCACATCTGCATCCGGCGCCCGATCACAGCCTGCACGCGATGCTGCCGGCGGCGATCGTCGGTGCGGTCATCGACGCCGGCTGGGCCGAGCAGCATCCCGCCGGGCGGGCAGGCCTGATCGCGGCGAACGCGGTGATGATCTACGCCCCGCGCGACGATGCCGAGCTTGACGTCGTCGAGTGCCTCGTGCGTTCCTCGCACGCCTTCGCCCGGCCGGTGGTCACGTGAGCTCCGCACAGATCGATCCCGCCGACCTCAAGACGTGCCTGCGCGTGCTGGCGGCAGCGCAGGAGCTGGCGGAGGATCATCCCGACGCGGTCGCGCTCCGGCGCGCAACGGCCGGGCTCTTCAAGGCGGTCAAGCTGCGCCGGCGCGCCGAGCGGCGGGCCGCCGTGCTGGCCGCCGACGAGGCGCTGACCGCCGCGACGGCGACCGGCGCGCCTGGGCGGATCGACGACGAGACGGCAGGTCTGGCGCTGCGCAGCGCCGCCAACGGGTCGCCCGGCATGCTGCGCCAGGCGCGCGGATGCTACGTCTGCAAGCGCCGCTACCACGAGGTCGACGCCTTCTACCATCAGCTCTGTCCGCTCTGCGCCGGGCGCAACCGCGCGCGCCGCGACGCCCGCACGGATCTGCGCGGCCGCCGTGCACTGCTCACCGGCGGACGGGCGAAGATCGGCATGTACATCGCGCTGCGGCTGCTGCGCGACGGCGCCGAGCTGACGATCACGACGCGCTTCCCACGCGATGCGGCGCGGCGCTTCGCCGCGATGCACGACAGCTGCGACTGGTTGGAGCGGTTGCGGATCGTCGCGATCGACCTGCGCGATCCGGCTCAGGTCGTCGCGCTCGCCGACTCTGTGAGCGAGCGCGGGCCGCTGGACATCCTGATCAACAACGCCGCCCAAACGGTGCGGCGCTCGGCCGCGGGATATGCGCCGCTGATCGCCGCCGAGCGCGCTGCGCTGGCGGACGGGGCGTTGCCCGAGCTTGTGGCGCTGGGGCCGCAGAGCGTAGAAACGCGTTCCTCGATCGACGGCTCGACGCCGCCGCACTGGTCGCCGGCACCGCACGCGCTGACCGCGCTCGCGCTCGCCGCGCGGTCGGCATCGCCCGAGCGGATCGCGGCGCGGACGGCGATCGACGCCGGCGGCTTGGCGCCCGACCTGCAGGCGCACAACAGCTGGAGCCAGCTCGTCGAGGAGATCGATCCGGTCGAGCTGCTCGAGGTTCAGCTCTGCAACATGACGGCGCCGTTCATCCTCATCGGCCGCCTGCGGTCGAGCCTGGCGGCCTCGGCAGCGCGCCGGACCTACGTCGTCAACGTCTCCGCGATGGAGGGCCAGTTCAGCCGCGGCTACAAGGGCCCGGGCCACCCGCACACGAACATGGCCAAGGCGGCGCTGAACATGCTCACACGTACGAGCGCGCACGAGATGCTCGGCCGCGACGGCATCCTGATGACGAGCGTCGACACCGGCTGGATCACCGACGAGCGGCCGCACCCGACCAAGATGCGCCTCGCCGGCGAGGGCTTCCACGCTCCGCTCGACCTCGTCGACGGCGCCGCGCGCGTCTATGACCCGATCGTTCGCGGCGAGGCCGGCGAGGATCTGTACGGCTGCTTCCTCAAGGACTACGAGCCGGCGCCCTGGTAACGAGCAGGCTCACGTGCGAGCGAGCGACCGCCGCTGCCGCGCTAACGTCACCAATCGCGATGGAAGTCACGCCGGTTCAGAACCTCGATCCCCTGGCGCTCGTCGAGGACGCCCCCGACGACGAGTACGCGCTGCTGGAGTTGCGGATCGACTGGCCGCCGGACCTTGAGATCTACCCGCAGCACCTCCAGCTGTGGCTGCGCTTCTTCGTCATCACGAAAGACCCGCTGAGCTGGATCCCCAACCGCGGCGAGGCGTGGGCGACGGTGTCAGCCGACGAGGAGGTGCTCGAGGTCGACGTCTACGTGCTCGACGCCATCCGGCGCGGCATCGAGGAGAACGGCGGCGACCTCGCGGCGGCAGTCGGACGCTACGCCGCACCGGCGATGCAGGCGGCGCTCGAGCACGAGGAGCTGCTCATCTCCGAGGACTATCTGGACCTCGCCGTCACCGGCGACGCGCCGCGGCTGCTCGACGACGCCGACCGCGATGTGGGTCCGTTCGCGACGCCGCCGACGCTGCAGGTGCGCCAGGCGTGGGGCACCGTCGGCCTCGGCGCGATTCGCAATCTCCTCCAGGAGGCGTTCGGGTACGTCGACCTCGACCGCAGCAACGTCGCTCGATCCGGTCGAACCGGCCGACGAGCACTGTCCCGCGTGCGAGGGCGGGAGCTTCGGCTTCCCGGGCGAGCTCGAGAACGCCCGCGAGCAGATGTGCGTGGCGCACGAGGCGCAGGCGGCGGTCATCAACCGCGACCGTCTCGGCGATGCTCACGCGTCCAATCGCGGCGGCTGGCGCGCGATCGACAAGGCGGCGATGCGCGTCAACAACGCGCCCGAGCCGTACTTCGCGCCGCAGCCGCCGCGCATCGTGGGCGACGCACCGGCTCGCAACGATCCTTGTCCGTGCGGAAGCGCCAAGAAGTACAAGCAATGCCACGGGGCGTGAGGAGACCGCAGCCATGAGCGAGCCCTCGACGACCGGCCGATGCCTGTGTGGCGGCGTGAGATTCTCACTCACCGAGCCGGCGCGCGTGGCGAGCTACTGCCACTGCACGCGGTGCCAGCGCCGGACGGGCACGTCGTCATCGGCTCAGGTGCTCATCGACGGCACCTTCGAGCTGCTCGACGGCGACGAGCTGCTCAAGGGCTGGCGCCATCCCGACGGCGGCTTCGAGAAGCTCTTCTGCCGCGAATGCGGCGCGCAGCTCTTCAGCCGCAACCCCGACAATCCCAACCAAATGAGCATCCGAATGTCGGCCTTTGACGGCGATCCCGGCGTGCGTCCAAGCTTCCGTGCGTTCGTTGCCTACGCTGCGCCCTGGGAGCCGATCCCCGACGACGGCCTCGAGCGCTATGACGAGCGCAAGCCACGGGCGAGCGACGGGAGGGCTCCGTGACGGCCGCTCCTGCGCTTCAGATGAACACGCGCAGGATCATCACGAGCAGCGAGATGAAGCACAGCGCGGCGACGGTACCGAGCACGCGCATGACCCACAGGTCGAACGTCGTCAGCAGGAGCTTGCTCTCGGGCTTGAGGCGCTGAAGCTCGCCCATCATCGTCCTGGCAGCGGGCACCGTGCGAACCCCAAGCGGCGACTTGAGGTCGTCGTCGTCGTCGCCGATGCCGAGCGCGCTCGTCCCGGTGTCCTGCGCGCGATCGTCGTCCGCGCGCTCGCTCACCCACTGGCGTTGCAGCGCGCGGTAGGCCAGCAGAACCTCGTCGCGCTGCGCCTTGGCCTCGTCGCGGTCGGCGACCGCCTTGGCGAGCCGCCCATCGGCAGCCTCGCGCGCCCGCACCGCCTCGTCGCGCTGCATCTCCATTCGCGTTCGTGTACGCAGCGCCGCCTCGCGATCCTGGACGGCCTCGTCGACCTGGGCGAGCGCGCGCTCGCGATCGCGCTCCGCCACGGTGCGCGCGAGCTCGAGATCCTCGTGACCCTCCCCCGCGACCTGCGTCTTGCGCTCCTGGCGCCGCACCGTCTGCTCGAGCTCCACGCAGCGCGCATCGAGCTCGGCGTTCCGCGCCAGCGCCTCCTCGAGCCGGTGCTGCAGAGCGGCGTTATCGGCGCTCCCGTCCTCAGAAACCGGCGCCGGCTCCGGCTCCTCCGCCACGCTGTCCTGCACGAACACGAGCGGCTGCATCTCGTCGCCTGCGGACGACTGCGAGTCCAGCGCCACCGTCACGCTGGGTGCGACCGTGAGCGACAGATCGTCGACATCGACGTCGCCGCCCTTCCACGGAAACGCCGCGGTCCAGGGCCGTCCAGGAGCAGGCGCCCACGGCTTGTGCTCAAGCGTCGCATGCGCGCGGCGCCCGCCGGCGACGAGGGTGGGGCGCACGAATCGCATCCCGCGCACGCCCGACCAGTGCCCGCTGATGACAAGGCAGCCGTCCGAGATCTCCAATTGCTCGATCTCGAAGCTCACGTCGTCGCGCAGCGAGGCGCTTGACTGCAGTGGCCCTGACATCAGCCGCCACTACCCACGGCAGATGGCCTACTAGCGCGATCCAAAGGCCGACAGCCCCCGCGCATGGGCCTCCTCGATGCTCACGATCGCCCTGCCCAGCGGCAACAGCGACACCGGGATGAGCTTGAAGTTCGCGAGGCCGAGCGGGATCCCGATGATGATCGCGCACTGGATGATCCCGGTGATGAGGTGGGCGAGCGCCAGCCACCAGCCGCAGAAGACGAACCAGATGACGTTGCCGATACCCGACGCGAGTCCGGCGTCGTCGCGCTTGACGATGGTCGAGCCGAACGGCCACAGCGTGAATGCCGCGATCCGCAGCGCCGCGATCCCGAACGGGATCGTGATGATGAAGATGAAGCAGATGAGGGCGGCGATGCAGTAGCCGATCGCCAGCCACAGCCCGGCGAACACGAACCAGATGATGTTCAAGATCAGGCGCATGCCGGGCTGCTGCTCAGCCTAACCCGGAGCACAGGTTCGGGTGCCACACCCATTGTGGTGCGACCGTGGATCCCGGCTAAGCTGCTCCGCACTCCCGTCCCCCTCATGGCGCCCGGCTGGGTCAACGAAGCGCAACCGTCGCCAATGCCCACATCGCAGGCGCACGTCACTCCCTCCACCCCGATGGGCGCGAACCTCGTCGCAGACGGCGCGACGTTCCGGGTCTGGGCGCCCGCCGCCGAACACGTCTACGTCGTGCTCGGGGGCGTCGACGGCTACCAGCCCAAGCCGGAGGACGAGCTGATCAAGGGTCCCGCCGGCGGGCATTGGACGGGATTCCTACCGGGCGTCGTGGACGGCACGAAGTATCGATTCCTCGTCCTTGGTCCCGGCGGTATGGGTCTCAAGCGCGACCCCTGGGCGCGGGAGCTGGAGCTGTACGGGCACCCCGATGTCGACGCGATCGTACGCGACCCGGCGGCCTATCCCTGGCATGACGGAGGCTTCCGGCCGCCGGCGCGCAGCGATCTGGTCGTCTATCAACTGCATATCGGCAGGTTCTTCGCCCGCGGCGAGCAGGGCGAGGATCGCCGGCACTACCGCGTAGCGAAGTTCCTCGATGCGCTCGATCGCGTCGATTACCTCAGCGACCTGGGCGTCACCGCAGTGCAGCCGCTCCCGGTTGTCGAGTTCGCGGGCGAGTGGAGCCTTGGCTACAACGGGACCGACCTCTTCTCGCCCGAGATGGACTACTGCGTCGATCCCGTTGATCTGGCCCCGTACGTGGCGAAGGTCAACGCGCTGCTGAACAACAAGGGCCAGCCGTCGCTGACGGCACAGCAGCTCGGCGGTCAGGTGAACCAGTTGAAGGCGTTCGTCGACATCTGCCACCTGTATGGGATCGCCGTCTTGGTCGACGTCGTCTACAACCACGCGGGCGGCGGCTTCGACGCCCAGAGCATCGACCACTTCGACTTCCCCGCCGTGCCGGACCGCTGGAACAGCCTCTACTTCTCGAGCGAGGAATGGGCCGGCGGGAAGGTCTTCAACTTCGCCAACGCCGAGGTTCGATCGTTCCTGATCGAGAACGCGAAGATGTTTCTCTCGGAGTATCACGCCGACGGGCTGCGCTTCGACGAGGTCGGCGTGATCGACGACAAGGGCGGCTGGTCGTTCTGTCAAGAGATGACCGATGCGCTGCGCAGCGCGAAGCCGGAGGCGGCGCTCATCGCCGAGTACTGGCGCCAGCACCGGTGGTTGGCCGTGGGGCGCCCGCCGCAGGGCATGGGCTTCGATCTCGGGTATGCCGACGGGCTTCGAGACGGGGTGCGCTCGGTCCTGGCGCAGGCAGCCGGGGGGGCACACGCGCGCGTGGACATCGGCGAGCTGCGCCGGGGCCTGGACCGCCCGTGGAACGTCCCCTTCGCGTGGCAGGCATACAACTGCATCGAGAACCACGACTTCGTGCTGGACTCAGACGGCGATCACCGCAAGCCGCGCATCCCCAAGCTGGCCGACTGGAGCAACCCGCGCTCGTGGTATGCGCGCAGCCGTGCTCGCGTGGCGACCGGGCTGCTGCTGACCGCGCCGGGTGTCCCGATGCTGTTCATGGGCCAGGAGATCCTCGAGGACAAGCTCTGGTCAGACAACCCCAACCGGGCGGACACGTTGGTCTGGTGGGACGGGCTCGACGGTGCCGACCCCCACATGGGCGACTTCCATCGCTTCACCCGCGACCTGATCCGGTTGCGCAACGGTCACCCCGCGCTGCGGTCCGAGCCGATCCACGTCTATCACACGGACGAAGACAACCGAGTACTCGCATTCCACCGCTGGATTCCCGGCGTCGGCCGCGACGTAGTGGTCGTCGTGAGCCTGAGCGAGTCTACGTTCTACGACCACGGTTACTGGCTCGGCTTCCCGTTGAGCGAGCAATGGCAGGAGGTCTTCAACAGCGATCTCTACGACCACTTCCCGAACGCCTGGGTGCAGGGCAACCCGGGAGGCATCGGCGCGCATGGAGCGCCGATGCACGATCTGCCGCATTCCGCCGGGATTACGATCCCGGCCAACAGCGTGATCGTGTTCGCCCGCGACGGCGGCGATTGATGCCTCGTCAGCGTTCACGCTCGAAGCGGTATCGAGTAGGCGTCATGAACAGCGGTCGCTGTCGTGCCCGCGGGATGACCCATGCCCTGGTTGACGCGCGGCACTGCGCGGCTTGGCGTAAAAGCCTGACCTTCGGATCCTCGTCGCTGCGCTGGTAAACGACCTGTGGCGAGTTGTTAGAAAGGTCGAGGACGAACCTCAGCCGCGGGTCGAGCGATCAGTCGACCACTCAACGAGCAGCTTGGATCCCGAACCGGGCGAAGAAGCTGGTCATCGCCGCATCCGCCGCGTCACGCGCGTCGCGCGTCGCGAGCGCCGCAGAACTCGGCAGATCGCAGGTCGCGGTAGACGATCTGGCACGTTTGAGCATTGTCTGCGGCGGCTGACGGGAGTAGCGTCGCGTCCGACGAGGCGGCAGGCATCGGGTGGCCTACATCGGCTGCGGATTCGCGCGCCGCGCACGTCAACGATCCGCAGACGACGCAGCCCAAGGAGCAGCCATGCCAGTCACCTCTTTCCATCCTTCCTCCGCCGTAGCTCCGAGATCCGAAGCCGCGGGCGCGCCACCGCGCGCGACGATGCCCGCCGGCGACGTCGGACACGGCGTGACCCGCCTCATGGAGCGCCCACCAGCGTACGCCACGAACGCGCCGTTCATCCCGGGTACCCCGCCGCCGACGCGGGAGACCGCTGGAGCCCACGGAGCCCATAAGGGGAGGATCTCGATCCGGTAAGCGCTGAGCACAGCGAGCCTTGGCCGGCGTGCCCACGGCGTGGCGATCGGGCGCTGTGGCGGCCCGTGAAAGCCGCGGGCCCAACGCCAAGCCAGCGCTGGTTTTCGGCAACCTCGGCGCTGAAATGTCGACGCGGGTCTCCCCAGCGGAGGCGCGCTGCCGTGGTCATTTGGGACTTCGTCGGCGAAAAACGGCACCGGGACACTGGTTGCGTTGACGTAGCGGCCACGATTGCCTCAACTTCGCGTTGCTGCGTCGACCCGAACGGGCGTCCTCGAGGGACGGGCCTGGCGCCGGCAAGCCGCTCGACTTACCGGCGCCGCAACCCGATGCACCCCATGCGCGAACCGACAGTTCGTGGTCGTCCCGATAGCTGGGGTGGCCTTCGGCCATCCGCGGGCGGATGAAATGCGCGAGGATTCA
>DASVPU010000389.1:0-6221 GCA_036389475.1 Solirubrobacteraceae bacterium
CGCTCGGCGACGCCGCTGGCCACGAGATAGCAGACAAGCCCGGCCAGGCCGGCGACGAGGACGTCGGTCTGCTTTGACTGCTCGACGATCTGGGAGATGATCAGCAGCGTGATCGCGCCGATCGCCGGTCCGACGGAGGCCAGCGAGGCCAGGCCGGTCAGCGGGCGCTCGAGGCCGAGCCAGTGCTCGTCCTTCTCCTCGTCGACGAAGAACGAGAGGAACACCATCAGCAGGAACATGCCGCCGAACGCGGCGATCACCGCGTTGGCCTCCCTGAGGTTCATGGCGTAGAGGTCGTGGTTGGTCAAGGCCTGATCGACGACCTCGGGAATGCCCAGGCCGGCGGCCGCGGCGACGACGACGATCGGGAAGATCAGCCGCATCCCGAACACGGCGATGAGGATGCCCCAGGTGAGGAACACCTGCTGCCACTTCGGACTCATCGTCTTCAGCACGGTCGCGTTGACGATCGCGTTGTCGAAGGAGATCGAGATCTCCAGGACGCACAGCAGCGCCAGCAGCAGCGCGACCTCGATGCTGTCCAGGACTCCCGCGCCGATGATGGCGATGACTGTCGCGGCGACGGGAATACGGAACGTTTTCAGCGATGGCAAGCGTGACTCCTACATGGATGCGGACCGGGCACTTCACGCGCCCGGCCCGCGGTCAGCAAAGGGTGGTTGTCAGGATCGATCCGAAGCGCGCGCTAGACGCTCACGCCATAGTCTCGGGCGATACCCGCGAGGCCCGTGGCCCAGCCCTGCCCGACGGCGCGGAACTTCCATTCGTTTCCGTTGCGGTAGACTTGGCCGAAGACCATCGCGGTCTCCGTGGACGCGTCCTCGGAGAGATCGTAGCGAGCGATCTCGGAGTTGTTTGCGTCGTTGACGACCCGGATGAACGCGTTGCGCACCTGGCCGAAGTTCTGGCTACGGGAGTCCGCGTCGTAGATCGACACCGGGAAGACGATCGACTTCACCTCCGGTGGCACGGTCGACAGGTTGACCTTCAGCGCCTCGTCGTCGCCCTCGCCCTCGCCGGTGAGGTTGTCGCCGGTGTGCTCGACCGAGCCGTCGGGAGACTTCAGGTTGTTGAAGAAGATGAAGTGCTGGTCGGAGATCGACTTGTCGGCGTCGTTGAGCATGATCGCGCTGGCGTCGAGATCGAAGTCAGCGCCATCGGTGGTGCGGACGTCCCACCCGAGGCCGACCAGGATGTTGGTCAGGCCGGGCGCCTCCTTGCTCAGCGAGACGTTGCCGCCCTTCGTCAGCGAAACACTCATGGTTCTCCTTGTTCGTGGGTTCTTGGAAAGCTTGCCGTTCTTGCTTTCTGGCTCATAAAGCGCAGCTGACGCCCGGATCAGCGCAGCTCGCTGTCCTCCTGAACTGCGGCGACGACCGCCAGCAGGCTCAGCACGCCGACGCCGACGAGCTGCTCGACGAGGTCGTCGAAGCGTACGCCGTAGCGGCGTGCGTGGTCCTCGTGCTCGGCGGCCTCGACCGCCGCCGCCGACAGCGTGAGCGACCGCGCGGCGCGCCCGAGCAGCTCTTGGCCGTCGGCGGGCAGCTCTGCCGAGCGCGCAAGCGTCCGCAGCCCCATCCGCAGGGGCTCCGACGCGCGGCGCGAATGCGCGCCGGTGAGGCGCGCCCGCAGGCGGACGGCCAGCCCCCAGAACGCGAGCGCGCTCTCCATCACCGCGTAGCTCGCGCCGCTTGTGCGCAGGCGCTCGTCTGAGTGCTCGAACGGGCTCGGCGGCTCGTCCAGCCGCGCCAGCGCCATTTCGGCCTCCGCGAGGCGGCGGGCGACGAGCAGGAAGTGGCGCGCCATGTCCATTCCCTCGGGAGCGAGGCGCTCGTCGGCGGACGCGAGCAGTCCGTCGGCGAGGTCGACGAGAGGCGTGCTCACGGGGCGACCGTTCGTGAGCCGTTGGCTGCCGCATCCCAGCGCAGGATGCCGGCGCCGTCACGGCGCCCGGCGAAGACCGCCACATGAGCGCCGGCCGGCACATCGTCCAGCAGGGCCCCGTCATCGAGCTCGTAGCGCATGTTCGTCACCTTGCGCCCCTGGCCGCCGGCATCGTTCGGCGGCCGGGCATCGAAGGCGACGTATGCCTCGGTCACTCCCGAGGGCCAGCGCCACGTGACGCGCAGGCGCCCGTCGGGCTCGCGGACGGCGCCGACGCCGACGATGGTGCTGTCAGGCATCGCGCTCGGCTGAGCTCCGTTGGGGATTGCATGCACCGTCGCGCCGCTGCCGGCCTCGAGCTCAAGCACCGCCGCCGGCTCTGACGAGCCGGCGATCGAGACGCGGTACTCGTAGCGCCGGCCGCGCCCGACCTGCCGATCGCGATAGCCCGCGGGGTCGACGGAGAGCCGCCGCCGGATATCGCCGTCCGAACGCCGCTCGATTCGGAGCAGCGAGACCTGCCCGCCCGCCGGCGCGCGCCAGGACAGCTCCACCGGCAGTCCCGCGACCGCCTTCACATCGACAAGCGCTGCCCCCGGCTGCGGCGGCGCCGCGCCGTCCCGCGCAGCCACAGACGAGGCGGTCGGCGCCGACGCCGACTCGCCGCGCAGCGCGCGGACCGTCCACGTCGTGTTAGCGGAGGGCGGCTGGGCATCCGACCACGTCGTCACCGAGGTGCGCCCGAGCACGCGGCTCGACCCGCCTTCGACGCGCTCGACGAGGTACGCGTCGACGCCCGGCTCGTCGCTGCTGGGCCACGACAGCCGCGCCTCCCCGTCGGCCATGACGACCGCCACCTGCGCCGGCGGTCGTGGAGGCATCGCGGACACCCGCCGGCGCACCTCGTCCCAGTCGGGATGCTCGCTCGCAAGGCGGGACAGCAGCGCCTGGCGCTCGCCCTGCGGCGCTGCCTCGACCTGGGCCAGCGCGACCTGCTGCGCGTGCGCCTGGATGCGCCGTGCGAGCAGCGGCGCCCGCGCGTCGTCCAGCGACGCGCCGCACGACGGGCAGCGCGCGAGATCGGCGGCCACCGGCGCGCGACAGCTCGTGCAGGCGATCGTCAGCGGTGCGCCACAGCCGGCGCACACGGGCGCGCCGGCGGCGTTGACGGTCGTGCACGACGGGCACCAGATGCCCAGGCCGAGCGCGCTCAGTGGCAGCGCGTCGCCGGCTTGGTCGGCGACCGCCGCGAGCCCCGCAAGTATCGTCGCGTCGCTGATCCCGTGCGTCCGTGCGCGGGCCAGCGCCTGCTGGGCGCCCTGCTCGTCGGCGGCCAGCAGCGCGTCGAGGACGCTGTCGCGCGCAGCGTCGCTCGAGCCGGCGAGGTATGCCTGCGGGTCGCCGTTGACGAGCAGCTCGCGGGCGTGCTCGAGCAGCTCGTCGACGAGCGTGCGCTCGCGGTCGGGCCGGCGGCGCCGGTTGACCTCGCCGACGCGCACGAGGCGCTCCTCGATCATCGACTTGGTGGCCGTGACGGGCAGGCCGAGGAAGGCGAACAGGTCCTCGGCGAGCTCTGGCTCCTCGCGCAGTCGTGCGAGCTCATCCAGGCTCGATGCCGCCTGGCGTCGACGACGCGCGGCGGGGTCCGCCGCCACCGCGCGCGACGGGCGCCGGACGCGGCCGGCTGCGGCCCGCCCCGAAGCCGCCCCGCCGGTGCCCGTCTCCTGCCGCGACGCGGTCGCCAGCCGTTCGCGCAGCGCGCGCCGTGCCCCGGGGTCCGCCAGCACGCCCTCCACGCGCGGCCACTGCTTGAGCACCGCCAGCGCGACCGCCGCCTGACGCGCACGACTGCGCTCCTTGTTCAGAAAGCCCTTGGTCTCGCGCAGCCGAGCTGCGATCGCCGCCGCGTCATCGACCTCGCGCGGCACGTGGGCGAGCCAAAACAGATCCTCGACCTCCGACGGGTTGCGCTCGCGCAACTGGCTGAGCACCGTGCGGCGGTAGTCAGAGCCGTCGAAGGCCGGCACGCTCACAACTTGTTCTTGAGCAGCGAGACCGCGTCCTTCTCGGCGTCGATCTCCTTCGAGCTCATCGCCGACCCCGTGTCGACCTGCAGCGTCAGCGGCTGAAGCTGAGCGGCGTGGTGCGCGCTGACCGTCAAGATGCCGTCGCCGCCCATGGACATCCGCACCGTGACCTCGGTTCCGCGCGGGTAGCCGGGCGGCAGGTCGGCGATCTCGCCGCGGACGAGGATCGTGTTGTCCGACGGGTTGGCCGACTCGTCCGCGCCGCCCTGCTCGAAGACCTGCACGCTGATCGTCGACTGATCGTCGGTCATCGTGTAGAAGGTCTCCTCGACGCGCAGCGGCACCGCATCGTTGCGATGGACGAGGAAGACGGCGCTGTCGACGTTGTCGTGCAGGGCGATGACGCCGAACCCCTGCGAGCAGACGTTGACGATCTGGGTCTCGACGACCGACTGGACAGCCTCGGATGTCATGCCGTGCTCGGCGGCGACGTCGGCCACCGCCTTCGTCAGGTCGACCCCCGATGCGGTCGCTTCCTGCACCGTGCGCTCGAGCAGCTTCTTCTGACCGTAGAGCGCGGCGCCCTTGGCGACCGCGAGGTCGGGATCGGCGAGCTGGCCGGCGAAGCCGAACTCCTCCTGCAGGCGCCGTGCGACGGCGGGCATCTTCGACGAGCCGCCGACGAGCAGGCAGCGGTCGATCTGGCTCGTGCCGAGCTCGCTCGCCGCATTGAGGGCGCGGCGGGTCAGCTCCAGCGTGCGGTTCAGCAGCGACTTCGTCGCCTCCTCGAAGTCCTCGCGGCTGACCTTCACACTCGCGCGCTCGGCGCCGCTGGAGACCATGACGTCGGCGCGCTCGCGCTGGGTGAGCGACTGCTTGACCTCCTCGGCCTGCGTCATGAGGTCGGCCTCGGCGTAGACGTCGTCGAACGGATCGGGCGCGTCCGGGCGCTCGGCGAGGAAGCGCTCGGCGAGCAGGCCGGCGAGCTCGGAGTCCCAGTTCGCGCCGCCGAGCTCGTGGTCGCCGTCGGTCGCCACGACGCGGATATCGCGGCCCTCCAGGCGGATGATCGTGATGTCGAACGTGCCGCCGCCGAGGTCGTAGACGAGCACGGTCTCGTCGGCCGCGCCCTCCTGACCGAACCCGTAGGAGTAGGCGGCCGCGGTCGGCTCGTTGATGAGGTCGAGCACGTTCAGCCCCGCCATCGAGCCGGCGAGCTTGGTCTGCTTGCGCTCCTCGTTGCCGAAGTACGCCGGCACGGTGATGATGACGTCCTGGACCTTCTCGCCGGTCGCGCGCTCGGCGTCCCGGGCCAGAGCGCCGACGACGAGCGACGAGATCCCGGCGGCGGACCACTCGCGCCCGCCGGCATCGAAGCGCCAGTCGGACTCACCCATGTGGCGCTTGACGAGCTGCGCGACGTTGTCGGGATCGATCCGCGCCGAGCGCTTGGCGAGCTTGCCGACGACGACGTCGTCGCCTTGGAACTGCACGACGCTCGGGGTCGTCTGATCGCCGTCCATGTTGCTCAGCACCTCGGGACGCCCGAACCTGTCGACCTGCGCGATGCAGGAGTACGTCGTGCCCAAGTCGATGCCAAAGACCTTGCCTGCGCTCATGTCACCTCTTCGGTTGCTGGTCGGGCCGCGGGCGGCGCCGGCGCAACGTAGCGAAACACGACGACGTCCACGGGGCGCAGCATCCGCCCGTCTTCGCGTCGCAACCCGGCGCGTCGTACCTCGGCGATCGTGCGGTCCAGCGCGCTGTCGGCGGTCGTCGCGGAGCCGGCCGCCTGGTGGCGCTGAGGATCGAACGGGTCGCCGATCTGGGCCTGCACCGTGAGCACGCCGGCGTCGTGCAGGAGCTCCGCCACCTGCCCATCGAGGTAGGCGAGATCATCGGACTCCGCAGCCGCGGTCGCGCGCATGCGGCTGAGGTCGTCGGCCAGCCGCGCAAGGCCGCGCACGAGCGGCGCCACGGCCTCGCGGATCTCGCCGTCGCGCAGGCGGCGGTTGTCGGCGTGCAGCTCGTCGGCCATCTCGGTCTGCTTGCGAGCGACTGTGGCGAGCTCGTCGGCACGGCGCTGGGCGGCGGCGAGCGATTGGGTGAGCTCGGCGACCTGCGCGCGAAGCTCGCAGACGGCAGGGTCCTCGGCTTCGCCTTCTGCGTCCTCGCCGACCTGGGCATCCTCTTCTGCGTCCTCGCCGACCGAGGCTGCGACTGGCTCCTGCGGCTCGACCGATCGGTTCTCGTCGTGCCCGGAATCCGCCCCGGCCTCGACGTCTCCGG
>DASVPU010000390.1:0-6050 GCA_036389475.1 Solirubrobacteraceae bacterium
CGTCTTCTTTGAACTTACGAACGCGCTCGAAGCGCTCGCGCGACTCGTCCTCCTAGGCTTCCTTGCTCCTCATCTGGCCCCGGCGTCAAGGATCATCGCGGCGGCGATCCAGCGCGCGGGATCAGCCAGTCCCCGCGACGAGAGCATCGTCGCGCATGGGGAAAACGTCGTCGTTGCGAAAAGCGACGGTTATGTTGCGCTCCACGATGTCGCCCTTGGGGAACGGGTTCCTCAGATATAACAGCCACGGCCGCCCGTGTCGGATCTCGCCTGATTAGTGCCGCGCGAGTGCTAGCTTCCACGCCCTCAAGTGCCTCGCGCCCAGATCGCCGACGCTGCCCCCTTTGGACGAAAGCAGCAGTCGGCGACGGGTGCTGCTTTCCACGCGATCCACCGACCGTCGCGGCGATTGCGCCTCGCCCTCGCTTTGGACCGCAGAGCATCGCCGAGACCGGCTCCCGTGAGCAGCTATGGCGCGCCGGCCAACGGATCAAGGGACGCGCTCGCTCTCCCGGAAAGGTCGAGAAGACCCACGCCGCGAGCCCGAGGTGGCGGAGCGACGTCCCTCGATCGTCTCCCGAGTCTGTCCCGGCGGCAGCCGACCACCCGGTTGCAGCCAGTCAAGATCCTGAGTCACATACAAGCAACGGGCGACGCCGCCGGTCGGTTCCTGCGCGCATTTGTACGATCGGCGGCGATGGAGCTGCTGCGTCGTCTGGAGGCGGAGGCCCGTGCGCGGCTGACCGATGCGTGCTTTGACTTCTTTGCTGGCGGCGCTGGCGATGAGCAGACGCTTGCGGAAAACGTGTTGGCCTGGCGGAAGGTGTGGCTGCGCCCGCGCGTGATGGTTGACGTCACAGAGATCGACATGACGTGCGCGCTGCTTGGTGAGCGCTTGGGGCTGCCTGTGCTGCTGGCCCCGATGTCCACGCAGCGCCTGTTGCATCCCGACGGCGAGGTTGCGTGTGCGAGCGCGGCGGGTTCCGCAGGCAGCATCTATTGCCTTGCCACACGGGCGACCGCCGATCTGGCTGAGGTGGCGGCGGCCGCGACTGGGCCGCTGTGGTTTCAGCTGTACCTCGAACGTGGTCGCAGCGTCGCCGAGCGCGTCCTGGCGCGCGCCGCCGAGCATGGGTTCAGCGCCGTGTTGCTGAGCGTCGATCGCTCTGTTGGCGGTCGGCGTGAGCGCGAACTGCGCCACGGAGAGCTGCCACTGCCGCCGGGCGTTTCGCTGGCCGCGCACCTGGGGGACGAGGAGGCACCGCCGGCTCAGCCACTCGCCGAGTGGGAGCTGTCGCTGACCTGGGCTGATGTCGCCTGGGCGCGGCAGGCCAGCGGGCTGCCCGTGCTCGTCAAGGGGATCCTCACCGCGCTCGACGCGATCGCAGCGATCCACGCCGGCGCTGAGGCGATCATCGTGTCTAACCACGGTGGTCGTCAGCTTGACGGCTGCGTACCAAGTGCTGTCGCTTTGCGCGAGATCGCGGCCGCGGTCGCCGGACGGGTGCCGGTGCTCGTCGACGGCGGGATTCGCGACGGCGGCGACGTCGTGCGTGCGCTTGCGCTGGGTGCCAGCGCGGTGCTCATCGGGCGCCCCTACGCCTGGGGTCTCGCGGCTGCCGGCGAGGCCGGTGTGCGCAGCGTCCTTGACGCGTTCAGGGCCGATCTGCGCCGCACGCTCGCGCTCTGCGGATGCGCCACCTTGGCCGACGTCACGCCCGATCACGTCCGTCTCGCAGACTGGTGAGAGAGGCGCCCCCTCGTAGGGACACGCGCTCAGGCACACGCGGGACGGCGTCCGAGGGCAACCGCCTGTCGTGCGCCCTGGCGGGCGCGCGGAGGCTGAAGGCGACCGCGTAGGCGACAGAGGATGGCTCCATTGCTCGCGTACCCGAAGGGCTACTGCGTCGCGACGAGCGCCGTGGTTGCTAGCCTCGCGGCGCCGCCTGCGGGGGCGGGCATCGGCCGATTCGGCCGGTGCCTACAGGGACGAGCCTCATCGCTGGTCGTGCCCGGAAGCGAGGTTGGGGGTGTGCTGTGAGCAAGGCAAGACCGACCTTTTCGCTGTGCTGTCCGTTCCTCGCTTTCCTCGTTGCTCCCGCATGCGCGAGCGCCGCCGCGGTGATCGTGACGCCGGCGAGTCCATGGCCGGGTGCTTCGGTGCGACTCCAGGCCAGCGGCTTCCAGTCGCGAGCAAACGGTGTCGTCAGCCTCGCTGGCACGCGTCCGATCAAGTTCCGCGTCAACGCGCGCGGACGCGCAACCGTGGTCGTGGGGGTGGCCGGTAGCGCGCGCGCCGGGCTGCATGACCTGCGCGTCCGCGCTCGCGGCCGCAAGGTCTCAACTGCGTTGTTCTTCGCCGGCGCTCCCCGCACGTCGTCGACGCTGATCGCTCTCTCCGGCGGAAAGCGCGTGTCGCTGGATCCGGCGAGCGGTCGCGCCGGCGACAGGTTCGTCCTCAAGGCCGCCGGTTTCCCTCGCCGATCGACCCTCGACGTGCGCTTCGGCGGCGCGATCGTGGCGAGGAAGCGGCCGAACTCGCGAGGCACGCTCACGATCGCAGGATCGGTTCCGGCGATCGCGCCTGGAAGGAAGGTCGTGCGCGTTGCGTCGGGAGGCAAGATCGTCGCCCTGCGCTTTCTCGTCCTGCCGCCGTTGCCACCGCCCCCGCCGCCACCTGAGCCGCCACCACCGCCGCCACCGCCACCACCCCCGCCACGGGTCATCGCCGCGGCCGGCGACATCGCCTGCTCACCGAACGACCCCAACTTCAACGGCGGCAAGGGCACGCTGGCTGTCTGCCGCCAGCAGGCGACGTCCGATCTCCTCGTCGGGAAGGGGTACAGCGACGTACTGGCGCTCGGCGACACGCAGTACGACTGCGCCACGGCGGCCGACTTCGCGGCGTCTTTCAATCCGTCATGGGGCCGGTTGAGGGACATCATCCATCCCACCACCGGCAACCATGAGTACAAGGAGACAAACCCCGACGACTTCGGCGTGAACGGCTGCGTCCCCAACGCCGGGGGGTACTTCCGGTACTTCGGTGCTGCCGCAGGCGATCCGAATCTCGGCTACTACAGCTTCGAGATCGGCAACTGGCACGTCATCTCGCTGAACACGAACCTTGCGAGCGCCACCGGATGCCCGGTGATCTCATGCGCGGCCGGCTCTCCTCAGGAGCAATGGCTGCGTGCGGACCTCGCCGCGCATCCGGCGGCGTGCACGCTCGCGTTCTGGCACCAACCGCTGTTCTCGTCCAAGACGTCGTCGATGGCGCCGCGGCCGCTTTGGGACGACCTGTACGCCGCCGGCGCCGACATCGTCCTCAACGGGCACGTTCACAACTACGAGCGCTTCGTGCCGCAGCGTCCGGATGGCACCGCCGACCCCGCCACCGGCATCGCGCAATTCGTCGTCGGCACCGGCGGGCACAGCCTCGAGGCCACGGAGGTCCCGGGAGCGCCGGCCGCGGCCAACAGGGCCGCAGCGGCGCAGGCCTACGGCGTCCTGGAGCTCACGCTGAAGGCGAACGGCTACGACTGGCGGTTCCTGGCCGCGCCCGGCCAGACGCCGTTCAACGATGCCGGCAGCGGCACCTGCCACTGATCGATCCGCCACGGGCGCTCGCCGTCCTCTGAACGGGATGCCACACTGGCCGCGATGGCCTCGCGTCGCTTCGGTCCCGCCGCACGAGTCGCGCTCTTCCTCGCCGCCCGTGGCCGGTGCGCGGAGTGCGGAATCAAGCTCGATCCCGGGTGGCACGGCGACCACGTGTTGCCGGTCCGCGCGGGCGGCGCCACGACGCCCGCCAACGGCCGCGCGCTGTGCCCACCGTGCAACCTCGCCAAGGGCGGGCGAGCGCCATGACCGTTGCGCCGCGGGCGTGGCAGTCAACCTTCCTGGCGCAGTACGCGGCCGTGACCGAGCGCGATTTCCTGCTGGTCGCAACCCCGGGCGCCGGGAAGACGCTGGCCGCCTGCCAGGCGGCGCGCGCCGCGGGCTGTGAGCAGCTCGTCGTCGTCTGCCCGACGACCGCGCTGCGCTCGCAGTGGGCGGATGCGGCGGATCGCGTCGGGCTGCATCTGGACCCGCGCTGGCGCAACGCCGACGGCGCCTGGCGGCCAGATGTCGACGGCATCGCCGTCACCTACCAGCAGGTCGCGTTCGCGCCGGACCTGTTCGCGCACCACCTTGCGCGCCCGACCTTCGTCGTCCTCGACGAGATCCACCACGTGGGCGAGTCCGCGACCTGGGGAACAGCGCTGAGGACGGCATTCGTTGACGCTCAGCGGCGGCTCGCGCTGTCTGGGACGCCGTTTCGCTCCGACGCGCGCGCGATCCCGTTCGTGACCTACGACGAGGATCGCCGTTGCGCTCCGGATTTCGTCTACGGCTACGGCGACGCGGTCGCAGACGGCGTCTGTCGCCCGCTCGCGTTCCGGCTGCTGGATGCGACGCTGCGCTGGCGGGTCGATGCGCAGGAGACGATCGCGGCGTTCGCCGACGAGCTCGACCCACAGGACGACGCGCGCCGGCTGCGGACGGCGATCGATCCCGCGACCCCGCTGCTACCCCGCATGCTGCGCGACGCCGACACGCTGCTGCTCAAGGCACGCGACGTGATCGCCGACGCCGCGGGGCTCGTGCTCTGCGACGACCGCGCTCATGCGCGCGCGACCGCGGCGCTGCTGCGCACGATCGCCGGCGAGAAGCCCGTCGTGGTCGTCAGCGACGAAGCCGGGGCGCACGCGCGGATCGAGCGCTTCGCTCGCGGCGGCGCGAGTGCGGCGCGCTGGATCGTCGCCGTGAACATGGTCAGCGAGGGAGTCGACGTTCCTCGGCTCGTGCTCGCGACATATGCGACCGTCAAGCGGACGGACCTGTTCTTTCGCCAGGCGGTCGGGCGCGTCGTGCGGCGCCGCAGCGAAGACCCCGACGATCTCGTCGCGACGATCTTCATGCCCGGCGACCCGACCCTGAAGGCCTGCGCCGAGCGCGTCGAGGTGGAGCTGCGCCAGCAGGTCTCAGACGAGGTCGGGCAGGGATTCGACGTCGAGCCACCGATCGGCGCCGGCCGCCGCGCCGACTTCCAGGCGCTCGACGCCGAGGTGGCGCCCGGCGGGATGATCGTCGCCGGGGTGCACTACCGCCGCGAGGAGGTCGACGCAGCACGGCGCCTTTTACGCGAGCTGGGTCAGCCCGAGCGGGCGCTGCGCTCCGTGCTGGAGTTCGTGCGTCGCGAACGCGTCGGCAGTGAGCATTCGGCTGCTGATCCACCGACTCCGATCGCAGGGCCACCGGCGACGGTCCCCGCCCACCGCCGCGTCGAGGAGAAGCGCCGCACGGTGGACCGCCTCGCGCGGCGTTGGGCTCAGCTGCGCCGCGAGATCGACCCGGAGTACACGTGGCCGCAGGCCCAGGCACACGTCAACCGCGCGATGGGCGTCGCGCGCAGGATCGACGGCGGCGAGCGCGAGCTCGACGCAGGATTGGCGTTCTTGCGATCGGAGCTGACCAAGCTCGCTGCGGCCTATCCGGAGAAGGCCGAGCGACTGCGCATCCCCGCCAGCATCGAAGCGCTCGACGAGCGCCTGGCGGCGGCGATACTCGATCGCTGATACACCTGGGCAAGCACGGGCATGAAGTCCAGGCAGCGCCGGTACATGTCCCGCACGGGCTGATGGTTGTGCAGCCCGATGTCCACGCTCCACTCGTCCTCTCGGTGAGGCCGCCCATCAGCAGCATGTTCAGCCCGCGCGGGACGATGAAGACCATGTCCTGCTCGGTCGAGCCCTCGGGATGCGGGACAGTGGATTTCGTCGATCTTCGACATCCGGCTGGCGTCGTTGATCGCTCGCACGAGCGCGCGGCGCAGCGGGTACATCGCTGCTCCGTGAGTCTGGGCAGCGACCCAGGCCGGTGTTGACGATCGCGTCGGCGCGAAACTCGGCGCGCAGCCGATCCTCTTGCTCGGATAGCCGGCCGTCGATGCGCCGCTGGGTGATCGTCACGCCGGCTGCCTGGACCTGCCGGCGCAGCCAGCCCAT
>DASVPU010000391.1:0-7435 GCA_036389475.1 Solirubrobacteraceae bacterium
TACCGAGCTTTGTGCAGCGGCCCGAGAACCTCCGTGCCGAACGCTGCCCATGCCGGGATGCTCTCTCTCCCCGCCCCACCAGGACCCGCGAGAGGATGGCATCGGCCTGCCGGCGGCTCCGAATCGACGACGCAGACGGGAATATCCTGTCGCGATGCGCACGCTGATCCTCGAACCCTCCTCGGTCGGGCTCGACGAGTTGCTGGAGCGCCGGCGCAGGTCGGGACTCGATCGACTCGACGAGGTTTGGGAGGGAGTTCGGCACCTGGTTCCTGCGCCATCGGGGGAGCATGCGGACATTGCCCAGCAGCTCGCGGTCATCCTCGACGGCCCGGCGCGAAGCGCTGGTCTTGTGCCAGCGATGCATGAATTCACCCTCGGCGAGTTCGAACACGACTTCCGCGTACCCGACGGTGGCCTGCACCGAGGACGCCCCCGCGGTGTCTGGCAATCGACAGCGGCGCTCGTTGTCGAGATCTTCTCGCCTGGCGATGAGTCGTGGGAGAAGCTTCCCTTCTTCGCGCGCCACGCCGTCGACGAGTTCGTCTTGGTCGATCCGCGTGAGCAGGCGGTCCACTGGCTCGCGTTGACCGACGGCGACTACCGGCCAATCGAACGCAGCCGCTTGATCGGTCTTGGTCCGGCTGACGTTGTCGAGCGGGTTGACTGGCCGGCCCGCGACTAGCGTGGCCGCAGGCAGCCGGCACCCGTTAGGTGGACCCGCAGGCGATGTACTCAGCCCGGTGGCGCCTGCCGAAGGTTCGACGATTTGAGGGGTCGCCGATCACGCCGCGAAGACAGAGGCCGCGGCAACAGCGTTTGGCGCTTCTGGCGCAGAGTCGCAAACCGATCAGGGTCTCCATGTTCCTTGCGGGTTCGCGTTCCGGCCCGACCCTCAGCGCAACCAGCAATCTGGGCTATCTGCAGAGCGGATTGCGAGGCACGTCCCGGCAGGGCGATGGCATCGTCGGCTGGGGTCCGGGCGCTGGTTGCGGAGTCGACGTTCGCGCGCCCGACTCGCCGATCAGGGCAGCGATCGTAGGTTGCAGTTGCGGGCCGCCGTTGGGCGTCCGCGCGTGCTGGCAGCCCCAGGTGCGCTCGATGCCAGCCGGGATTGAAGTCGCGAAGTGGTTGTTGGCGAAGCAGTTGTTGACCGACCGCCGTGCGCCGAAGGCCCCTCCCTCGAGCCCGATGTCCGCGCCGCCAGGCCGCGTGCCGTTATCCGTAAACCGGTTGCCGACGAAGCGGTTGCCCGACAGCTGAAAGTAGATCGTGCTCTTTTCCGGCGGGAATGGGTCCGGCGCTTCGAACGCGAGGATGCCGAAGTTCGCGTTGCCCCGCACCGTGTTGTTCTTGACCAGGTCGCCATAGAGTCCAGGCCACACGAGTCCAACGCCCCACGGCGCTCCCAACGTGTCGGCGTCCGCCGGTGTGGACAGGTTGTTGTTGTCTATTACGAGGTTGTTGTGAAAGATCGTGCAATGACTGATGTGCGTCGATCTGAACTTCGGCAACGTCGAGCGGTTTGAGCCGGAGCTGCAGGCGCCATTCTGCGGCGCCGGCAGGTCGTCATGTGCCAGGGAACTCGGCACGATCCCAGCGGAGTTGCTGCGGAACGTCGAGTTCGCGACCACAAGGTGGCCGCCGGCGTTCGTGCCTGAGTAGCCGAGCGCGTTGTTCTCGCTTGTCGCGTGGTCGATCCTCGCATGACAATCACGACAGGCGCCGACGTACAACCCGGCGTCCGCGAAGCCCGAGGCGTAGACGTGCTTCCACGAGCCGTTCACGGAGTTCGATGCGAACAGCCCATAGCCTCCGAGAAGCCCGGTGTTGTAGGCAGTCAAATAGCTCCCCCACCAGCCGTGGGCACCGATGTGGCCCGAACCATCTCCGCCGTTCCACCAGATCGCGTTGCCGCCAGATCCGTTGATCGTCTTGAGGTCGAAGTCGCGGACCGTGAGGTTGTCGATGTGGACGTTGTCGGTCTTGTGCACTTCGATTCCGTTCGTATTTCGCGCGTGCTTCCCGTCGATCACGACCGCGTTGCGATCTACGCCTCGCAGATGAAGCCGAGGCTTTCGGATCACGACCGGCCCGACGTAGACACCGCGATCGATGAGAATCCAGTCACCGGGACGTGCGGCGTCGACAGCCGCCTGAATCGTGACGTGATGACGGTACGGAGCGTGTCGCTGCGTGACAATCAACGCCTTCGCCTTTGCCTGGGTGGCCGACGCCGGCGCGATGGAGGACGCACCCCAGAGGGCCGTAACCCACATCGCCAGCACCGCCACGACGCGACTGGCGCGCACTCGCTCGCTCGCGTACATCCGGGTCATCGCGCCATGCTAATTGCGTTTGACGATTCGATGAGCCGATCCTTGGCTGGACGCGCCGGCGGTCAGGTGTCGGTTCGACGTGCCAGGCGTCGACTTCAGCTCGCCGCGACTCATCTCGGGCCCGATCCTCGAAGGAGGCGTCAAACGCTGGCGTGGCTGTCGGAAGGAAAGGCCCGCTGAGCCGGACGGCGGCGTAATCCGTCGGTGCGCGGACCGTCGCCGGCAGCAACACGCGAGCGAGCGGCGGCGCCTGGGAGACTGTCGCTCATGCGTGGGGAACTTGTGGAGGCGGCAGTGCTGGAGGAGGCCGGGCGGCTTGCCGCGGTGCGCCGCTATGCCATCCTCGATGCTCCTCCCGACGGGGCGTTTGATCGTGTCTGCGCGCTGGCCGCCCGGTTCTTCGACGTGCCGTTCGCCTCCGTGACGATCGTCGACGAGGAGCGCATCTGGTTCGCGGCCTGCAAGGGCCTCGATGCGGTCCAGATCCCACGTTCACCGGGACTATGCGCGTCGGCGATCTTGCAGAACGAGCCCTACGCGCTCACCGACTGCGTGTCTGATCCGCGGGCGGCCGGCAACCCACTGGTACACGGCGAGACAGGCGTCCGGTTCTACGCGGCGGCGCCGATCACGACCCACGACGGGCACCGCCTGGGCACCGTCAACGTGATCGACACCAAGCCCCGCGAGATAGCCGAATCGGAGATGCAGACGCTGCGAGATCTGGCATCCATCGTGATGGACGAGCTGGAGCTGCGCCTGTCGGCCATTCGCGAGGTACAGCAGGCGGTGGGACAGCAGCGCCGAGCCGAGAAACTGGCGCGCACGCTGCAACGCAGCCTTTCTCCACCCCGTCTCCCCCGGATCACGGGACTGGAGGTTGCGGTGCACTACGAGCCGTTCGCCCCCGAGGAGGTCGGCGGTGACTTCTATGACGTCCTGCCGCTCGCACCTGGGCGATCGGGGTTCTTCCTCGGCGACGTGTGCGGCAAGGGGCCTGAGGCGGCCGCCACCACGTCGCTCGCGCGATACACGATCCGGACCGCTGCGATGCTCGGCGAACGGCCGGCGGCGATCCTCGCCAACCTGAACGCCGCTCTTCGCATGGAGATGGAAGGCGGTGAGCCGATGCAGATGTGCTCAGCGATCTACGGCGAGATCGACACCAGCGGCCGCGCGGCAGCCGTCAGGCTCGCGGTCGCGGGTCACCCGGCTGCGCTGATCGTCCGCGCGGACGGCAGCGTCGACGCAAGCCGGGCAGGCGGAACAATCCTCGGCGTCTTCAGCGACCCGGAATTTCAAACCTGTGAGGTCGATCTCGAGCCGGGCGACACGATCGTCCTCTACAGCGACGGGATCCTCGACACCGAGCTCGACGGCGTTCTCGTAGACGAGCAACGGGTCGCGCAACTGCTGTCGGGGATTCCGCACGCGAGCGCACAAGCCCTCGTGGACCAACTCGAGCACGCGCTACACCGACTCGACCGTCTTCGAGACGATGTCGCGATCATGGCGATACGTCGGACGGCGCAGGGATAACGCGGCTGACGGGGCGCGTCTGGCCCGTAATAGCCGGCCTTTGTGCTCCAGGTGCACCAACTTCGTCAAGAGGCTGTGCAATCCGGGAGAGCTGCGTGGTCGGCGTGGTTGCATCGAGTCATGTGGCTTGGGCTCCTCTACTTCACCGCCGCCGAAGCGCCCGACGCGGACGGCGACACAGTCGTGGTCTGCGCGTGGGTGGCGGGCCGCGCGCGTCCGCTGACGTTCGCCGGTCCCCCCTCGGGGGTGCCGGACATCGCCCGGCTGCTGCGCAGGGCCGCGTCATCGACCAGGTGGATCGTCGCCCCGCGGTGCGATGCGTGCGGCACGCCGCTGGAACTCCCGCTGGATTGAGCGCATGCACTTCTCGCTCATCCGTCTCGCGCCCGAGCCGTCCGACGGCGAAGAGGTCTACGTGGTCATCCCCGACGGCTCGAAGACCGCGATGGCCGTGCCGCTTGATGCGCTGCCTGACTTCCTGCCGATTCTCGAGCAGGCCAGGAGCGGGCTGCCGCCGCCGCGCTGCCCGGCGTGCTGGGCGACGCTGCCGGCGCTCGTGGGTGATCAGGAGTAGCGATGACGCGTCTATCCGCGGGAAAGCCAGGTGATCAGCGACCGTCCAAACGGGTGCGGACTTACAGGACGGGCCACTAGGCTGATGCCGATGCCGGCTACCCCGCCCGACCAGACGAGCCTCTGCCCTCGCTGTGAGTCCACGTTCGACTGCGGTGTGCTCAGCGGCAGTTGCTGGTGCGCCAAGGTCGCGCTCGACGACGCGGTGCGCGCTGACCTCGTGCGGTTCTACGAGGGTTGCCTGTGCTCGGACTGCTTGAAGCTCATCGCGGAGGTCAAGCCGCCGCGCCCCAGCGTGCGCTCTTTCCTGGCCAGCCAGCTGCGACGCAAGACGGCGCGCTAGCAAACGCGGACGGAGCTCGCGCCGAACTCGCGTTGCCTGCTGTGAGCGCCTCCCCCGGTCCAGCCAGGTCGCATTCGAACGCGCCCGCGCCTGACGGTGGTCCGCCGGCGGTTCAGCATCACCTAATAGCCTCAATGGCATGTCAAGCACTGCCACGACCCTCGGCGTGGCCGGCGAGGACGCCGAGACCGCGTTCTCGCTTGAGCTCAACCAGGACCAGCGCGACATCCGCGACTGGGTCCACGGCTTCGCCCAGAACGTCATCCGCCCCGCCGCCAGCGAATGGGACGAGCGCGAGGAGACTCCGTGGCCGATCATCCAGGAAGCCGCGAAGATCGGCCTGTACGGCTTTGAAGGCCTGGGCCAGTTCAGCGCTGACCCGACCGGCCTGACGATGGCGCTCGTCAACGAGGAGCTCTTCTGGGGCGACGCAGGCATCGGAATGGCGATGATGGGGACGGCGCTGCCCGTCGCCGCGATCGTCGGCGCGGGCACCCCTGAGCAGATGGGCGAGTGGATTCCGCAGTGCTTCGGAACGGCCGACGATCCCAAGGTCGGATCCTTCTGCGTCTCCGAACCCGACGCCGGCTCCGACGTCTCCGCGCTACGAACGACCGCCAAGTACGACGAGGCCAAGGACGAGTGGGTCCTCAACGGCCAGAAGGCGTGGGCCACCAACGGCGGCATCGCCGACATCCATGTGATCGTGGCGACCATCGACCGCGAGCTGGGGTCGCGTGGGCAGGCCGCGTTCATCGTCCCGCCGAACACGACCGGCCTGACGATGGGCACGAAGGTCCGCAAGCATGGACTGCGAGCCTCGCATACGGCCGACGTCTTCCTCGACGACTGCCGTGTTCCCGGCCGTTGCCTGCTCGGCGGCAAGGAGAAGCTCGACGCCAAGCTGGCGCGCGCCCGCGAGGGCACGCGCTCGAATTCGCAGGCGGCGATGCAGACCTTCGAGGTGACGCGCCCGACGGTCGGCGCACAGGCGATCGGCATCGCCCGCGCCGCCTACGAGTACGCGCTGGACTACGCCAGAGATCGCAAGCAGTTCGGTCGCGCGATCATCGAGAACCAGTCGATCTCGTTCGCGCTCGCCGACATGAAGATGGAGATCGACTGCGCGCGGCTGCTTGTCTGGCGCGCGTCGTGGATGGGTCGCACGGGCCAGCGCTTCACGGCGGCCGAGGGCTCGATGAGCAAGCTCAAGGCGGGCGAGGTCGCGGTCTGGGCGACGGAGCGAGCGATCCAGATCCTCGGCGGCAACGGCTACACCCGGGAGTTCCCGGTCGAGCGCTGGCACCGCGACGCCAAGATCTACACGATCTTCGAGGGCACCTCTGAGATCCAGCGGCTCGTGATCGCCCGCGCGATCTCTGGCCTGCAGATCCAGTAACTCACGTGGCGCTGCTCCGCGAGCAGCTCCAGCTTCACGGCCACCGTGTCAGCTACCGCTTGGGCGGCGGCGGGCCTCTGCTCCTGCTGTTGCACGGCATCACGAACTCGTCGGCCAGCTGGGAGCCGGTGATCCCGCTGCTGGAGCGCCACTTCACGGTGCTCGCGCCAGACCTGCTCGGGCACGGCGACTCAGCCAAGCCGCGCGGCGACTACTCGCTCGGGGCGGCGGCCTCGCTCATGCGCGACCTGATGCTCGCCCTCGGGTTCGAGCGTGCGACCGTGGCCGGCCACTCGCTCGGCGGCGGCATCGCGATGCAGATGGCCTACCAGTTCCCGGAGCGGATCGAGCGGCTCGTGCTCGTCGGCAGCGGCGGGCTGGGGCATCAGGTCACGCCGCTGCTGCGGGCGGTGGCGCTGCCGGGGTCTGAGCTCGTGCTGCCGCTGCTCGCCTCGCTTCCGTTGCTGAGCGCCGGCGCCGCGGTCGGCCGCTGGCTGGCGGGCATCGGGCTGCGGCTCGGGTCCGATCTCGCCGAGATGGCCACCGGCTTGACGACGCTCAAAGACATCGGGACGCGGCGGGCGTTCGTGCACACCGCGCGATCGGTCATCGACATCAGCGGCCAGCGGGTCAGCGCGATCGACAAGCTCTACCTCGCCGAGGCGGTGCCGACGCTGCTCATCGGGGGCGAGCAGGATCAGATCATCCCGGCCCGGCACGGGATCCGGGCGCACAAGCTGATGCCGGGAAGCCGGCTTGAGCTGTTCCCGGACTCCGGACACTTTCCGCACCACGACGATCCGATCGGGTTCGCCTCGGTGGTTATCGATTTCATCCGCGGGAGCGAACCCTCCGCGCGCGATGACGACCGGCTGCGGCGGCTCGTCGTAGAGCGCGGGGGTGGGTGACGTTGAGCCTCGAGCGCCGGCGCGCCGGGTGAGCATTCGCGCGCGGCGATCGAGCGCTCGTCGCGAGCCGCAGCATCGAAGGAAGCCGTCCGGGCCGGACGGCGGCTAAACGCGGGAGCGAGGACGTCGGATCGGTCGAGAACAGGGCATCCCGCACGTCGTCTGGCGCGACGTGGGACGCCCCGCATGCCAGAGCGTGCGGCGCTGACACGAGCATCCCGAGATGCACAAGCGACACGCTGCGCGGGATCCTTTGAGCCAGGCGTCACTTAAGCATCACCACGATGCACACCAGCCACCCCGCGCGGATCGACCCAATCAGGTGTCACTCGAG
>DASVPU010000392.1:0-8773 GCA_036389475.1 Solirubrobacteraceae bacterium
CAACCCGCGGCGCACCACTACTCACCGCGCCCCGCCCGCCACCCGCGGACGGCCCACCAGCCTCGACGGCCCCCCAGCGAACCGGCCCTGGCGGAGCGCTCCTTCGCTCAGCTCCGGTTAGATGGATAGCCCGTAGCCTGATATATGTGCGCTGGATGACTCGCGCTCCCTTAAAGGATGGAGCGCGCGTTGCCGACGACCTCCTGTGTGAGCGCGCGCCAGGACCTCAGCGGACTGGCAGCGGGCGGGAGGGAATCAACTGTCGTGTGAGCAGGAGGTGGGGAGCAATCATGGTTTCGCGGTCGGCGCGGCAAACCGAAGTTCAAGCAGGCACCCAGCGGCGGGCGAGCGCCCCGGGAGCGCTGCACGCCGATCATGCGGCGATCGACCAGGCATCGTCGCTCGCGCGCTCTGCGCGTGTGTTCGCTGCACGCTGTCACGCCCGTCAGCGACGCCACAGCGATGGCGCACCGTTCATCGAGCATCCGCTGGAGGTCGCACGGCTGCTGCGCGGTGCCGGCTGCTCGGATGTCGTAGTCGCCGCCAGTCTGCTGCACGACATCGTGGAGAACACGCATGTCAGCCTCGGCGAGTTGTCGCGCGCTTCGGCGCCCCCGTCGCCGGACTCGTCCGGGCGGTCAGCGACGATCCCTCACTCCAGAGCTACCGTCAGCGCAAGCGGATGCTGCGCGAGCAGGTACGCGGCGCCGGTGGCGACGCCGCGGTGCTGTTCGCCGCCGACAAGATCGCCAAGGTACGCGAGCTGCCCGATCAGGTCAGACGCGACCAAGCACGCGTCGATGCGACCGCCCGCGGACGCCGTCCGCGCAGCAGCCGTCTCGATCAGGACCACGAGCTGCGACACGAGCACTACCGCTTGAGCCTGGAGATGCTCGAGCAGGTCATCCCCGGACACCCGCTTGTCAGACGGCTGGCACGCGAGCTTGACGATTGCCCGATCGGCCGCGACTCGTCGTCAGCCTGACGCTGATTGAGCTAACAGACCCGCGGTTCGCCAGGCCGCCGCTCAGCGCTCGCTGAAGGTCACTTCGCGCTTGCGGTCGACCGACCAGCGCCCGCGCCGCCACGAGACCTTCGTGCCGTCGGCGAGCCGGACCGCGGCGTGTCCGAGGCGTGGCTGGCCCCAGAGCGTCGCCTCCAACGGACGCTCGCCCTCGGCGGTGTCGTTGAGCCCCGTCGCGACGTGCGCGGCGGGATACGTCACGACGATCGACCCGCTTCTCACCCAGACCGGGATCATGCTCGGCGGCGCGGGCACAAACAGGTCGCCGCCGCCGCGTACATGCGCGCCTGACCAGGTCTCGATCCAGTCGCCGCGCGGCAGCGCGACTTCGCGCGAGCGCGCGCCGTCGTCGAGCACCGGGGCGACCCACAGCGCCGGCCCGAAGCCGTAGGCATCGGCGATCGTCCAGCCGCGGTCGTCCGCCGGATCGGTGAGGTGCAGTGGGCGGATGATCGGCAAACCGCTGCGCGCCGCGGTCGCGGCGGCGGCGCGGATGTACGGCACGAGCTGCTCGTGCAGCAGGACGTAGGCGCGGTAGATCTCCAGCGTCCGGTCGTCGTAGGTCCACGGCTCCTGGACCTTCTGGCCGTGGGCCTGCATGAGCGGCGTGAAGCAGCCGAACTGCGCCCAGCGCAGCAGCAGCTCGGGGGGGCAGCGCTCCACGAGACGGTGGCCGAGGTAGCCGCCGACATCGTGCGACCAGTTCGAGAAGCCGCTCGCGGCAGCCGAGATCGTCGCCGCCACGAGCACGCGCAGGGACCAGAAGTCCGACGCCTGATCGCCGCCCCAGAGCATCCCGTCGGCCTGCTGGCCGCTCCAGCCGCTGCGGCCGAAGAGCACCCCGCGGCCGGGATGGACCTCGTCCAGCGCGCGCTGCATCGATCGTCTGTACAAGCCGCCGACGCGCCAAGCGGCGTTCGCGCCGGTGCTGCCGTCGGCGAAGCACACGTCGTCGGGCAGGTAGTAGCCCTCGCCGTCGTCGGCCTTGACGCCCTCGACGCCAAGCGCGAGGACGCGCTTGGCCTGCTCGCGCCACCATTCCTCGGCCGCCGGCGAGGTGAAGTCGATCGGGGAGCCGGTGCCCATCCACCAGCGCCCGAGGTAGGGCTCGCCGTCGGCGCCGCGGATGAAGTGGCCGCCTTGCGCGCCGTCGGCATAGTTCGACGCGGGCGCCTCGTGCAGCGCGCGCGACGCGGCATCGGGCGGCATCTGCCCGTCGCTGGACTCGATGTTCACCCACGGCGTCGTCCACAGGACGGTGCGCACACCGTCGCTGCGAAGCTCGCGCACCATCGCCTCGAAGTCCGGAAACTGGTGCGGGTTGACCTGCCAGGTGTTGTACTGCGTCTCCCACGGCGAGTCGATGACGATCGCGTCCAGCGGAATGTCGTGTCGCCGGCAGCCGTGGAAGTCGTCGTAGACGTCCGGCTGGTAGATGTGGAAGTCGCGCGACTTCCAGAAGCCGTAGCCCCACTCGGGCAGCACGGCCGGCATCCCGGTGAGCTGCAGGTAGCGGCGCAGGCGCGCCGCGGGGGAGGGCTCGGTGAACAGCGTCAGCCGCAGCGGCCCGGCCGCCGCGCGCGCGGACACCGTCGTGCGGTCGGCGCCGAAGTGAAAGCGCATGCCATTTCCGTAGCCGTCGGCGTGTATGGCGTAGCCACGGGAGCACTGAAGCCACGGCGCGGGCGCGTAGTCGCCTTGGGGGATGCCGCCGATCGCGAGCAGGTCCGGCGGGCAGTCGGGACCGGTATAGGCGCGGTCCGCGCCGAGCTGGATCCGGCGTCCGGCGTGGTCGACGCGCAGCGCGTGGCGCGCGCCGAGGCCCGCGAAGTGCTCCTCTGAGCGCGCGTCCCAGCCGGCGGCATGGCGCAGCGGCTTGCCCTCGACCTCGATCTCGAACGCGACGGTCTCGTCGCGTGGCAGCGTGACGCGCAGGCGCCCGCTGCGACCGCTGTCGAATCTCAGCGCGAGCTCGGCGCCGTCGGCGAGCGGCTCGACGAGGTTCACGGACGCCACCCGCTCGGGGATCTCCAGCTCCTCGGAGGGGATGACGCCCTCGGTGAGCTGGATGAACTGGTCGCATACCTCCCCGTCGGCGCACCAGATCCCGAATTGGCGAAGCAGTCGCCGCCCGTCGCGGCGCACGTCGATCCCGAATGGATGGCGGCGGATCTCCACGCGCAGCGCCTCGCGCGACAGCACGAGCGAGTCGGCGGCCGTCGCGGCGTGGACCGGCATCGACGCAAGTTTCTCGCCATCCATGCCGGCTCCGCCACCGCTTTACACGAACGTCACAAGGCGTGGCGACTGCCGCTGCGCCGGCCGAACGGGGAGATGGGCCGGCGCAGCCGTGCAGTCGAGCGCGAGCAGGCGGTCGGGGGGAGCGGCGCCTGCCCTGGCGCTGCCTGCAAGTTCAGCGCCCTGGGCCTTCGCCGGTGTGACGATGCTGAGAAGGACGCTTGCGACCGGACGTTCACATGAAGATCACATGCGGGTCCCAGCCCGTTCACGAAAAGTGCCTGCTTGCAGCGGCAAGGTGCAACGCGAAGAGATGAGCGAAACGCCAAATCAGGGAGCGACGATGATCCCACTTTCGACCAGCCGGGTCGACCTGCACTGCCACTCGACCGCCTCCGCCGTCTCCAAGCTCGGCGTGCAGCGGGCGCTCGGACTGCCGGAGTGCGCGACGCCTCCCGAGGAGGTCTACGCGCTGGCCAAGCGCCGCGGCATGGACTTCGTGACGATCACCGATCACGACACCATCGAGGGCGCGCTCGAGCTCGCCGCCAAGCACGAGGATGCCTTCGTCTCCGAGGAGCTCACGGCGTGGTTTCGCAACGAGCCGCAGGCCGTCCACATCCTCTGCTGGGGGATCACCCCCGCGGATCACGAGCGCCTGCAGGCGCTCGCCGACGACGTCGAGGCCGTCGCCGAAGAGCTGCTCGAGCGCGCGATCCCATGCGCGCTCGCCCACCCGTTCTATGCCGTCGAGGCGCCCCTCACGCCGCGCCACCGCCGCCGTCTCGCGCGCCTGTTTCCGATCTGGGAGACGCGCAACGGCTCGCGGGCCCGTGAGCTGAACTCGCCCGCCGAGGTCTACATCGAGACGCACGGCGGCACCGGCGTCGGCGGCTCGGACGATCACGCCGGCGTCGATATCGGCCGGACGTGCACCGAGGTCCCGCGCTGCGCGACGTGGTACGAGTTCCTCGACCACGTCGTCGCCGGCGACGCAATCGCGCGCGGCGAGCATGGCAGCGCGGCGAAGTGGACGCATTCCGCGATGGGCTTGGCGATTCGCGCGCTCGGCCGGGGCGCCTGCGACGGGACCGGCCCGGACCCGCAGGCGGTCTTCGCGATGGTCCAGCGGCTGATGAAGGAGGGCGACGCCCGCTGCGGCGCGACCGGCACGGGGCTGAGTCCGGACGATGCTCGCGCGCTGCTGCGCGCCTGGCTCGCCGCGATCGAGCTCGACATGGACGCACCCGAGCTGCTCTCGCTCCTGCAGGACGACGACTTCGCCCACGCCAACCTGTTCCGCCGTGCGCGGCGCTTGCACGAGCACAAGCTCGCTCGCGCCGTCGAGCAGATCGCAACCGTGACCCCGCAGAGCGTCGACCTCGCCACCGTCGCCGCCACGCTGTTCGATGCCTGCCTGGCCGCGATCCCGTACGCGCCGGCCGCGGCGTTCCTCGGCCGCGAGAAGGCGAAGCTCGCGCGCCGCGACGGCGAGCCGCTGCGCGTCGCCTTGGTCGCCGACGCCGTCGGCGGGATGCATGGCGTGACGCACACGCTGGACGAGCTTCGCGCGCGCGGCGTGCCGGGCTTCGAGGTCGAGGTCGTCGGGACCGACCACAACGTCGACCGGCGACTGCCGGCGGTCGCCGAGATCGACATCCCCTTCTACGCCGGGCTGAAGGTCGGCGTCCCGAGCCTGCCGGCGATCGTCGAGGCTCTTGCCGAGGGCCGCTACGACCTCGTCCACCTCTGCTCGCCGGGACCGTCGGGGGCCGCGGCAGCGGTCATCGCTCGCGTCATGGGCATTCCGGTCCTCGGCAGCTACCACACCGAGCTGGCAGCGTACGCGGGCCTGCGCTCGCAGGACGCGTCACTCGAGGTCGCCGTGCGGATCGCGATTGCCGCCTTCTACGGCCAGTGCCGGCGCGTGCTGTCGCCGAGCGTCGCCTCCGACGAGGTTCTGCGCGGGATGGGCATCGCCGCCGAGCGCATCGGGCGCTGGGATCGCGGCGTCGACCTCTCGCGCTTCTCTGCGAAGCGACGCGAGGAGAACCTGCTCCCGGGCGAGATCACTGTCCTCTATACGGGGCGCCTTACCCGCGAGAAGGGCGCCGACCTGCTCGCCGACGCGTTCCTCACGGCACGCGAGCGCGACCCGCGCCTGCACCTCGCGCTCGCCGGTGGCGGACCCGAGGAGGAGGTTCTCCGGGAGCGCCTTGGCGAGCACGCGACGTTCCTCGGCTGGCTGGAGGGCAACGACCTCGCGCGCGCCTACGCGAGCGCCGACATCTTTCTCTTCGCCAGCCGCACGGACACGTTTGGGCAGGTTCTGCTCGAGGCGCAGGCGAGCGGCCTGCCGGTCGTGGCGGTCGGCGAAGGCGGACCGACGAGCATCGTCACGGATGGGGCGACCGGCCGCCTGTGTCGCCCCGACGCATCCGCCCTGGCCGCCGCCGTGAACGAGCTCGCGCTTCAGCCACTGCAGCGTGCGCGCCTTGCGCGAACCGCGCTGGATGCCGTTGCCCAGCGCACCTGGGAGCGCTCGCTGCAGCGTCTCGCCGACGGCTATCGCCGGGCACTCGATCCCGCTGACGTGGTCACGGGCGCCCGCCGTGCCGCGTGAGACCGCGGTCCTCGAGGCGCGGCGCCGCCTCCTCGACAAGGGCGCTCCGCGCCTGCTGCGGGAGGTCGCGCGTCCTGCGCTGCGCGTCGCGGACGTGGCGCTGTTCTACGGCGAGCGCAGCGGCGGGATCCGCACGTATCTCGACGCGAAGGCTGCGTGGGCACGGCGGACGGGGCTGATCGATCACGAGACGATCGTTCCGGGTCGCGCGCTGCGTCACGACGGCGGACGCCATGAACTGCCGTCTGTGCGGCTGGCGGCATGCAACGGCTACCGGCTGCCGCTGGGCGCCCGAGCCTTGAAGGAGACGCTGCGGTCCCTGCGACCCGACGTCGTCATGCTGCATGACCCGTTCTGGCATCCGCTCGGCGTGACGCAGACCGCGCATGACCTCGGCGCCACCGTGGTGGCCGTCCATCACGGCTCGATCGCGCTGGACGCGGCCGGCCTGCCTGGGCCCGACCGGATCTGGCATCCGGTTCTGCGCAGCTGGATGCACCATGCCTACCGCGATGCCGACGCCGTCATGTCGGCTGTGGATCCGCGCGACGACTGCGGACGCGAGTCGTCGCTGGCGCTGCGCTTCGGCGTCGATCCGGCGTTCGTGCCGCAGCCGGACGTGCGGCGCGAGCAGCACGTCTTGTACGTCGGGCGCCTGGGACGCGAGAAGGGCGTCGTCGAGCTGCTTCACGCGGCTGCGCGGTCGGTCGAGCCGTGGCGGCTCATGCTCGTCGGTCGCGGACCGATCGAGGAGCGGCTGCGCCGCCTGGCCGTGCGGCTGGGCATCGCCGAGCGCGTGCGCCAGTACCCCTTCATCAGCGAGCGGGCGCGCCTCGCGCGCTGGTACGCGGCCGCCCGCGTCGTCGTCATGCCCGGCGCGCACGAGACGTTTGGCCTGGTCGGATTCGAAGCGGCCGCGTGCGGTGCCTCCGTGGTGACGTGCTCGACGGCGCCTTCTGCCGCGCTGATGCGGGGCATCGCACGCACGTACGAGCCCGGAGACATCGACGGGCTGTTGGGCGCGATCGAATCGGCGCGCGCCGCCGAGCCGGACGCGGCAGCCGCGGCGCGGCTGGCCGCGCGCGCCACCTGGAGCGCGGCATTCGGCGCGGAGCTGCTCGGCCTCGAGCGGCTGCTGCAGGGCCGTCCGCGAACCGGGTTGTCCGGCTGAGCCTGCCAGCGCAGGTCGGCCAGATCGGCGCGGACGCCGCCGCGCTCAGCGCCGCAGCCGAGCAGGTGCTGCGCGCCAACTGGCGTACAGGGCGGGGGCACGATGGACTGGAGTACTCGTTCACGTGCCCCGCGCCGCCGCGCTACCGCCACATGTGGCATTGGGACTCGTGCTTTCACGCGATCGCCTGGCGGCTGTTCGACCCGGCGCGCGCGCGCGCAGAGCTGCGCACCGTGCTGCGATCGGGTCGGCCCGACGGCTTTCTCCCGCACACGGTCTTCTGGGACGCTCCCGCGGGCTGGCGGCGGGCGCCGTTGTACGCGACGCGGGGCTTCGTCGGCGACTGGCGCACCGAGACGATCGGGCCGCCGCTGCTGCCGCTCGCCTGGGAGATCGTGGCCGATGCGTCGGCTGACGAGCCGTCGTTCCGCGGCGAGGCGCTGCCCGCGCTGGGCAGGCACCTGGACTGGCTCGCGCGCGAGCGCGATCCGGACGGGGACGGGCTGCTGGCGATCATCACGCCCGACGAGTCGGGGCTCGACGATTCGCCGAAGTACGAGCCGGTCTTCGGGCGCATGGCCCACGACCGGCTCGGCTACTGGCTGCTCATCGAGCGTGGCCGCCGGGCGGGTTGGGACGCGCGCGCGCTGATCGAGCGCCACGACCACCACGTCGAGGACGTCTGGGTGAACGTCGCCTACGCGCTGTCGCTGCGGGCGATGGGGCGGCTGAGCGGGGAGCCGCGCTGGGGGGAGCAGGCGGCGCGGGTGGAGCGGGCGTTGCTCGAACGCAGCCTCGACGAGCGCACCGGGCTGTTCTTCGATCTCGGCGGGCGGGCCGAGCGGCCGGCGCGGGTGTCGACGTGGGCATCGCTGTCGCCGCTGCTGCTGGAAGGGTTGCCCGAGCGTGTGCGCCTGCGTCTGGTGGAGGAGCACCTGCTGCACCCGCGACGCTATGGCGCCCCCGTCGGAATCCCGTCGGTCAGCCTGGAGGAGCCGTCCTTCAACCCCCGCTTTGACCGGTTCCGGGCGTGGCGCGGGCCCTCGTGGATGAACACTGCCTGGTTGCTGGTTCCAGCGATGCGGTCACTGGGCTACGTGCGCGAGGGCGACCGGATCGTCCGCTCGCTGGCACGAGCGGCCGCACGGTTTGGCTTCCGCGAGTACTACCAGCCCATGACCGGACGCGGACTCGGGGCGCGCGGCTTTGCCTGGTCCACGTTGCTGGTGGATCTCTTGTGAGGCAGCCGAGTCCGCCGGTCTGCTGTCGGCCACGCTGCGCATTGCGTAACAGAACCGGCTTTACGCCAGAACGTTGACTTTCTGCATCGAATCCTGCGACAGTGGCGAGCAGCAGGTGGGGGCCATGTGGTGAGCAATCACCAATTTTTGGAGGATCGGCAGGGATGTATCGCAGTCGGGATGACGTCGAAACGTCTTGGGGCTCGCGGCATCGACGATGCGGCGCCTGACAGCGACCTTGCCGACGCGCTGGTTGCGTCACACGGGCACAGCCTGCCTCCAAGGCCCGCGATCGAAGATCAGGGCGTTACGTGTTGGTGCGTGGCGTTCATTACCCAAGGAGAGCCTCGATGCTCGATCTGAAGCACGGTAGTCATGTTCTTCCCGCGGATGCGCCGGGGGCGAAGGATTTGGCGACGAAGTTGGGGTTGTTTTTGTCGAAGAAGCCGCCGGAGGGCACGACGCCGTTTGAGTAT
>DASVPU010000393.1:0-5974 GCA_036389475.1 Solirubrobacteraceae bacterium
TGTGCAGCTCGGCGCAGAGCGCGATCGCGCCGCGGCTGAGATCGCAGCCCAGCCGCGCGCCGCGGCGGACCAGCTCGTCGGCGGGCAGCGCCGCTCCGGCGCGCAGGTCCTCCAGGAACGACCCGCGCAGGTTCTGCTCGACCTCGTCGCGCGCCTCCTCGACGGCGACCTCGGTCAGCGACGCGACCGCCGCAAGATGCAGGTACTCAGACGCCTCCGCGGCAATCTCGGCACCGCCCTCGAGCATCAGCACCACGCCGACGGTCTCGTCGCCCGAGGCGATCGGGATCTCGATCGCCACGTTGCGCGGCGTGTGCGCCATCCGATCCTGCACGACGTCGGCGACGTAGCGGCGCAGTTCGGGCAGCCGCTCGTCCGCGCGTGTCCCGCTCGGGGCCATGACGGCGGTACCCAACCGTGGTATCACGATGGCCACGGCCCCGCCGACCGCTTCGGCAGCAAGCTCCGCGACGCGCTCGAGACCGTCTCCGGTGAGCACGGCGTCGACCATCCGCAGATGCAGCCACCTCAGTCGTTCGACGAGGGTGGCCGCGGACGGGGCGGCCACCCTGACCACCTCCTATCCAGCCGCCGCGGCCGCGGCAGCGTCGGGATGTGCCTGCAATGTGTCTTCCCCTGATTCGCCTGTACGGATCCGGTAGGCCTCCTCGACGGGCAGGACGAAGACCTTGCCGTCGCCGACGGCCCCTGTGCGCCCGTGCTTGAGGATCGTGTCCACGATCGTCATCAGGTCCCTGGAGGCCACGACGCACTCGATCTTCACCTTCGGGCGCAGGTAGTTCGTCAACTCTGCTCCGCGGTAGCGCTCGGTGATGCCCTTCTGGCGCCCGGAGCCCTTGACCTCGCTGATCGACAGCGACGGGAACCCGAGCGCCAGCAGCTCGGTCCGGATCGGCTCGAAGGCTTCATGCCTGATGTACGCGATGACCATCTTCATGCTGGGCTCTCCGTCTTCACCATCGCGGGGACCGGCATCGGAGGAACGGTTGCGGACGGACCGCCACCGTAGCCGATGAGCTCGGGCGCCGGGATGAACGCCTCCGGGTAGCCGTACATGCCGTGCTCGGAGATGTCCAGGCCATTGTCCTCTTCCTCTTCGGTCACGCGCAGACCGTAGGTCTTCTTGATGACGAAGAACGTCGCGAAGCTCATGGCGAACACGAACGAGAACGCGACCATGAAGCCGACCGCCTGAGCGATCAGCTGGGCAAACGATCCTGAGTAGAGCAGGCCGCCGCCCGGATCGCCGAAGCCGTTGTACACCGCCAGCCGCGGCGAGGTGAACAGGCCGCAGGACAGCGTCCCCCAGATGCCGCAGATGCCGTGCGCGGTGAGCGCACCCACGGGATCGTCGAGGTACTTGTCGATCGCGAAGATGCCGATCGGGACGATGATGCCGGCGATCAGGCCGATCGGGATCGCCGCCCAGAGCTCGACGTAGCCCGATGGCGCGGTGATCGCCACCAGGGCACCGATCGCGCCGTTGCCGGCCATGCCGATGTCAAGCGTCTTGGTCTTGAAGTAGCACGCCATCAGCGACCCGAGCACGCCGAGCGCGGCCGCGAGGTTTGTCACGACGACGATCTCGGTGAAGCGGCCGTCCTGGACGTTCAGCGTCGAACCCGGGTTGAACCCGAACCAGCCGAGCCACAGGATCAGCACGCCGAGGCCGAAGAGCGGCATGTTGTGGCCGGGGATCGCCCGCGGTTTGCCGTCCGCCCCGTACTTGCCCTTGCGCGGGCCGAGCAGCAGGAGCGCCGCAAGCGCGCCGGTCGCCCCGATGAGGTGGACCGCCGTGGAGCCGGCGAAGTCCTGCATGCCGACCACGCCGAGGTCCTTCCAGATCCCGACCGGGTCCTGAAGGAAGCCGCCGCCGAAGACCCAGTGCGCGCCGATCGGGTAGATCAACCCCGCGAAGACGATCGCATAGATGATGTAGACGCCGAACTTGATGCGCTCGAGCGTCGTGCCCCAGACGATCGCCAGCGAGACGGCGCAGAAGACGAACTGGAAGAAGAACTTGGACTCGACGGTCGCGTTGGAGAGCCCCATGACGGGAAACGCCGTCGTCGGGTCGCCGAAGTTGTGCAGGAGGAAGCCGGTCCCGCCGACCAGGCCCCTGATCCCCTCGGCGTCGTTGCCGAAGGCCAACGCGAAGCCGAGCAGATACCACATGAGCGCGGCGATCGAGAAGTTCGTGAGGATCTTCGCGACGACCGTGCCGGCGTTCTTCTGGCGTGAGAAGCCGATCTCCAGGAACGCGAAGCCGGCCTGCATGAACATCACGACCATGCCGGCGACGATGACCCACATCGAGTTGAAGCCCACCGAATCGGGCAGGACTCCCTTGGTGTATGCGTCCAGGGTGTCTGCCGTGGCGACCCCCGGAACTGCGAGCACAACGAGCAGCCCGGCCCCCACAGCGGGCAGCACCTTGAGCGCCATGGTCCGTCTCATGCGTCCTCCTCGATTGGGTCAAGCCATTCGAGGTCATCGTTTACCTCAGCCCGGCGCGCGTCTTTGTCCACCTGTCGAAAGATCGATCCACCCACTTCGACACGCTGATTGACAACGCAGGCCGCGCGCTCATAGGTTGCGATCCTCAGCCGTATCGCCATCAGGTTGCGGGGTGGACAATCGTGGCCGTCTCGGCCTGTCCGGCTGGACAACGCCGCGGGGGTCGCACAGGGCTACAGTCTCCGCGTCACCACGAGGAGGACCATGAGCAGAATCAGGCAGCAGAACGTGACGGCCGCCCAGTGGAGCGCTAACGGCGGGGCGCTCGGCTCGCCGGACTTGACGGTTGCCAGCAACCAAGTCTTCGGCGCCAACGTCTTCACGACGGAGGTCCAGCGCGCCCGCCTGCCCAAGCACGTCTTCAAGGCGTTGCAGACCTCGCTTGCGCGCGGTGAGGTGCTTGACACCGCCCTGGCCGACTCGGTCGCGCAGGCGATGAAGGAGTGGGCGCTGGAGAAGGGCGCGACACACTTCACGCACTGGTTTCAGCCCCTGACGGGGATGACTGCCGAGAAGCACGACTCGTTCTACGGCCCGACCGGCGACGGCAACGCAATCGCCGAGTTCTCCGGCAAGGAGCTCATCCAGGGCGAGCCGGACGCCTCCTCCTTCCCCACCGGCGGCATCCGCGCCACGTTCGAGGCGCGTGGCTACACCGCCTGGGACCCCACCTCGCCGGCGTTCATCCTCGAGAACCCCAACGGCGCGCTGCTGTGCATCCCGACCGCGTTCGTGTCGTGGACGGGCGAGGCGCTGGATACGAAGATCCCGCTGCTGCGCTCGATGGACGCGCTGTCGAAGTCGGCGGTCCGTGCGCTGGGCCTGCTGGGGGACGATGCGACGACGCGCGTCTTCACGACGGTCGGTCCCGAGCAGGAGTACTTCCTCATCGACGAGCAGTACTACTACGAGCGGCCGGACCTCGTGACCACCGGGCGCACCCTCTTCGGTGCCAAGCCACCCAAGGGTCACGAGCTCGACGAGCATTACTTCGGCTCGATCCCCGAGCGGATCCTGGCCTGCATGATGGAGACCGAGCGCGAGCTGGCGAAGCTCGGCGTGCCGGTCAAGACGCGCCACAACGAAGTTGCGCCCAACCAGTACGAGATCGCACCGATCTTCGAGAACTCCAACGTCTCCTGCGACCACCAGCAGCTGACGATGCAACTGCTGCAGAACGTCGCGCGCCGCTACGGGCTGGTCTGCCTGCTGCACGAGAAGCCGTTCGCGGGCGTCAACGGCTCGGGCAAGCACAACAACTGGTCGATGGGGACCGACACGGGCGCCAACCTGCTCGATCCCGGCGACACGCCGCACGAGAACATCCAATTCATGTTCTTCTGCACGGCCGTCGTCCAAGCCGTCAACAAGCACCAGGCGCTGCTTCGCGCATCGATCGCGAACGTCGGCCAGGACCAGCGCCTCGGAGCCAACGAGGCACCGCCGGCGATCGTCTCGATCTTCCTCGGCGGCGAGCTCGAGAAGGTCTTCGACGCGATCTCGGCCGGCACTGCCGCGGCCTCGTCGGACAATGGCTTCCTCGGGCTCGGGACACCGGTCCTGCCACCGTTGCCACTGCACGGCGGCGACCGCAACCGGACCTCGCCGTTCGCCTTCACGGGCAACAAGTTCGAGTTCCGCATGCTGGGATCGTCGAGCTCGCTGGGTCTTCCCAACACGGTGCTCAACACGATCGCCGCGGAGGCGATCGACGATCTCGCCGATCGACTCGAGGCGAAGCTCGGCGAGGGCGCAGCGGTCGACGAGGCGCTGATCGCGATCGTCAAGGACGTCTACGCGGCCAACAAGCAGGTCGTCTTCGGCGGCGACAACTACGCCGACGAGTGGTACACCGAGGCCGAGCAGCGCGGCTTGGCGAACCTGCGCTCGACGGCCGACGCGCTGCCGTGGTTCGTCAACGAGCAGACCGTCGACGTCATGAGCAAGTACGGCGTGCTCTCCGAGCGCGAGCTGGAGTCGCGCTACGAGGTCGCCGTCGAGCAGTACTCGACGAAGATCAACATCGAATCCGAGACGGCCGCGTCGATCGCGCGGACGATGCTGCTGCCGGCAGCGGTCAGGCACCTCAACGAGCTGATCGCCAGCGAGCGCCAAGGCCTGATCGACGAGTTCGCGCCGATCGTCGGCGACTTCCACCATGCGATCGTCAAGCTGGAGGACGCCAACGCCGACCCCGGCGTCGAGGGGATGGAGCTCGCGCACCACATGCGCGACATCGTCGTCCCCGCGATGGAGGAGGCGCGCTCGATCGCCGATCGGCTGGAGCGGCTGGTGGCCGACGACCTCTGGCCGCTGCCGAAGTACTCGGAGATCCTGTTCATCAAGTAGCGGCTCCCTGTCCAACGGCCGCGTCCCGGAGGTTGTGGGCGGTCGTGCTGTCCATGCCGTACTGATGCCTGGGGGTGTTCCGGGTTTGTCGCCGCCAGAGCGACAAACCCGGAACACCCTCGCCGGCGGTCGTGCATACGGCCCTCGCTGCCTAGCGCTGGCATCCTGTCGCAGCCCGTGACCACTCCCCTACGCACCGTCACCGCCACCCGCTACGCCGAGGCCCTGCGCGAGGGCGGGTCGCTTCCCGGCCTGCTGGAGGCCGACGACGACGGCCTCTACGTCACGAAGTTCCGCGGCGCTGGCCAGGGCGAGGCCGCGCTCGTGGCGGAGGTGCTCGCCGGTGAGCTGGCGCGGACGATCGGGCTGCCGGTACCCGAGCTCGTCGTGATCGAGGTCGCCCCCGAGCTTGGGCATGCGGAGCCCGATCCGGAGATCCAGGAGCTCATCCAGGCAAGCCCTGGCCCCAACCTCGGCATGGACTTCCTCCCCGGCGCGCTGCCGTTCACGCTGGCGGCGGACTGCAGCGACGTCGACCCGGCCTTCGCGGCCGACGTCGTCTGGTTCGATGCGCTCGTGACGAACGTCGACCGCACGCACCGCAACCCGAACCTGCTCGTCTGGCACGGCAGGATCTGGCTCATCGACCACGGTGCCGCGTTCTTTCGCCAGCATGGCGACCGATTGATCTCTGAGACCGCGCACAAGCCGGTCCCGATGCTCGCAGAGCACGTTTTGCTGCCGGTCGCGGGGGCGATCGCAGAGGCCGACGAGCGGCTTGCGAGTAAGGCGCTTGCGGCCGCGGGCGAGGCCGTCGCGGCGATCCCCGACGCGTGGCTGGGCGCCAACCCGGCATCGCGGCGCGGCGACCTCGCGGCGTTCCTCGCCCAGCGCCTCGCGCGGCCGCGGGGCTTCGTCGGGGAGATCGAACGTGCCCGAAGCTGAAGGCGCAGCCACGCCGTTCGCCTATGCGCTGCTGCGCGTCGTGCCGCGCGTCGAGCGCGGGGAGCGCGTGAACATCGGCATCGTGTTGTACTGCCGCCAGCGCGACTTCCTGGACCTGCGCACACACCTCGACGAACGCCGT
>DASVPU010000394.1:0-4811 GCA_036389475.1 Solirubrobacteraceae bacterium
GGCGGCGGCCTGATTACACCATTTGCGGCTGCTCGTAACGCGGCGCAACACGGCCGGCACCCAAGTCATTGCAGAGCGCGCATGAACTGAGTCCCTCGCAACCAAGCGCATCTACTAGGTCTAGACGGCGGCGCGGCTTCGCTGAAAGCGACCGTTTGCGCTGCGCTCGATCAGACGTTCTCAAGGACTTGACTCGTGCGCTCGGTCAAGCCGCGTTCGGCCAGCCATCGATACATGCGCTGCGACGTCTGAAGGTCGTTGAGAAGGCCCGCCCGGATGGGTCTGGTTGCGGGGCCGCCATGTCCGTCTGGTTTGTCATTCTGAGTGGTCGTCATGCAGGGCGCGTAGGCGTGGGTGGCGCGACAGTCGTGTTAGTGAGCGCGCTCGGGTCGGTCCGATGCTGCCGATTGGGACGTGTAGAAGAGCGCTGATCTGCTGGTAGTCGAGCATCGGGTTGGCGAGCAGCACGACCATGAGTCGTCGCTGGTGCTCCGGCAGGGCGTCCATGGCGTCGGCGAGGGCGGCATAGCGCTCGGCTCTGAGCAGGCTCGTTTGAGGATCCTCGGGATCGGCGAGGTCATCACTTTGGGGGTTGTCGGTCAGGTGCTCGCGCGTGGGGATCTGCAGGATCGCCATTGCGTGACGCCGTGCTGTTGTCGCCAGCCAGCCAGCGATCGCGTTGGGCTGGCGCAGCCGGTCGATGTGCTCATACAGGCGCGCCCAGGTCATCTGCACGACCTCGTCGATATCGCTGGGTTGGAGCCGGTAGGACCGCGCGATGCTTCGCAGGGTGCTGTCGAAGCGGTCGATGAGACGGGCCCACGCCGCGTTGTCGCCGGCGCGAGCCGCTGTGACGAGATCGCTAAGAGCGTCATCACCACGCCGCTGGCACGATGGCGGACGCGGGGGCGCAGAAGCCCGCTGCTGTTCGATGCAGCGGAGATATGTCGCTGAGGTTTCCGTTGTCGTTGGCACTACAAGCTATGACGGTGCTGCACGCCGAAGTGACGACGGCGCCAGCGAAGTTCTCAGCCCTAGAAGGTGGGCCGTCTAGGATGGTCGCGTTGCGAGAGGCGGCTGCGCGGCGAAGTCCAGGGCTTGGGTCTGAGCTGTACTAGGATCGCTGCAACGCATCGCCAGCTGTGTCGGGGGCGCTTTATCGGCAGCTCTTGGCGACGAGCGACAGAGCGACCATATCCGGCGCGTCATGTGCTCAGGGACCACTTGCGAAAACCGCGCGCTTGGCGTGCGCAGCGTCTGTTTAGCGCTGGAACACAAGACCAGCCACCTGAGGACAAGTCAGGCTGGTGTGCGTCGTCACTTTGGGCCGCGCGTACGTCTATGTCTGTAGTGGATCACGAGGCTGAGCATGGGACGCTGGTGCAGCTGGCCGCCAACGGCGACGAGGTCGCCTTCGCAAGGTTGTATCGACGGTATGAGAAGGACGTATGGGACCTGTCGTTCTACATGTGCGCTCGAAACCACGCCGACGCTAGGGACGCGGTGCAGGAGACGTTTCTGAACGCGTGGCGGGCGCTGAGCCGCTACACCGGCAAGGGCACCTTCAAGAGCTGGCTGCTGTCGATCTGCCGCAACGTCTGCATCGACCGGATGCGTCGAGCACCGCGGGCGACAGTGCACCTCGACGCGCTCTCGGACTCGGCCCCGAGCGACGAGGCGGGGACGGCGGATGGCCGGCGCGATCAGCTGGACCGCATTGCGCTGAGCTGGGCGCTTGGCGAACTGGCCAGAGACGAGCGCGAGGCTTGGTTGTTGATCGACGTGCTGGGCTACAAAAGCGGCGAGGCTGCGCGAATCGCCGGCGTTCGCGCGGCTACCACGATGCGCTCGCGCGTCGTGCGCGCGCGTGCCCAGATCGCGGCCGCCTTGCGCGCGGATCCGTACCAGCCTCCGACTGAGAGTGGCGGCGTAGAGATCTGGGGCCTGTATCACTCGGCGGTGGAGCGCGCGATCGTCGCCGCGCTCGTGCAGCGCCACCCCAGCGCCACGGTAGGCCGCGGACGTCGAGCGGCGTTTGACGGTCCTCGAGGAGCGGTGCGCGTGACGACTAATGGCGCCGGCGTTGTTCCTACGCCATTTACCTGGTGTGACGGCCAGCCGCGGTTCGCTGCCCCCCCGTGGGATGGGTGCAGTGCCGCCGACTTTGATCTCGTCCGGTTCTTTGATCGCCTAGAGGCCCAGATCCCCACCACGGCGCGCATCATTGCCGTCGTTAACAGTCCGGGTATCGCGGAAGCTGACACGTGGCTCGCACACCGCCCGCGGTGGCAGCTGCTACGCGCCACGACCGAGAGCTCCTGGCTGACGCACGGCGAGCGGCTGCTGATGCACTGCACCCCCTGCCCCTCAACTGACGGCGCCGGCCGGGTACTCGCGCTGCTTCACGCCGCCGAACCGTTTATATGGACCTACGGCCACGACCGGAGACCGACATGAGCCGCCGAAACGACAGCGATCTAAACGCGCGGGCCGTGAACATCTTTCGCGGCGACATCCCGCCACCACCCAGCGACCTCGAACACGCGATTCTCGGTGCGGTGCGCCGGGAAAATGCGGCGTGCCGCGGCGCGCAGCTCCAGCGTCCAGACGCACGTCGCCATAGCGCGCGGCTGGCCGTACGCTCCAGACGGGCAACGGTGGGCATAGCGTTGGCGCTGGCCCTGCTTGCGCTCGTGTGTCCGGCATACGGCCCGTCGCCGCAGCCCAGCCCCGCGGTCGCAAGCATGGTGTTTACCTCCCAATGCGCACGTCACGGCCCCGCGACGAGTCAAGCATCGGACGGGACGCTCGGGGCACATGCACGTCTTGTCGTCGCCGGGGTTTGGAGCGGCAGGGAAGCGGCCAACTTCAACCGGGTGCTCGCGCACTTCGCGCGCAAAACCAGCACGAGCATCACCTACGCCTACCAGACGCACGACATCGCCGAGACGCTCAACAAGCGCCTGGACCGCGGCTGTCCGCCCGACGTCGCCCTGCTGCCACAGCCCGGCCTGCTTAGAGATCTGGCAACGCGTGGCGATCTACGGCCGCTGGCCGCATCAGTACGTCGCGTGGTGAGACGAAACTACACGCCAAGATGGCGGCGGCTGGCGACCGTCAACGGCAAGCTGTACGGCGTCTGGTTCAAGGCCGCGAACAAGTCGACGTTCTGGTTTAGTCACCGCGCGTTCAAGCGCGCCAGCGTGTCCCCTCCGCGCACATGGCAGGAACTCAAAAGCGCCGCCACCGAGCTTCGCGCTGCCGGCATCGCGCCGTTCTCGGTTGCCGGCGCCGACGGCTGGACGCTTACTGACTGGTTTGAGAACGTCTACCTCGCGACCGCCGGCCCAACTCGCTACGACGCGCTCGCCCGTCACGAGCTGTCCTGGACACACCCAACCGTCACAGTCGCGCTCAAGCGCCTCGCCGAAGTCCTGGGACACAGCGACTGGCTCGCGGGCGGTATCCGGGGTGCCCTGAACACGAACTTCACCCAGTCCGTCGGCCACGTGTTCGGCCGGTCGCAAAGCGCGGCTATGATGTACGAAGGAGACTTCGTCGACAACCTGATCCCTACGCGATCCCAGGTGCATAACAGCGACATCGGCGTCTTTCCGTTCCCTTCCGTCGACCAAGATCGTCCACCCATCGTGGTCGGGGGCGATGTTGCTGCCCAGTTCACCGACAACCCCCTGGCCCGCAAGTTCATGCGGTTTCTCGCCACCCCCCAGGCCGCCATGCCATGGGCACGCACGGGCGGCTTCATCTCCCCCAACCGCAGCCTCGACAGCGACGCCTACCGCGACACCACCATTCGAACACTGGCCAGCGCCACAATCAGCTCGGCCGCGCGCTTTGACCTCTCTGACCTACAACCGCCTTCCTTCGGCGCCACCACCACCCAAGGCATGCGGACGATACTCCAGCACTACCTCGCGCGCACAAGCTCCATACATGCCGTCACGCGGCAACTACAGCGCGCCGCACGCGTAGCCAACGCCTGCCAACGCGACCTTCGCCACACAATGCTGACGCGCATGCCACAGACGACAAGCCCAACCGTCGCAGCGCGCCCACAGGCCTGCCGCTAACCACGCCACGGGATAGCGCCATCATCGGCGATCGCGGTAGGGACCGCTCTTGCGAGCGGCCCCCCGCGCAGAGCTCAGCGTGCACTGCTAGCGCGGAGGCGCGCCCCATCCGCGACAGCGCGGACAGCGGCCGTTCGGTTCGCGGGTTGGGTCCTCGACGAGCACGGTGAGAAGTCCGAGGGCACGATTGGCCCGACGCGCACGCCGCGATCGAACAGTTGGACGCCGACTGGCCCGCCATTCGGAGCCAGATCACCGAGCGGTGCGATAGTTCGGCCACCATGTGGGCGACCCTTCGAGTTGTCGCCTGCAGGTTGTCGGTGCCGGCAGGCGCCGTACCCCGGTTGTTTCTCGCGACGCGACGGGAATGCCCGCCTGACCGGTGCGACGCCGCTGGCGTAGCCGCCCATAAGCCGTTTGGCGTGGGGTCTCTCCCCCACGCTCGTTGTTTTCGCGCCTGTGACGCGACTCACATCTCGGGGAGCACGCTGACGGCCTCGCCGAGGCGCGGCCTTCGTGCGTCACCTCCAACACCGTCCGACGAGCGTTCCGCGTGCAGCGCTGACGCCGGGGTTCACGAAGCGCTGCATGCGCTTAGGGTGTTGCGCGGGGCGCCTGGCGCCGCGACGCCCGGCGCGTGGCGTGTGGCGGGGTGGGCGGGGTCTGCCCTGGGAGGAACAGCTCATACAGGCGGGCGCGCAGCTCAAGGAAGCTCGGCCC
>DASVPU010000395.1:0-23252 GCA_036389475.1 Solirubrobacteraceae bacterium
GGAGACTGTCGGGTTACGCGGCTGTTCTGCATTGCGCCGCCGCTTCAGATTTCGCGTGCCTGGAGCGGCTGGGACGCTCGCATCTCGCGCAAGGGAGCAGCCGCGGTATACGTAGCTTGAGAGTGCTGCTCCCATTGGAAAGCGAGCGCGAGCTCGGGGCCAGAGCGGACGACTCCGTGTCGTCCTATGCGGTCGCGACCGGCGACTGGTTCGGCACGCCTGCTGGTCGCGCAAGGGGATAGTGAGAAATCGACGGAGCCGCTCGATGGCGTAAGCAGTCTCCGCCGAAGCTCCTGGCGTTGTCGCCCGGGGGTCAGAGTGATTAATCCACCTGCTCGAGGGCGGCCTCAATCAGTGCTCTGCCGAGCTCTTGGTCGGTGCCGTCGTAGCGAAGCTGGCGCAGTGCGTAAGCAAGCACGACCGCCGCGACTCGTGCTTGCCGCCCACTGAGACCGGCGTCAATACGTGCTCGCCGCGAGCTCGACCTTCAACCCGTCGGGGTCGAGCAGGTACCCGGCGTAGTACCGCGCGCCGTACTGCGGCCGCGGGCCCGGCGCGCCCTCGTCGCGGCCGCCGTTTACGAGGCCCGCCGCATGCGCGCCGTTGACGGCTGCCCGGCCCGACGCGGCGATTGCGACATGCCCGTATCCCGGCGCGGGTGGACGGCCGCGGGCAACGATCCAGAACTGCTCGTGGTCGATGCCATAGGCGATCGCGCCTTTGCTCTCGAACAGCCGCCGCGCCCCGATCGCGTGGAAGACGGCGTCGTAGAACCGCGCGGAGCGCTCGAGGTCGGCGACCTCGAAGGCGACATGGACGATCATCGCGCGAGGCGTCCCACGTCGCGGTGCGCGACCTCGACTTCGACGTCGTCGCGGCCGCGGTAGCGCTCCGCCAGCGCCTCGACGATCGCGACCGAGCGGTGGCGGCCGCCGGTGCAGCCCACGGCGACTGCCAGGTGCGCCTTGCCCTCGGCGATGTACTCCGGTACGAGGAAGTCGAGCAGCGGCACGAGCCGATCGTAGAACGCCTGCAGCTTGCCGTCTCGCCCGATGTACTCGACGACCTGCGGGTCAAAGCCTGTCAACGGGCGCAGGTCGGCCTCCCAGTGCGGGTTTGGCAGGAAGCGCATGTCAAGGACGAGGTCGGCGTCGCGCGGCAGGCCGTGCTTGTGACCGAACGACGTGAAGGTGACGGCGAGCTTTGCGTGCGCCTGGCGCGGCAGGAACTCCTCGACGAGGCGGCGGCGCAGCGTCGCCGCGCTGATACCGCTCGTGTCGAGCACGAGGTCCGCGCGCGCCTTGAAGGGCGCCAGCGCGGCCCGCTCGGCGGCGATCCCCTGGGCGACCGAACCCGTCGGGCTGAGTGGATGGCGTCTGCGCGTCTCCTTGTAACGACCGAGCAGCGTCTCCTCGTCGGCTTCCAAGAACAGCACTCGGTGCGCGACGCCGAGCGTGCCGAGGTCGTCGAGCACCTCGCTGAGGGCGTCGAAGAGCTCGCCGCCGCGCACGTCGGAGACGACGGCGGCGCGCTGGACCGTCGATCCCTCGTGGACGACGAGGTCGACGAGACCGCGGATCATCTCGGGCGGCAGGTTGTCGACGCAGAAGAACCCGTCGTCCTCGAAGACGTTCATCGCGGTCGACTTGCCCGCGCCGGAGAAGCCGGTGATGACGACGAGATCCCCGAGCCTCGCGGGCGTTGCGGCTGCGGGAGCCTCCTCGACGGTCACATGGCCATTCTGGCGGGTGCCGCGGTCGGGCGGATGAGAGCGACTCAGCCCGAGGTCCTGTTCAGATACGCGTACACGTCGCCCGCCGTCTTGGACGGCAGCCCAGGCACGGCCTCGAGCTGCTCACGCGACGCGCTCAGCGCAGCCTCCGGCGAGCCGAAGTGCTTGAGCAGCGCGCGCTTGCGCTTCGGGCCGACGCCGGGCAGCCCGTCGAGCACCGACTCCGTCATCTGGCGGTCGCGCCGCGCGCGGTGGTGGGTGATCGCAAAGCGATGCGCCTCGTCGCGGATGCGCTGCAGCAGCTGCAGCGCCGGCGTGTCGTGGGCGAGCACGAGCGGCGCCCGGCGGCCTGGCATGTACACCTCCTCGAGCTGCTTGGCGAGCGAGATCACAGCTACGCCGCGGTTGCGGAACCCTTCCAGCGCACGGATCCCAGCCGACAGCTGCCCCTGTCCCCCGTCGATCACGATCAGGCTCGGCAGCGTCGCGAAGGACTCGTTGCGCTTTGGATCGTTCGGGCTGAGGTCCTGCTCTGACTCCCAGCGCGCGAGCCGGCGGCCGAGCACCTCCTCCATCGCCGCGAAGTCGTCGGGCACGCCTTCGGTCGTCGAGCGAACGTTGAAGCGCCGGTAGTCGCTCTTCTTCGGCGCGCCGGCCTCGAAGACGACCATCGAGGCGGTCGTGTTCGTCCCCATCAGGTTGGAGATGTCGAAGCATTCGATCCGCAGCGGTAGCGCATCGAGGCCAAGCGCCTCCTGCAACCCGTCCAGAGCCTCGACGCGCTGCTGGCGCCGGCGCTCGTCCTTCAATCGCTCTTGGTCCAGTGCCAGCTGCGCATTGCGCTCGGCGAGCTCGAGGATGCGGCGCTTATCTCCCCGCTCGGCTGCGCGAACCTCCACCCGGGCGCCGCGGCGGGTGCTCAGCGCCTCGCCGATCGCCTCGGTCGTCTCGACCTCGCGCTGGACGATCACCTGCGCCGGGATCGCCATCGTCGCGTCGTAGTACTGCAGGAGGAACTCCTCGGCGACCTCACCCACGTCGCGCCCGGTCTCGTTTGAGAGGTAGAAGGACTGGCGATCCGACAGGACGCCGTCGCGGATCTGGAAGACCTGTGCGTTGGCGTCCGAGCCGTCGACCGCGACCGCGACCGCGTCCAGCGTCCCGACGGCCTCGTTGGCGACGCGCTGGCGCTCGAGCAGCGAGCGCACGGACCTGAGCCTGTTGCGCTCGAGCGCCGCCTGCTCGAACTCCTGCGCGGCGGCGGCGTCCTTCATGCGCTGCTGGAGGTCGCGCTCGATCTGGCGGTACTGGCCGGAGAGGAACGCGATGACGCCGTCGATCGCTGCGCGATATTCCTCCTGGCTCTGATAGCCGACGCACGGCGCACCGCAGCGCTTGATGTAGAAGTCCAGGCACGGCGAGCCGCTGCGACGTCCCGGCTCGGGCCCAGAGCACGAGCGGAACGCGAAGACCTTCTGCAGCAGGTCAAGCGTTCCGCGCACCTTCTTGGCGTTCGAGTACGGACCGAAGTAGACGCGGTCGCGGCGGTGGCGCTCGCGCGTGAAGTAGACGCGCGGATAGTCCTCGTCGAGCGAGATCGCGAGGAACGGATAGGACTTGTCGTCGCGCAGGCGAACGTTGAAGCGCGGCTTGTACTGCTTGATGAAGTTGTGCTCGGTGAGCAACGCCTCGGCCTCTGAGGCCACGAGCAGGAAGTCGATCGTGTGAATGCGGTCGACCATCTCGATAGCGCCGCGGGTGGCGCCGAGGCCGGCGCCGCGAGAGAAGTGGCCGGCGACGCGCTTGCGAATCGACTTCGCCTTGCCGACGTAGATGACCTTGCCGTTGACGTCGCGGAACAGGTACACGCCGGGCCCGTCGGGCAGCTTTCGGCGCTCCTCCCGCAGGCGGGTCTGCTGTGACGACCGTGGCGTCGTGACCATCCCATCGAGGATAGGCCGCGGCCCGTCGCGGTTCTCATTGGCGATGGCAGCGACGATCGCGTACATTCGCGTCCATACGGTGACGTTCACTTGAGGAGGGCGTGATGGCGGGGAGGTTGATCGGGTGCGTGGCAGTCGTTCTGTGGCTGGGGGTCGCGGGCACCGCGGCGGCGGACGGAGCAGGCGTCGGAACGCCCGCGGTTGTGACGCTCGGCGACTCCGCGATCTCCGGTGAGGCCGGTCGCTGGGCCGGCAACACCAACGGCGATCCCGCGCAGGTCGACGCGCTCGGGCCGACCGCCTACTGGGACGCCGCCGGCGGCGAGGCGATCGTCGGCTGCCATCGCTCCAAGGCTGCGCAGGCGCACATCGACGACGGCGTGCTGAGCGCGAACCTCGCGTGCTCGGGCGCGCGGACGGTCACCGGCGGCACTGCCGCGGGCGAGAACTTCAAGCCGGGCATCGACTTCTACTCCGACGCGCAGGGGCGTCAGGGCCAGGCGCTCGCGCTGCAGGACTACGCCGCCACGCACAACGTCCGCGCGGTCGTGGTGATGATCGGCGCCAACAACTACGGCTTCGGCGCGATCGTCCAGCGCTGCGTCCTGAACTGGATCACGTCGTCGTCGTTGGCGAAGAACCTCTGCAGCGACGACTCGGACATCGTGTCGCGCTTCACGCCGGCGCGGATCGCGACGGAGACCGCGAACGTCAGCGACGCCTTCGGGCGCGTGGCGCTGGCGATGACGCGCGCCGGTTACAGCGCCTCGCAGTACACGATCCTCGCCCAGACGTACTGGTCGCCGATCCCTCGCGGCGCGCAGATCCGCTACCCCGAGAGCGGGTGGTCGCGCCAGTCCATCGGCGGCTGCGGCATCTGGAATGCCGACGCGAACTGGGCCAACGACGTCGTCGTGCCGACGTTCAACTCGACGGTCCGCAACGCCGCCGGCCAGAGCGGGCTGACGAACATCGGCGTGCTCGATCTGCAGACCGCGCTGAACGGACGGCGACTGTGCGAGAACACCGTCGGGCTGCTGGAGGAGAAGGGCGTCGCATCGTGGACGAGCCCCGGCGCGGTCGACAAGACCGAATGGGTGCAACAGATCCGCACGGCGACGACGATCCTGGGGCCCTATCAGCTGCAGGAGGATGCCCACGCGAACTACTGGGGACAGCTGGCGATGCGAAGCTGCCTGCGCCAGGCATACAACGCCGGCGCGGTGCACGGCGGCATGTGCGATCGGAGCGCGAACGGGCTCAACGGGCGGGGTGAGCCGCAGATGGCACTGCGGTCGCCCTAGTCGCGCGGCGAAGACGTCTTGTCACGCGGCGGCACGGCACGCCGTCGCGGGCACGCGGGCACGCGGGCACGCGGTGCGCTGCGGCCGGGACCGGGCAGGCGTGAAAGCGCGTGACCGCTCGCGGGTGAACACGTCGAGGACGACCCCGATCCCTGGCCGTCGTTCGTGTTGGATGAGAACAGGTCCCACGCCGCGCGCGTAGAACCATCTCCTGGACTTGGGCTCGATCGGCACGAGGTCGCGCGTCAGGAAATCTTGTCAAGAACTCGGCCGGCACCTCGACGCGCTCCTTGCCGACGGTGACGTCTCGCCGTGGGCCTCGGCTCTGCCCTCGAGGTACTCCTGCCGGTGCTGGTTTCGGACTCGAGATCGTCGCATCAAGAAACTCGCGTCGGCGCCTTAACCCGGGTTCGAAGAAGCCATCGCGGGTGGCACGAACTTGCCGTTCTAGTACTGGCGTACTGTCGTCGAGGCTAGCTGTTGGCGGTGTCACAGCACGCTCGAACAACCAACGTGAACATCAAGCAAGGAGAGCGGCTATCTGCCATCGCTCCTGCCCACTCAGCAAGCACCGGGATTTAGAGTATCAGAAGAAATCAGGTTCATAGCCCCGAGTAGATGTTGCAACCAAGCAGCTAGCAGCTAGATCGGCTCGACCGCGTCGCCAGGCCGTACCGCAGGGTCTTTACCGAACCGAGGGACACGCCACACTGACGCATCGGCGCCAAATTAGATGACAAGGTTGAGCACATGTGTGGCGTAGGTTAGGGCCGCGTACAGGACCGCATCATCTTGCTCGGTCAGACAGAAACGTTCACGCGTATCTAACCCCGAGTTCTCGTTCCCGTCCACATGTGCGCTTTGCGGAGACAGCTGAGCGCGCGTCGAAAGGCGTCCCTATGTCGCTTCGAGCTTCAGCTGTATTCACCGCATGCCGTCAGGAGACAACAACGTGACCCAGCGGGTTGGGATCGCCGTGATCGGCGTCGGTGGCGCGGTCGCCACCACCGTCGCGGCCGGCATCGAACTGCTCCGGCTCGGACTGACCAGCACCGACGGACTGCCGCTCGCGCATGTCGACGAGCAGCTCGTTCCCTACGCGAACATGACGGTCGCCGGCTGGGATGTCTGCCCCGACGATCTGGCAACCGCGATCGAGACCCACGGCGTTCTCGGGCCCACCGAGCTGGCGGCCGCTGGCACGGCGTTGAGCGACATGCGGCCGTGGCCCGCGATAGGCGATCGGTCGTTCTGTCGAAACGTGAGCGGAGATCACCGCATCGCATGCGACTCGCTGCGTGCCGCGGTCACGGCGATCCGCGCCGATTTGAGCCGTTACCGGGAGGAGCAGCAGCTCGACGGCCTGGTGATGGTCAACCTGGCATCGACCGAACGGCCGACCGACGTACTGGCTGGACCTTTGGCCTCGCTCGATGCGCTGGAGACAGGGCTTGACGCGAATGACGCTGGGATCGGACCGGCCGCGTTGTACGCCTACGCCGCGCTGCGTGAAGGGGTGCCGTACGCCAACTTCACGCCGTCGGTGGCCGTCGATGCGCCAGCGCTGCGCGAACTGGCACAGGAGCTCCACGTGCCGGTCGCCGGCAAGGACGGCAAGACGGGGCAGACGCTGATGAAGACCATGATCGCGCCCGGCCTTCGGATGCGGGCGCTGCGGGTCGATGGCTGGTTTTCGACGAACATCCTTGGCAACCGCGATGGGCTCGCGCTCCACGATCCGGGTTCCTGCCGCTCCAAGCTCGATACGAAGGGATCTGTCTTGGATGACATCCTCGGCTATCCAGTGGAGGACCATGTCGTGCGCATCGAGTACTACCGCCCGCGCGGCGACGACAAGGAGGCGTGGGACACCGTCGACCTCGTCGGCTTCCTCGGCCACCGGATGCAGCTGAAGGTGAACTTCCTGTGCCGCGATTCGATTCTTGCGGCGCCACTGGTGATCGAGATCGCGCGCCTGCTCGACCTCGCGCGACGCCGCGGTGACGGCGGGGTGCAAGAGCATCTCGGGGCGTTCTTCAAGGCGCCGATGACCGTCGACGGCGGGCCGCCCGAGCATGCCCTGCACCGTCAGGAGGAACAGCTTGCCGCGTAGCTTGGTGTCGCCCGGTCGGTGCCAGCAAGATGACCGCTGTGGCGAGCATGGTGCCGACGGCGGTGCTCGCCGAGATCGGCGACCTCAAGCGCATACGAACGGCGGACGCACCAGGATCGTTGGCTGAGCGAGGGTTTCTGCGTGCCTGGGGCGCGCTGCTGGCGGGCGCGGATGTCCAGCAGCTCGCGTTGCACGAGACGGGTCGCGCGCTTGCAGCGACGCGCCTGGCGGGCATCGACGCGCGGGTGCTACGCGACGGCGGCCTGAGCGGCGAACGGGCCGTCGCCGTGATGAGGCAAACCGTTCGGCAGGTCGCCGCGAGGGCTCATCCTGCGATTGCCGATGCGGCTGCGAGCGCCGTTGGGGATGAGCAACCGAGTGGCGGCCCACCGGCCTTCGCGCCACGGCTGTGCGCGCAGCCGCGAGCCGGGCGACCGCTCCCGGGCGATCGCGCCCTGCAGCTGGAACCGGCTGAGAGCCACGGCGACCACTGCTTCGTCGTAGCGATCTATGCCGTCCTGCTGGCGACCGATCACGACGCCGATCCGGCTTCCTGCTTCCTGTCAGGTCTGTCGCATCACTTGCACAACGCCTACCTCCCCGACGCGGGCTTCGCCGGTGAGCAACAACTCGCAGCTGACCTCGAACCCGTCGTCGGCGCTTTCCGCGAACATGCGCTCGAAGAGCTGCCGCTCGGGCTGCGCGAGCGTGTTCGGGCGGTCGCGGAGCATGCTCTGGAGATCGCGACGCCCGAAGGGCGCGCCGTGGTCGCTGCGGACGTGCTCGACCGCGTGCTGCAGATGCAACATCATGCTCGGGCAGCTGCATTCGAGATCGGCCAGGCACTCGACGAGCTCGAGCTCGTCCATCCTGGGCCGCTGCAGGCGTACGGCAACGAGACGCTCGCGGCGGCTGGACTGCCGTGAAGCTTCTATCGCCTACGAGCGGTCGGCTTTTGACGGCCGCGGGAGCACACGCGTTGCGCGACGACAATTGCGAGCGCTGGCCGATCATCGCCGGTATCCCCTACCTCCGCGTCGGCCGCCAAGCCGAGGTCGAGCGGATGCTGCAACGACTTGACGACGGCGACGAGCACGGCGCGCTCCTGCTGGCGCTGGCAGACCAGGACGATTGGGACGAGTCGCCGCCGCCCGACCCGACCGCGTGCGACGCCGCCACGCGCGCACCAACGCTTCGCGCGGCTCTAGCGTCGCTCGGCTTCGGGTCGGTGGCGGATTACCTGGCCTATCGCTGGTCGGACCCGACATTCGTGTCCGGGCTCGGGCTGCTCGACGCGGCGGCGCACGATGCGCGTCGCGTGTTCGAGCTCGGATGCGGCGTCGGTCCATTTCTGCGCGAGCTACGCGTCCGTGGCATCGCGGCGGCAGGCGCCGATGTCGTCTTCGCCAGCTGTGGCTCGCGCGGCGCTTCGTGGTCCCCGACGCCGAGCTCGTGTGCTTCGACGCGGCGGCGCCCTTCCCGCTCGCCGACGCGACCGCCGAGCTGTGTCTGTGCCACGACGCGCTGCATTACCTACCCGACTGCGAGCACGCGATCGCCGAGCTGCGGCGCATCGGCGGGCGCGTCCTCGTCGGGCACGCACACAATGCTGCGGTCGAGAACCTATCGCCGGGCGCTCCGCTCGGGATGGCCGGCTACGCCATGCTCGCGCCAGACGCCGCCTTCTACGACGACGCGGCGGTCGCTCGGGCGGCGCTCGCGGGCAATGCGCCTGTACCGGCCAGCCCCGAACAGCTCATGGACGTAGCGGCAGTTGCGTTTGTGACCCCTGCCCCGCGCCGCTCCACGCCGACCGCGACCGGCGGCGCCTTCTCGGTCCCGCCACCTGGTGCGCGCCTGCGACTCAACCCGCTGCTCAGCGCCGAGCCGGGTGATCCGGCACCCGTCTCGGTGCGGTGGCCGTCGCGACGCTATGAGCAGGAGTACGGCGCGCTCAGCGACTACCTTCGCGACGTGCCTGCGCTGCCGCGCTGGCTCCTCGAGGACGGCGGTGACATCCGCATGAGCGCTGGTGTCGAAGAACTGGCTCGCCGACGCGTGTTGCTCGACCTGCCGGAGGCGTGGTGAGCTGGGGGATCCTCGGCTGGGGCTGGGTGGCCCGCACGCATGTTGCCCCCGCGCTCGGCGACGCGCTCGTGGCGGTGTGCGACAACGAGGACGACCTGCATGACTTCCTCGCGACGCCCGCTGTCGAGCACGTCTACGTCGCCACTCCCAACGTCTGTCACGAGGAGCACGTGCTCGCCGCCGCCGCCGCCGGTTGCCACGTGTTGTGCGAGAAGCCGACCGCCCTGTCGCTCACGTCGGCACAGCGCATGGCGAACGCATGCGCGACCGCCGGCGTGCGTTTCGCAACAGCGTTCAACCAGCGCTTTCACCCGGCCCACACGATGCTGCGGCGGCTCGTTGCCGACGGCGTGCTCGGCACGGTGACGCAGGCGCGCGTGCATTACGCGTGTTCGCTGCCGCCTTGGTGGAGCGACGGCGACTGGCACTTCGATCCCATGAGCGCGGGTGGCGGCGCCGTGTTCGACCTTGCGCCGCACGGCATCGATCTCATCGGCGTGCTGCTGGACGCGCTGCCGCAGGACGTCGTCGCTCTGCACCAGCGGCGGATACACCCTCACCCGATCGAAGACGGAGGCGTTGTGACCGTGCGCTTCGACGACGGAGCGCTCGGCGTCGTCCAGGTCGCCTACACCTGTCCCGAGACGTTGCCGCGCCGGACTCTTGAGCTCGTGGGCACCGCGGGCATGGCGATCGCCCGCGACACGATGGGTCAAACGCCCGGAGGAACGCTCGAGCTCATTCACGCCGCGGACGGCGTCCGGCGTCCCGTGATCTTCGACACCGAGGGCGATCCCTTTCGCGCCCAGGTGCGCGCCTTCTCCACGGGGGTGTGGCCGTGGCCGGTCACCCGCGACCTCGCCGTCATGGGAGCGCTCGAGGCCGCCGCGGGGCCGCGGGCGGTGGCCGTATGAGCCCGGGGTACGCTCCGTTCGCCGCCGCGCTCAATCTTCCCGCGTGGCTCTGTGACAACTGCGGCTTCTGGCAGCGACACTTCGAGGTGCCACGGTCCTGCCCGTTGTGTCTGGACGCGCGACACGTCGTGCCCGCCGGCGGCTGGACGTTTCACCATGCCGACGACGCGCGAGCGCAGACAGCCTGCACGTGGACCGAGGTGGAGGACGGCGTATGGCGCTTCGCCAACGACCCAGCCGTCGGCATCGGTCCGATGGGGTACCTCATCCGCTGCGACGGGCACAACGTCGCCTTCGAGGCCTGCGGCGTGCTCTCCGATGCGGCGCTCGACCATGTTGCCGCGCTTGGCGGAGTGGACGTAGCGGCCGCGTCGCACCCACACGCCTACGGAGCGCTATGGCAACTACAGGACCACTTTGACTGCGAGATCGCGCTGCATCCCGGCGATCTTGCGTGGAGCGGCGCCTTTCGGGTCACATGGCCCTATCGAAATCGCACCTGGCCTGCGCCTGCACCACACCGCCGGCCATTTCGCGGGCCACACGGTGCTGCACGACGCGGAGCGCAGGATCCTGTTCTGCGGCGACGCCCTCAAGTTCGAGCTTGATCCCGCCGACGAGCGCCAGGCCGCGACCATCAGCACGCACAAGGCGTTCGTGCGCGGCGTGCCGCTCACCCACGGCGAGTTGCGCCGCTACCGCGACGTGTTCGCCACCCTCGCCTTCGACCAGACCTGGACGCCGTTCGAGCAGGCAGCAAACGCCGGCCGCGAGGCGGTGCTCGCATTCGTCGACGGTCAGCTAGGCGGCCGGCCCTCGGCGGCACCCATACAGCTCGACGCGATTTCGGAGGCGCAGCGATGACCGTGGTCGCCGTGCACGACGCGATCGCCTCCTACCGCGACTACCTCGGCCAGCACGCAGGACTCGTGCAAACCTTTGCCATAGACGCTCTGGACCACCTTGCCATCCCGGTCTGGAACGCCACCGCGTGGAGCAGTTCGCCTGCGCACGGCGTCGGCTACGGCGAGCGGCCAGAGCAGGCCGAGCTCGGCGCGCTGGGCGAGGCGGCAGAGGGTCTCGCCGCCGCACGCTTCGCGAGCACGGCGTCCGTCGTCGAGCTCAGCGTTGCCGAGGCCATGGAGCAGGGCGGCGTTCACCCTGCACGGCTGTCGCTCGTCGCGGGCACGCAGCTGGAAGACGCAGCGCCGCTGCTCTGGGTCGAGGCGTGTAGGTGGCCTGACGGCGAGCGAAGACTGCTTCCGCTCGAGGCCGCGGTGACGAGCGCCGACGAATTCGCGCGCGCCGCCGCTTCGTTTCCCGATCGCACGCCACTGTTTCCGCCGATCACCAACGGTCTCGGAGCCGGTGGCTCGCATGACCGGCAGCGAGCCGTGCGCCACGGCCTGCTTGAGCTTGTTCAGCGCGACCTGAACTGGTCGCAGTTCAAGGCGCTCGACACTGCTCGGACCATCGACGTCGGGCAGGTGGCGCCTGAGATCGCACAGACGCTGGCCGCCGTCGGACTCGACCTACGGCTCAAGTACTCGGGGCAGACGTTCGGAGTCCACGCCCTCCACTGCGCCGCCGTCGACCGCAGCGGTCGCACCGTGCCGATCGCCCGATCGGCCACCGGCGAGGGTGCCGATCCCGACCCCGTCGTTGCGGGACGCAAGGCCATCCTCGAGATGTGCGCGTCCCGGTGCCGTAAGCGGTTCTTCTTCGGAGGCGAGGCGGCGTTGGCGGTGGCGCCCTCCGAGTACCGGCAGCGAGCCCGCCGCGTGGCACGGACACAGGCGCGTGAGCTCAGATGGGATCTCGTCGCGCGCTTTGACGAGCTTCTCGGAGATGGAGGCACGCTTGATTCGGTGGCCGAGCGCATCACCACCGTCGGCGACGTCGTGCCGCTCCCGCCGGCATCCGACCACGACGAGCTATGGGACAGATTGGCGGGCGCCGGACTCGAGGCGATCGTCGTCGCGCTGACGAACGACGAGGAGCCCGCGCAGGTCGTGAAGGTCGTCGTGCCCGGCCTCGAAGCCGAGGTCCTCAGCCATCATCGCCTGTCGGCCCGTGGTGTGCGGCGCCTCGCCCAGCGCTGCCCGTCGCTCGTGCGCTGCTGTGTCAAAGCGCCCGGCCCCGGGTGGCAACGCGCCGTGGCCGACGGCACGCCCAGTTGGGTGAACATCGCCGCCATGGAGGAGATCGCCGCACCCTTCCTGCCGCTGTATCGCGAGCCTGATCGCCACGCCTACGCCATGCCATGAGCCTGCGTCTGGCCTACAACACGAACGGCACGCAGAACCATCGCCTATGCGATGCGCTGGCGCTCATCGCCGAGGCCGGCTATGACGGCGTCGCCCTCACCCTCGACGTCCATCATCTGGACCCGTTCGCGCCGAACCTACCGCGCCGCGCGGAGACGCTCGCGCGGCTCCTCGCTCAGCTCGAGCTTGGATGCGTCGTGGAGACCGGTGCCCGGTACCTGCTCGACCCGCGCGCCAAGCACGAGCCGACGCTGATCTCGCCGGACCCCGACGGACGCATGCGCCGACTCGACTTTCTGCGCCGCGCGATCGACGTCGCCGAGATCTGCGGCGCCGAAGCCGTATCGCTCTGGGCCGGCACGGCACAGGTGACGCACGCGACAGCGTGGCCCTGGCTCATCGAGGGCCTGAACGCGGTGGTTGCCTACGCTCGCGCGCGCGACGTCATCGTCGCCTTCGAGCCTGAGCCGGGGATGCTCATCGAGACCCTCGACGACTTCGAGCGCTTGGCCAGCGAAGTCGACGGCCTGACGCTCGCCCTCGACACCGGTCACTGCCTCGTGACGGGTGAGCGCGAGGCGGCCGACGCCGTGCGGGAGTTCGCCGGACGCCTAGGAACCGTGACGATCGAGGATATGCGCCGCGGCGAGCACCTGCACCTGCCGTTCGGAGAAGGCGACATGGATGTGACCGCCGTCGTCGGTGCACTCAGCGCTATTGGCTTCGGCGGCCTCGTGTGCGTCGAGCTCTCGCGCGACTCGCATCGCGCGCACACGATGGCGCACGCGGCCCTGCGGGCGGCATTGGCATGAGGGTGTGCTTCGTCAGCCGCCGCTTCTTTCCAGCGATCTCGGGAATGAGCGTCTACGCAATCAACCTGCTGCGTGAGCTCAGCGCCGCCGGTCACACCATCACGATGCTCTCGCAGTACCGTGGTGACGACGCCGGCACGCGGGTCTACGGCGGCGGGCCTCCGCCGTCCGTCGACGGTGTTCGTGTGATCGGCGTCGAGGCGCGTGGCGAGCAGGACGGTGGAGACTTCGAGCGCGACGTGCTCGAGCTCGCCGACCTCGTCGTCGCCGAGCATGACCGCAGGCCTTTCGACGTGCTGCACGCTCAATACGGGTATCCACCCGGTCTTGCGGTGCTCGAGGCCGGCCGACGGCTCGGGTTACCCAGCGTCGTGTCCATACAGGGAGGCGACGGGCACTGGGTCGGTTCTTGCTGCGGCACGCATCGAGCGGCCATGCGCACCGTGCTTGACTACGCGAACGCCGTGCTCATCGGCTCGACATCGTTTCGCGACGAGGTCGTCGATCGGCTCGGCTGCGATCCAACGCGCTTCACCATCGTGCCCGGTGGCGTTGACGTGCAGCGCTTCGTCCCACGCCCGCGACGCGACACCAACAGCGCGCTGACCTTCGTGTATCACGGTCGCGTCGACCGTAGAAAAGGCGTCCTCGATCTGCTCGAGGCGGTACACGACCTCTCCGGAGTGCGTCTGGTCGTATCCGGCATCGGTCCGGATCTGGAGGCCGCCGCCGAACTGGCGCGCGGCTTGGCGCACGTCGAGATGACCGGCTACGCAGACTACGACCAGGTACCAGCGATCTTGCGCTGCGGCGACGCCTTCGTGTCGCCCACCTATGCAGAAGGCTTCAGCAACACGATCCTCGAGGCCATGGCCAGCGGGCTGCCGATCGTCAGCACTCGCAGCGTCGGCGTCATCGACTGCCTGCGCGACGAGGACAACGCGCTGCTCGTAGAGCCCGGCGACATCCAGGCGCTGCGTGGCGCGCTCGTACGCATGCGCGACGACGCTGCGCTGCGGGAACGGCTTGCTGCGGCGGCGCTCACCGAAGTGCGCCAACGGTACGCGTGGACCACCGTCGCAAAGCAGATCGCCGACGTCTACCGCCGGGTCGTGGATGCGCCACCGGCCTGCGACTGGGAACTGCCGACGCGCGACGGAGCGTGTCGCTTCCGTTCGGCGCCGCATCTGCTGTGAAGGTCCTCGCACTTTCGCCGCACCTCGACGATGCCGTCTTCTCGTGCGGAGCGACGCTTGCGCGGCTGGCCGGCCGCGGAGCACACGTCATGCTGGTGACCGCGTTCACACGCTCGATGCCAAACCCAGATGGCTTCGCGCTAGCTTGCCAAACTGACAAGGGGCTGGCTCCCGACATCGACTACATGGCCATGCGCCGTGCGGAGGATCGCCGTGCCGCCCATATTCTCGGGATCGCGGAAGTTCTCCATCTCGATCTGCCCGAGGCGCCGCATCGCGGCTACCTCTCGACGCGGGAGCTGTTCGGCCCGCTGCGCAGGGAGGACGACGTCGAAGTCGCATTGAGACAGCGACTGGTCGAGCTCGGTCAGACCGATCTCGTGCTCGCGCCCCGCGGGCTTGGAGACCACGTGGACCACCGTCAGCTCGTCAACGCCGTAGCCAGCGCGTGGCCGTGTCGCACGAGGTCATATCGCGACATCCCTTACGCGCTGCGACTGGCGCGACCGGAGCGCGACGACGACTGTCCGGTGGACGTCGCGCAACTGCTGGGCCTGAAGCTCGACGCGTGCGCAGCCTACGCGACACAACTCGAATTTCAATTTGGTGGCGAAGCGGCGATGCGCCATGCCCTGAGCGACTTCGCGGCGCGCGAAGGGCGCCGGCTCGGAGTGAAGGGGCAAGTTGAGGCGCTGAGTCCGCTCGCCGTCGTCGCCGCCGACGACCGAGCGCGTCCGGTCGCCGCCGATAGCCGCGCTATACAGCTACGAGATTGAACGTCGTCAATGGTCCCGTACCGGCAGCTCATCGCTCCGCCCTTACGGGACGGCGAGCGTGTGCTGCGGCGGGGCCCGCTGGCGCGACCGTCAGACGATCAGGTGTAGTCGACTCCTGCGGCAGCCCGCGGCCGGCGGGCGGGCGGGAAAGCGACGCCCGCCGCGGAGCCGCGCGGGCGCCGAAACGCATGGCGGGACCCCAAGCGGGGAATGAGCGAGCCATGCATGTTATCCGGCTGCCGGCGCTGATCGCCGTCCTCGCCGTCCTGGCGGCGTCAGCCGCGACGAGCGCCGCGGTCGCGGACGACGATGGGCCGCCCGCGCCGCCGGCGCCGAATACGCCGACCGCGACGGGCACCGGCGGCGCCGCCGCGACCGTCGAGCCGCTCGCGACGCAAGCCGCCATCGACACGCTGCGCCGCGGGGGCAACGCGACCGACGCCGCCGTGACCGCGGCCGCGGTGCTCGGCGTCACCGAACCGTTCTCGTGTGGCATCGGCGGCGGCGGATTCATGGTCAGCTACGACGCGGGCGATCGCGAGGTCACGACGATCGACCACCGAGAGCGCGCGCCGAGCGACATGCGCCCCGACTCGTTCATGGAGAACGGGGCGCCGCTGGCGTTCAACGGCGCGCGCTACAGCGGCCTGTCGATCGGCGTGCCGGGCACCGTGCGCGGCTGGGGGCAGGCGCTCGAGCACGACGGGACCATCTCGCTCGCGCAAGCGCTCGCACCGGCGATCCGGATCGCGCGGAGGGGCTTCGTCGTCGACGCGACGTTCGCAGCGCAGACGCAGGAGAACATCGAGTACTTCGACGACGCGCCGGCGACGGCGGCGCTGTTCCTCGATCCCGACGGCACGCCGCGGGACGTCGGCACCGTGTTTCGCAACCCGGACCTCGCGCGCACGTACGAGCGCATCGCGTCGCGCGGGCAGGCCGCCTTCTACCGCGGGTCGATCGCCGGCGAGATCGTGCAGACCGTTCGCAACCCGCCGGTCAGCCCGACGGCGAACCACCGCTGGCGCCCGGGGGTCATGCGAGCGCAGGACCTGAACGAGTACATGGCGCCCGAGCGCGCGCCGACGCACTCGACCTACCGCGATCTCGATGTCTACGGCATCGGCCCGCCGTCGAGTGGGGGCTCTACGATCGCCGAGGCGCTGAACATTCTCGAGGCCTACGACCTGGCGAAGATGACGCGTGCGGACGCGCTGCATCGCGAGCTCGAGGCAAGCCGCTACGCATTCGCCGACCGCGGCGCGTACGTGGCCGATCCGGACTTCTTCGACGTCCCTCTGGCTGGCCTGCTGTCGAAGAACTTCGCGGCCACGCGCCGCGCGCTCATCACCGGCCGTGCTGCGAGCCCGGCGGTCGTCGCGCCCGGAGACCCATATCCATTCGATGGCGGCACCCGCGGCGGCGAGGCATCGGTGACGACGACGCAGCCTGGCACGACGACCCACATCACGACATCCGACCGTACGGGCAACGCCGTCTCCTACACGTTCACGATCGAGTCGACGGGCGGCTCGGGGCTAGTCGTGCCCGGCCGCGGCTTCCTGCTCAACAACGAGCTGACGGACTTCAACTTCGACTCGACGACGCACCCCAACCGCGTCGAGGGCGGCAAGCGGCCGCGCAGCTCGTTGAGCCCGACGATCGTTCTGCGCAAGGGTCGACCGTGGCTCGTCCTGGGCTCCCCCGGCGGCTCGACGATCATCACGACGGTCCTGCAGTTGCTCGTCGATCGCATCGACCTCGGGTCGTCGCTCCCGCAGGCGATCGCCGCGCCGCGCGCGAGCCAGCGCAACACGGCGACGACGACGGCCGAGCCGGCCTTCGTCTCCTCGCCCGAGGCCGCCGCGCTCACAACCCGTGGCCACAGCTTCACGAGCGGACCTGAGATCGGCGCGGCGACCGGGATCGAGTTCACCGACCGCCGCGGGGGGCGCCTGTTGGCCGCCGCCGAACCGGTGCGCCGAGGCGGCGGAAGCGCGATGGTGGTGCGACCCGCCGGAGAGTAGTTGCACGCGCAACCGTGTGGCTATAGTGCAAGGGGCCTCCACCTCCGCACCCAAGGGGATCGCTATGCAACTCGACGGCATCCATCACATCACCGCCATCACCGGCGACGCGCCGGGCAACCTCGACTTCTACACGCGCGTGCTCGGGCTGCGCATGACCGCCAAGACGGTCAACCAGGACGACCCGAGCGTGTACCACCTCTTCTACGGCGACGAGAACGCCCGCCCCGGTGCCGACCTAACGTTCTTCGAGTACCCCGGCGCGCCACCCGGCCAGCCGGGCGCGGGCATGGTCCACCGGATCGTCTGGCGCGTCGGCTCGCCGGCAGCGTTGGACTTCTGGGCCGCACGCCTGGAGGGCGAGGGCATCGAAGCCGAACGCGACGGCGACTCGCTGCTGTTCGCCGATCGCGAGGGTCTGGCGCATGAGCTCGTCCTCGACGCCTCGGGCGACCCGCCGCTCATCGCCGAGCACCCGGAGGTGCCGGCCGAGCACGCGCTGCAGGGCTTCGAAGGCGTGCGCGCCTACAGCGCACGGCCGGCCGAGAGCGCGCTCGTGCTCGAGCAGCTCATGGGCGCCGAGCGGCGCGGCGACGAGGACGCCTTCGAGCTGCGCGGCGAGCGCCGCGGCGGCTGGATCGCGTGGGATCCCGCCCCGCAGGTTCCCGGCCGCCAAAGTGCGGGCGTTGTCCACCACATCGCCTGGGGCACGACCGACGCGGACATGCCGGCATGGATCCAGCGCGTGACCCATGCGGGCATCCCGAACTCGGGCTACGTCGACCGTCACTACTTCCACTCGCTGTACTTCCGCGAGCCGGGCGGCGTGCTCTGCGAGCTGGCGACGAAGGAGCCGGGCTTCACCGTCGACGGTCCGGTCGAGGAGCTCGGAACCAAGCTCATCCTGCCGCCGTTCTTGGAGCCGCGGCGCGAGCAGATCGCCGCCGGCCTGACGCCGCTTCCCGACCCGCGGGCGGACTGGACCAGGACGACCGGCGCACGATCGTGAGCGGCGCCACCGCCAGCGGCGCCGGGCGCTTCGTCCGCCAGGACAGCCGCTTCCGCAATTGGGTCACCGCCGACGGCAGCTTGGGCTATCCCGCCGACGCCGGCCGCTACCACCTATACGTCTCGCTGGCGTGCCCGTGGGCCCACCGCACGGTCATCGTGCGCAAGCTCAAGGGACTCGAGGACACGATCGGCATGTCGATCGTCGACCCTCATCGCGACGAGCGCGGCTGGGCGTTCCGGCGCGAGCGCGGCGGCAGCGGCGATTCCGTCAACGGCTGGGAGTACCTGTCGCAGGCCTACCTCGCGACCGACCCGAGCTTCGACGGCCGCGTCAGCGTCCCCGTCTTGTGGGACACGAAGACCGGCCGCATCGTCAACAACGAGTCGGCGGACATCATCGTGATGCTCAACGACGCGTTCGACGCGCTGGCCTCCAATCCGGAGCTCGACCTGTACCCCGTGCAGCTGCGCAGCGAGATCGACGAGCTCAACGCGCGCGTGTACGACGCGGTCAACAACGGGGTGTACCGGTCCGGCTTCGCTGCCACACAAGAGGCCTACGAGGAGGCGGTCTATCCGCTCTTCGACGAGCTGGACATGCTCGACCAGCGACTGGCTACGCGGCGGTATCTGTTCGGCGCGCGCCGGACGCTCGCGGACTGGCGGTTGTTCCCCACGCTGCTGCGCTTCGATCCTGTCTACGTCGGTCATTTCAAGTGCAACCTGCGCCGGATCGTCGACTACCCGAACCTGTCGGGCTACTTGCGCGACCTGTACCAGGTAGCCGGGATCGCGCAGACCGTCGACATGGACCAGATCAAGCGCCACTACTACGGCACGCATCCGAGCATCAACCCGAGCGGGATCGTTCCGATCGGGCCGGTGATCGACCTCGATGCGCCGCATGGCCGCGAAGCGCTCGCAGAGGCTGACGCATGAGCGACCTCGGATTCACCCACGTCTTCGAGGCGGGCAAGGACGGCTGGACGCTGCTGCTCCTGCACGGTACCGGCGGCGACGAGCGCGATCTCGTCGGGCTGGGCCGCCAGCTCGCGCCGGGCGCCGCGCTGCTCAGTCCGCGCGGCAAGGTGCTCGAGAACGGAGTCTCGGCGCGCTTCTTTCGCCGGCTCGCGGTCGGACAGCTCGACATCCCCGATCTGCTCATGCGCACCGACGAGCTCGCGGCGTTTGTGGGCGCAGCCGCCGATCGCTATGAGCTCGACCCACAGCGCATGATCGCCCTGGGCTTCTCCAACGGCGCCAACATCGCCGTCTCGCTGCTGCTGCGCCATCCGTCGCTGTTGCGAGGCGCCGCGCTGCTGCGGCCGATGCTGCCCTACGAGCCTGCCGAACCGCCGCCCCTGGAAGACGTCGACGTGCTCGTCGCCGCCGGTTCGCATGACCCCTACTCGCCGCCGCAGCAGAGCGCGCGACTCGTCCAGATGCTCCGCGACGGCGGCGCGCGCGTCACGGCCCATACCGAGCCTGGCGCCGGGCACGGCCTCACCCAGAACGACATCGCGCATACGGCGCGTTGGCTGGCCGGAGTGACCGCCCCGCCGGTCGCGTCCTGACCTGTACGTTCATCGCTTCACGCCGCGCACGGTGCGCTGGCGTCTATTTGCCGGCGATGGTCAGGCCGGCTGGCCCGAGCAGCTCAGCCGCAGCTGCGCTTGGCGCGCGCGAGCGGGACGAGGTCATGCCGCGATCGGCATCGGCATCGGCGGCGCACCGGCGGCGGCGAGGAACGCGGCGGCGCGCTCGGGTGTGGCGATCGAGCGCCACATGTCGGCGGGGTAGGCCCAATTGGAGCAGAACGCGTCCGCGACAGACTGATGCTCGTTCGCTGCGCCGAGAATTGCCTCCACGTGGGGCTTCGGCGGCACCAGGAGACTGTTGTTGAAGTTCGTCACCGGCTCGGCCACCGACCACATCTTGCGCGCCGCGTCGCGGCAGAACCACTCGTCGAACGCGACGTCCTGGCTGATCGCCTCGGCGAGAACGGCCGCACTGGCGGACCCGAGGTTGGCTCCCTGTCCGCCGACCGGATCGTTGGCCACGTAGGCGTCGCCGACGGCCATGACGAACCGCCCGGGAGAGATCTCGCAGTAGGGCCGGCGGACCGTTGGCGTGATCGCGCCCTGGAGCACGTCGATCGAGCCGGTCACGGCGAACTCGCGATCGACGCGCTCGTGCACGCTGGGCGCGTACCGGCGCAGCAGGTCGATCATGAGCGCCTCGAAGGCCGCAGGGTCCTCGTCGTAGCTCGCACGCGTAATCGGCTCCAGCGGACCGCCCGGCACCGACTCGAACGCGACCGCGGTCACGAGACCGTGCCGCGAGAGGAAGCGGAAGGTGAAGATCTCGCCGATCCCGGGCGCGATCGAGATGCTCGCTCCGGTGGGCTCCAGCGCGGCGACGCCGTGGCAGAGCGTCGCGCAGATGATGCGCTGCGGAGCGCTGTGGACGGAGCGCTTGGGATCACGCGGAAAGAACGCGTTGACGCTGTCGCGCCCGGATGCAACGACCGTGAGGTCGTGCGCGTCGATGCCGGCGACCACGTCGTCGGGAGTCCGCGGCCCGAAGACGACGTGCCCGCCGCGCTCGGCGTAGTCCTCCAGCAGCCGTGGCAGGTACACCCGGAAGTCGACACCGCTGAGCGGACCCGCCAGATGCCCGGCGAATGCGATCGGCGTGTCGAGGATCGAGATGTGCGTTGAAACGGAGTCGGCGGCGGTGCCGGCCCAATGATCGACGCCGAGCGCGTGCTCGCGCGCGACCGTCGTGTGGAAGCGCGCGACGGTGTTCGGCAGGCGCGTGACGTGCATCTCATCGGGAGTGCGCTCGGCGTACACGGTCGTGTCGACGCCGGCCTGCTGCAACGTCAGTGCCAGGTTCAGTCCGGAGATCCCGGTTCCGACGATGCCGATGCTGGTCATGTGCGCGTCCTTTTTCGTCGTGAAGTTTGTGCTGCGACTCAGTCCTCGCGGCGCGGTACTCGTTACAGAGAACGGTCGCGCGCGCCGAGTGCCAGCACCATGGAGGCAGCAGGTGTATGCCGGTACGGCTCACCGCACCCTCCGACGACCGTTGCGCCTCGGCGTGTGAGCCCGCCGCCACGCCGTCGCGTGCTCTTAAAGACGCGGCCGTAGGCGAGCGATCGCGTCCTGGATTTGACGCTTCGCTAGCGCCCGCCGCCGAGCCCCTTGCGCGCCAACTCCGCCAGAGCAGCGTCGGACTTCTCCAGACCCTCGGGCGCGAGCGCGCTCAGGACCGCGGGCGCCTTGGTGAACTGCACATCGCGGTAGTCGACGATCTCGATCAAGTTGCCCCACGGATCGTGGAACCTCAGCCCACCGGCCGGCGCGACATCGACACCCGCATCGATGAGCGCGGCGCGAAGCGCCGGCTTGTCGTCGACGACAAGCCCGAAGTGCCGGCCCTCGTCTGGACCTTCACGACGCCCTGCGCTGAGCGCGATGAACTGGTCGCCGAGGTCGATCCACGCCATCGTCGGCCGCTTGCCGCGCAATTCGAACTCCAGGAACCGCGAGTACCATGCCAGCGCCTCGTCGATGTCGCCGACCTCGAGCGCCACATGGTTGATGCCAATCGGGCGGGCCATCACACACAGGCTCGCATTCCTCGCCGCGCCGAGCAAGCTGCACGTGTGCCCGGCGGTTGACGAACATCGCGATGGCGTCGAGCATGTCGAGGAAAGCCGGTGCCCGTTCCCTTCTCTGAGATCGAAGACGACTTCCTGCGGATCACGGCTGCAACGGTCTTCTGCGTTGCGACCACCGTGGATCACGAGGCGCGTCCGCGCGGCCGGATGCTGCATCCGATCTTCGTCGCCCGCGACGGGCGTCCGCTCGGCTGGGCGCTGACCGGTCGCACGGCGCTGAAGACGCGCCATCTCGCGGCGAATCCGCACATGTCGTGCGCTTACTGGACGCCCTCTCACGACACGGTGTTCGCAGACTGCGTCGCCACCTGGGTCGAGGACGATGCGCAGAAGGAGCAGGTGTGGGAGCTGTTCCTCACCACGCCGCTGCCGCTCGGTTGGGGACCGGAAGGGATGGCCGGCTACGGCTCTGACCGCTGGCGAAATCCGGTGTTCACGCCGTTGCGCCTGGAGCCCTGGCGCGTCCAGGTCATGCGCGGCGAGGAGTATCCGAGCGGCGAGCTGCGGGGCAGCGTGTGGAGGGCCGAGTAGCCGGTTCGCCGCCGGCTGTCGAGCCGGCGCAGCGCGCTCTCGCGCGGGCTAGAGGTTGACAGGAGGCAGGCGCGTACCCGGCCTCGCGTTTTGCGGCTGGCAGAACCGAACGGCGGGTCGCGCGAGAGGTGCGCAGCCTGTGAAAAACACGAATTCAAGATTTCTCACGTCACCGACCAACCTTGCGTCCTCGACCTCGTTAGAGCACTGTGTCGTGGTCCAGTGTTTGATCCCCGCTCAAACGAAGCTTTGGTCGGCCGCCGGCCGCGCCTCAGCCTGCCGCGCCGCGCCCTCTGCACGGCCGGTGACGATCGCTTGGTCGAGCAGGTGCGCAGTGGTAGCAACAGTGCCTTCGAGGAGATCTACGATCGCCATCACCGCGGCATCCTCGCGTTCTGCCGGCACATGCTCGGTTCTCGGGAGGAGGCCGAGGACGCCGTTCAGCACACCTTCATCGCGGCGTATCAGTCGCTGATAGCCGATGACCGGCAGATCGCTCTCAAGGCATGGCTGTACACGGTGGCGCGTAACCGCTGCCTGTCGCTGCTGCGCGCGCGACGCGAGCACGACAACATCGACGGCGCCGAGACCGTGGTGCCCGCGACCGCCGGGTTGTCCGACGAGGTCGAGCAGCGCGAGGATCTGCGCACGCTGCTCGTCGACCTGCAACGCCTGCCTGAAGACCAGCGCGCCGCGCTGGTCCTCGCTGAGCTCGAAGCGCACTCCCACGACGAGATCGCGGTGATCCTCGACGTGCGACCGGCGAAGGTGAAAGCGCTCGTCTTTCAAGCGCGGGAGGGGCTGATGAGCCGCCGGCTCGCCCGCGAAGCCGATTGCCACGACATCCGCGAGC
>DASVPU010000396.1:0-8212 GCA_036389475.1 Solirubrobacteraceae bacterium
TCGAGGGGCACACCCACATGTCTGAGCTCCAGCGTTTGGACAAGCTCACGATGCTCAACGCCGGCTCCGTCGGAGGCGGCGGCACCGGCAACCTCGCGGACACGTCCAGCAAGATCGGCCTCGCGCGAATGACCTATGACACGAAGCCGTGGTTCGCTGCGCTGGCCGCCGATCTCATCCAGATCGATCCGGCAAACGGTGATGCGCAGGCGCAACGCTTCCGCCTCGACAAGGCCGTCGAAGCGACGAGATGACTCCGGTGCCGCGCCGGCCGTCAGCCAGACGGCGCGTCGACGAGCGGCAGCAGCGTCGCCAGCCCCGAGATCTCGAGCACCCGCTCGATCTGGCGCTGGCCGCGGATGATCGACAGCTCGAACTCGCCTTTTGTCGCCTGAGCGTTGGTCTGCGCGAGCGTTCGCAACCCGCTGGAGTCCATGAAGGTCAGCTCACGCAGGTCGAGCACGAGCTGCGCGCCGGGCTCGGCAGTGGCTTCGGCGATCGCCCGTTCCAGCTCAGGCGCGCTGGCGATGTCGAGTTCGCCCGAGGGGGAGATGTGGGCCCTCCGGCCGTCGTGAACAACCTGCAGATCGAAGGACGGAATCGACATGGCGACGCGCCCAGCTTACCTTGCGGTTCCTCGGGCGAGGCCGGAGCGCCCAACGCCTGCGGGCTCGAGGCGAACCACGTGCATCAGAGCCCGGACGGATGGCGCGCGACGAAGCCGCCGCCGCCGCGCATGTCCGGCTGCCAGCGCGAGCCGGTGCTGCGGGTGCCCGAGGTGTCGAATCGCACGCCGGCCACGACCATGTAGACGTGTCCCGGATTCGCATAGATCGTGATCCACTTGCCCTTGCCCCGAGCGCCCCAGCTCATCAGGCGCCCGGAGTCCAGCGGGCCGCCCAGGAGCCCGGCTGAGGCGAGCGCGAACGAGATTGAGCCCGAGCAGTCATAGCCCTTGTCGAGCCATTTGCCGTGCCCGCCGCCCCAGAGGTACGGCGTGCGCGCGATCTGGTTGCCGGCCTCGATGATCTGGCGCACGGCGTCCGGTGCCTCGATCGGCGGAAGCGCGATCCCGTTCTTGAGCACCTCCGCGTCGCTGACCGCGGCGTCGCTGGTCGGTCCTCTGTTGCGGCTGGAGACCCGCGGTGCGGGCGCCGAGGCGCCGCTTGGGGTTGGCTGGTCGCCAGGTTGCTCGGTCGGCAGATCGGCGTACGCCGCGCTCTCGCCGGCCACGGGCTCGACCGCCCGCGCCCGCCCCTTGCGGGTGGGGATCGGCCCGAGTGCGGGTTCGGCTGTGTTCGCGGCCGCCCCCGCGCTGGCCGAATCGCCGCCGCAGCCGGCAGAGATCGCCGCGACGGCGAGCAGGGCGACGAGCATCATCGCGCGAACGATCACGCGGGCCAGTATGCCGATCAGCCGCCGATTGTGATCCAGGTCTGGCCGAACGAACGATAAGCCATCACGGTGCGCAGATGATGTACTCCGATTCCGCCGAGGTGCGCCAGCATCTTGAGCTCCTTCGCAGCGAGTACGAGCTCGCTGTGTCGATCGGCCTCGACGCCGATGTCGAGTACATGGCCGATCTGCACCATCAGCTTGCGGCCTGGAAGGCGGCGTGGATCGGCGCCCGCGTGACCGAGCTCGCGGTCAAGCGAGCCGAGCTGCGGGGGCGGCCGGAGGGCTGAGGCCACCGGGCTCGCCGAGCTCGGCGTCGCGCTGCGCGCGAAAGCCGCGCAGCCGCAGCGAGTTGGCTACGACGAAGACGCTGGAGGCGGCCATCGCGACGCCAGCGATCATGGGGTTGAGCAGGCCGGCGGCCGCCAGCGGCAGCGCCGCGACGTTGTAGGCGAACGCCCAGAAGAGGTTGACCTTGATCGTGCGCAGCGTCCGGCGCGACAGGCGCAGGGCATCGGCGGCCGAGCGCAGGTCGCCGTTGACGAGCGTCAAATCCGACGCCTCGATCGCGACGTCGGTGCCGGTTCCGATCGCCATCCCGAGGTCGGCCTGCGCGAGCGCGGGCGCATCGTTGACGCCGTCGCCGACCATCGCCACGACGCGTCCCTCGGACTGCAGCCGGCGCACGACGGCGGCCTTGCCGTGGGGCAGGACCTCCGCGATGACGTCGTCGACACCGATCCGCTGCCCGACCGCACGCGCCGTCGTCTCGTTGTCGCCCGTGAGCATGATCGTGTGCAGGCCGAGCTCGCGCAGCCTCCGCACGGCCTCGCGCGAGCTCGGCTTAACCGTGTCCGCGACGACGAACAGCGCTCGCGCCGCCCCGTCCCAGCTCGCGGCGATCGCCGTGCGCCCCTCGGCTTCGGCGGCGATCCGAGCCCGCTCCAGCTTGGGCGGCAGCGCAAGCGACGGGTCGGCGCTCTCCAGCAGCGCCGGGCGGCCGGCGACGATCGCGCGCCCGGCCACGATGCCTTGCACGCCCAGACCCGGACGGTTGGCGAAGTCCTGCACCGCCGGAGCGGGCTCGGCGCCTTCGAGCGCCTGTGCGGCTGCCGCGATCGCGCGGCCGATTGGGTGCTCGGAGCCGTTCTGCAGCGCGCCGACGAGCCACAGCGCCTGGGCTTCGGAGACGCCGTCGGCGACGTTCACGCTATGCAGGCTCATCTTGCCCGACGTCGCGGTGCCGGTCTTGTCGATGACGATCGTGTCGACGCGGCGCGTGGACTCGAGGATCTCCGGCCCCTTGATGAGCATGCCGAGCTGCGCGCCGCGGCCGGTACCGACGAGCAGCGCCGTCGGCGTCGCGAGCCCCAGCGCGCAGGGGCAGGCGATGATCAGCACGGCGACCGCGGCGGTGAACGCCAGTCCGGTGTCGCCGGCCGCGACCCAGAAGGCGAGCGTCGCGAGCGCGAGCGCGAGCACGACCGGCACGAAGATCCCGGCGATGCGATCGGCGAGCCGCTGGACCGGCGCCTTGCCGGATTGCGCTGCCGTGACGAGGTGGCCGATCTGCGCGAGCGCGGTGTCGGCGCCGACGCGCGTCGCGCGGACGATCAGCAGGCCACCGGCGTTGACGGTCGCTCCGGTCACCGCGTCGCCCGGCTTGACCTCCACGGGGAGGCTCTCGCCCGTCAGCAGCGAGCGGTCGATCGCAGAGATCCCCTTGTCGATCACTCCGTCCGTCGCGACCTTCTCGCCCGGACGGACGACGAAGCGGTGGTTGACCTTCAGCTGGTCCACCGGGATGCGATGCTCGACGCCGTCGGCATCGAGGATCGACACGTCCTTGGCCCCGAGAGCCAGCAGCGCGCGCAAGGCTGCACCCGCGCTGCGCTTGGCGCGAGCCTCGAACCAGCGTCCCGCGAGCAGGAACGTCACGACGACGCCGACGACCTCGAAGTACACGTCGCCCGCCGGACCGCCGCGCTCGGGCAGCAGGCTGAGCGCGTGGCGCATGCCAGGATCGCCGGCGCCGAGGAACAACAGCGAGATGACCGACCACGTCCACGCCGCGATCGTCCCGAGCGAGATGAGCGTGTCCATCGTCGCGGTGCCGTGGCGCAGGTTCGCCCAGGCCGCCTTGTGAAACGGCCATGCCGCCCAGACGAGCACGGGCGTGGCGAGCAGCATCGAGATCCACTGCCAGTTGTCGAATTGCAGCGCGGGGATCATGCCGAGCGCCAGCAGCGGAAGTGAGGCGATCGCCGCGAAGCTCAGCCGGCGCCGCAGGTCCTCGACCGGATCGGACACCGCGGCTGCCTGGTCCTCGGTGGCCGGCACGATCGCTTGATAGCCGGCCTGCTCGACGACCTCGACGAGCTGTTGCGGCGTAACGGCATCCGGCGTATAGCTGACCGTCGCTTGCTCGGTCGCATAGTTCACCGATGCTTGAACGCCGTCGATGTGGTTCAGGCGCTTCTCGATCCGGGCCGCGCACGAAGCGCAGGTCATGCCGCTGATCGGCAGATCCAGGTGCTCGGTGGGCGCGGCGGTGCTCATCGCGTCAAGGCGGCGGTGTGGAAAGGGAGCCTCGCGAGGGCCGCGACGCGCGCGCCCGCGCTCATGACGCGACGGCGAACCCCGCGTCGTCGACCGCGCCGCGGATCGCCTCGTCGTCGAACGTCTCGCCCGCGACGGTGAGCCGGCCGCTGTCGAGATCGACGTCAACCGCCCTGACGCCGGTTACCTGCAGAACCTCCTCCATCACGGACATGCGGCAGTGCCCGCAGCTCATGCCTTCTACGGTGTACGTGCGAGTCGGGAGCGTCACAGAATCCGTCCAATCGATACGAGGCAGGGGTATTGGCCATCTCACCGGTAGTATACCCCCACGGGGTACGCTACCCTCCAGCTCATGGCCAAACCAGCCCCGGACACTCAGCCGGCGACCGCCGCACGCGGGCGCGGCTACAGCGCCAGCAAGGATCAGCTTCTTGCGCGGTTGCGCCGCATCGAGGGCCAGATTCGCGGTATCGAGCGGATGGTCGAGGAGGACCGCTACTGCATCGACGTCCTGACGCAGATCTCCGCCGCCCAGGCCGCGCTGGAAAAGGTCGCCCTGGGCCTGCTCGACGGCCACGCGCGGACGTGCGTGCTGCCGGCCCAGGGCCAGCTTCAGGCCGATCGCGCCGAGGAGCTGATGGCCGCGGTGGGACGGCTCGTCAAGCGCGGGTAGCGCACTGCGCCCCACATACGGCGGCGCCAGTCGCCGCCGTGGGATCGGCCTTGCGCGCAGGCGGCCGACGATCTCTAAGAGTTGCGATGTACGATCGCCCACCTCGTCAATCAAGGAACCGGAAACCAACTTGATCGAACGCATCCGACACGATATTCAGGAGCGCCTCGAGCAGCTGCTCGCCGAGGCCGACAAACTTCGGCGCGCACTCGCGGCGCTCGACCCGCGCGACCGATCGCCCGCCGCGCCGCCTGCAGCGCCCGCCGCGCCACCTGCGCAGCCGCGTACACGTTCGCCGAAGCCCGCCGCCGCGCGCGCTCGCACAGCTCCGGGCGCGACCAAGACCGCGGTGATGGACGCCCTCGCCGACGGCGGCGCAAAGACCGCCGGCGAGGTCGCCGAAGCCACCGGCCTTGCACGCGGCACCGTCAGCACGACGCTCTCGAAGCTCGCCAAGAGCGGCGAGGTGCTCAAAGCCGACCGTGGCTATCGCCGCCCCGAACCCAGTGCGGAGAACGGCGCTACGCCAGCCTCGACCGACACGCCGGCATCGTCCGAGGAGGTCTGACCAGCTACGCCGGCTCGTTCGCGCCCCGCACGCGCAACGCCAACGCCAGCTCGAAGCGAGCCTCGGCATCATCCAGCGCCGGTCCGAAGGCTTCGCGCAGCTGGCCGAGCCGGTAGCGCACGGTCTGCGGGTGGACGTCGAGCTCGCGGGCCGTTTCGTCGACTCGGCCTTGGCGATCGAGCCACGCCCGCAGCGTCTGGAGCATGCGTGCACGCGTTGCCGGCCGCAGCGCGTCCAGCGGAGCCAGCCGCGCCGAAGCGAGCTCGCCGGCGAGGCGGCTGTCGGCGTGCAGCAGCAACTCCGTCGCGTGCTCCTCGGCGACGACCATGCCGTCGTTGCAGAGCCGGCCGACCGCATGCAGGTCAAAGGCCCGCAGGGCGCGCTCGGCTGAGCGTGCGGCCTCCCGGACCGAGCCGGTCGGTCCCAACGCAGCCAGACGCGATCCAAGCGCCCGCTCGATCTGCGCTTGCCTGCCGGGGGCACTCGGGTCGGCGACGAACGCGAGCACGCGGCCGCGGCGCTCGTCGCCGTCGCCGTCCGCGGCGTCGAGGGTCGCCGCGACCGCGCCCGGGCCGAGCCGGCTCGCCAGCCGCTCGGAGTCCACGCCCTCCACGACCACGGCGGCCAGCCGCGCCGGCGGCGCCCAAGCGGCGCCCAGGGCGGCCCGGCGCAAATCCTCGACCGCCGCCGGCGGCTCGGCGGCGAGCAGGAGCACGAGCCGGGCGCGGCGGCGCTGACGCTCCCCCGCCGCGGCGGACTGCTCGTCCGCGTAGCCCTCGATCGACTCGCCCGAGATCTCGTCGATGTACGCGAAGATCGCCTCGCCCAGCCGGTACAGGGTCGCCGGCTCCAGATCGGCGCGGACGCCCGCCTCGACGAAGCGCCGCCAGGCGATCTGGGCGCCGACGCGGTACGCCGACAGGAGCGCGTTCAGCGTCCGGCCCTGGCGCATCTCCAGGCGCCCGAGGTCGATGTAGATGCGGCGGTCGCGCTCGCTGACGCCCGCTGGATGCTCGATCGAGTCCACGAAGCGCCGCAGCGCGCGCTCGGTCCCGTAGCGCAGCGTGACGCCCAGGCGCCCCTCCAGCGGCTGCGAGTAATCGGGCACCTCGGCTCCGATCGCGCGGATCGTCTCCGCCGCGAGCTCGGGCAGGACCGGGCGCAATATCGCTGCTACCTCGGGAGCAATACCGTCCATTTGCGCACAACCTACAGATTCCGCTGGGTGAAGCCACGTGGATTCGACAAGAAAGCGTCAGACCTCAGCGGATACGCTCAAGCCATGCCAAAGCTCACGCGTTACGCAAACCTCGCCGCCGTCGTGGTGCCGTTCATCGCCTTTCTCGTCGCGGTCGTCCTGCTGTGGAACAAGGCCATCGGCGCGACCGATCTCGCGATCATGTTCGTCATGTACGTCGTCACCGGCTTGGGCATCACGGTCGGCTATCACCGCCTGCTGACCCATCGCGCCTTCCAGGTGAGCAAGCCGGTCGAGTACGCATTCGCGATCGCCGGTTGCATGGCCGTCGAGGGGCCGCCGATCGCGTGGGTCGCAGACCATCGCCTGCACCATGCGCATACGGACGTGGAGGGCGATCCGCATAGCCCGCACGTCGGCCACGGCTCGGGCTTGAAGGGGCTTTGGCACGCCCACAGCGGGTGGCTGATGAAGACGCAGGGCGGCGCCGCGTTTCGCAAGTACGCGCCCGACCTATGCGAGGACAAGGGCATGCGCTGGATCAGCCGCAACTTCCTGCTGTTCGTGGGCCTGGGCCTGTTGATCCCCTTCGCCGCGGGCTACGTCCTGCACGGCTTCTCGCTCGGGGCGGCGCTGTGGACGCTGTTGTGGGCCGGCTTCGTGCGGATCTTCTTCATCCATCACGTGACGTGGTCGATCAACTCCGTGTGTCACTTCTTCGGTCGTCGGCGCTTCGACCTCGAGGACAAGTCCACGAACGTCGCGTGGCTCGCGATCCCGACGTTCGGCGAGTCCTGGCACCACAACCACCACGCCTTCCCGCGCTCGGCACGTCAGGGCCTGGGCCGCTGGGAGATCGACCTCTCCGCGATGTTGATCTGGACGCTGGAGAAGCTCGGGATCGCGACGAACGTCGTGCGGATCTCGCCCGAGCGCCAGGCGCAGAAGCTCGTCGGCGCCCGCTCGAAAGACGTTGCGAAGCGCGGCGTAGCGGCGTAGTCGCCTGCAGGTTCTCCGGCGGCGGGACCGTGTGTTGCGGCCTCGACGGGCCGGCCCCGCAAGGCACTCCCTGGTCGCGGGGTAGGTAGCGTTGGCGGGCCATGGGCGCAGCGTCATCGGACGGCGGCGGCGAGCAGCTCGAGCTCACGCTCGGACCGCTGTACCTCGTCGTCGTCGATGACCGCGTGAGCGGCCCGTTGACCGGCCGATCCGCGCGCAGCTATCGCTCGCCGGCGCAGCCGCTGGAGGAGGCGCGCTGCCTCGCGGCGCTCCTACTCGACCGCGGCAGCGACTTGGAGGGCGACGGGCCCTGGCGCCGGCCGCTCGCCGGCGGCCAGCGTCACGTCGCGATCGTTCCCGCGCCGGCCGGGCCGCTCGGCGCCTAAGGCGACGATCCGCCTCCGCCGTCGGTCGTCCGTCGACCATGCTCGCCGGTCCGCGCGGAGCCAGCCTGATTGCGCGCGTTCACGCTAGGTTGCGCCAATGCGGATGCGCGCTGCAGTGCTCGAGGAATTCGGCCGGCCGCTCGTCGTGCAGGAGCTCGATCTCGCCGAGCCCAAGGCGGGCGAGGTACTCGTGCGCCTCGTGGCCTGCGGGGTCTGCCACACCGACATGTTCACGGCTTCCGGGGTCGATCCATCTGGCTACGCGCCCAGCGTCCTCGGCCACGAGGGCGCCGGAATCGTCGAGTCCGTCGGCGACGGCGTCTCGTCCGTGGCGCCCGGCGACCACGTCGTGACGCTGTTCTCGCCGCAGTGCCGCCAGTGCGTCCACTGCCGCAGCCCGCGGACGAACCTCTGCCTGGCCATCCGCGAGG